>JAYVTU010000221.1:0-88292 GCA_043788485.1 Planctomycetota bacterium
CGATCTCCGGCGGCGTCGGCGGCACGGGCAACCTGGTCCTCAACAACAACAGCTCCATCGCCGGCGGCGTCACGGTTTCCACCACCGCGGCCAACAACACCGGCACGATCACCAACAGCGGAACCGGAACCGGCGATGTGACGATCAGCGCGGTCATCGGCGCCAACGTGACCAGTGTGATCCAGAACAGCACCACCTCGCGGATGCTCATCAGCGGGGCCAACTCCGCAAACCCATTCACCATCCAGATCAAGGCCGGCACCCTGTTCGAGCAGGCACTCGTGTTCGCCGGACTCGGCACCGGTGCGATCAGCATCGGTGACACCTCGGGCAGCAACGATGCCATCCTGCTCCTGTCCAATACCGGTGGCACCCGCACGAACGCCATCAGCACCGTTGCCGGCACCACCGGCAACCTGATCATCCGCACCACCGGCGGCGGCCAGACCTTCACGCTCAGCGGAGCCGTGACGCTCAACAACAACCTCACGCTCTCGACCGACAACACCACCGACGCCC
Organism: Planctomycetota bacterium; assembly: GCA_043788485.1. Taxonomy (GTDB): domain Bacteria; phylum Planctomycetota; class Phycisphaerae; order Phycisphaerales; family Zrk34; genus JAYVTU01. The sequence continues at coordinate 520 of JAYVTU010000221.1, forward strand.
TGACCATGACCGGCGGCATCACCGGCACGGGCAAGCTGTTCACCACGACCACCGCCACCGGCACCGGCACGATCACGGTCTCCACCAACCCCGTGAACATGATCGGCTCGATCACCAACAACGGCGCCGGAACCGGTGCCACGGTCATCAGCTCCAACATCGGGTCCAACGTCACCGGCGTCACGCAGAACAGCGCCACCTCGCCGCTGACCCTCTCGGGCGTCAACGCCTTCACCGGCGGTGTCACGCTGACCGCCGGCACCCTGAAGCTCGGCAGCACCACCGCGCTGGGCGCCACGGCGGGCACGCTGACCATCAACGGCGGCACGCTCGACAGCACCGTCGCCAACCTGGTCAACGCCAACAACAACGCGGTGAACATCGCCGGCGACTTCGCATTCACCGGCACCAATGCCCTGAACCTCGGTACCGGGGCCATCACCCTCAACGGCGCCGCCGGAAGCCGCACCATCACCGCCAACGCCAGCACCCTGACGCTCGGCGGCGTCATCTCCAACGGCACCGCGACGGGCCTGACCAAGGCCGGCGCCGGCACGCTGGTCCTCAGCGGCGCCAACACCTACACCGGCCCGACGACGATTAGCGCCGGCACGCTGAGCGTCGGCACGGCCGGCAACCTCGGCGACCCGTCGTCCAACATCGTCTTCGACGGCGGCACGCTGCAGGTCACCGGAACGACGCTGACGAGCATCACGGGCAGCGGCCACACCGCCGTCTTCAACGCGACCAAGACGGTGAGCCTGGACATCAACAACGTCGCCAACATCTTCGCGGTCGATCAGGTCCTGAACCAGACCACCGGTGGCTTCACCAAGCTGGGCACCGGCACGGCGGTGCTGACGGTGAACAACACCTACAGCGGCGCGACCACCGTGTCCGCCGGCACATTGCAGGTCGGCACCGGCGGCACGACCGGCACGCTGGGCAACGGCACCGGCACCGTCACCATCGCCAGCGGCGCGACGGTGACGTTCAACCGCAGCGACAGCCCGACCGTCAGCAACTCGATCACCGGTGGCACGACCAGCCTCGTGAACTGGTCGGGCGCCGGAACCCTGACGCTCGGCGCCGCGACCAACACCTTCGGCCAGTTGTTCATCACCACCAACGGCGGCGTGATCGACATCGGCTCGAGCACCGTCACGATGAACGCGGCCGGCGGTGCGGGCATCCGCTACACCGGCACCGCGGGCGGCGCGGGCGGCACAATCAACGCCACCGGCGGCGGCACGCTCGTCCTGGGCGCCGCCAACAACAGCGACGACTGGGGCGCGACCGTCGCCGGCGGCATCCTGACCATCAATGCCAAGATCACCGGCGTCGCGACCAACAACTTCGAGGCCTACAACACCAGCCTCGTCCAGAGCACGATCGTCCTGACCGCCCAGAACACGTTCCTCGGAAATGTCGCCATCAACACCGGCACGGTGAGCGTGGCCAGCATCGGCAACCAGGGATCCGTCACCAGCAACCTCGGCGCCGGCACCACCGTCAGCATCGGCGGCTCGACAAGCAACGCCACACTCCTGTACACCGGCACCGGCGAGACCACCAACCGCATCATCAACCTCAACGGCACCACCACCGGCGGCGCGATCGACCAGTCGGGCACCGGCCTGCTCAAGTTCACGACCAATTTCACCGCTTCCGCCAACGGCGCCAAGTCTCTGACCCTCCAGGGCTCGACCGCCGGCACCGGCGAAATCGCCGGGGCGATTGTCAACAGCACCGGCACCACCAGCGTGGTCAAGCAGGGCACCGGCACGTGGACCCTCTCGGGGGCGAACACCTACACGGGTGCAACGATCGTCAACGGCGGCGTGCTGAACCTCACCGGCACGATCAATCAGGGCACCGGCGTGAACGATGTCGCCGTCGGATTCTCCGCGGCGGGCAATTCGGTCCTCAACATCAACGGCAACCTGACTGCGCGTTACCTCTACGTCGGCTACAACAGCGGCAGCAACGCTGCGGTCAACATGAACGGCGGGACCATCACGCTCGGCGCCGACGCCGAATACACACTTAACATCGGTCGCAACAACAGCGCGTATGGCTTCCTGGGCATAAACGCCGGCACGGTCAACGTCACCCGCTTCCAATTCGGCGGCAACGCCTCCGACAGCGCCAACTCTGTCGCGACCGGCGTCGGCCTCATGACCGGCGGCACGGTCAACAACACCACCTTCATGATCCTCAGCCGCACCAATGCCTCGATCGGTGAGTTCACCATCACCGGCGGCACGATCAACCGCAGTGTGACCGGCGCCAACCAGACGCTCGGACTCCTCTGGGACAACAACAACGCCGGTGGACGCGCGGAACTCAACGTGCTCGGCGGCCTGATCAACAACTCGTCCGCAACGGGCGGCACCGTGCAGTACGGCTCGGGCGCGGGCGTTGGCACCGGCATCCTCAACCTCAACGGCGGCACGCTCAGGACCAACAACTTCACGAAAGTTGCGGGTGTCACCGCCTACCTCAACTTCAGCGGCGGCACGCTGCAATCCAGTTCCTCCAGCACCGCCTTCCTGCCCGCGCTCTCGGCCGTCTACGTCAACGGCGCGTTCGGCTCCTTCACCGGCGGCGCGATCATCGACACCAACGGCTTCAACGACACCATCGCCGCCAACCTGCTCGCTCCGACCGGCAACGGCATCGCCACGCTGCCCCTGCTCACACAGGGCTCGGGCTACATCGGCGCCCCGCACGTCACGATCTCCGGCACCGGCACCGGCGCCACCGCCATCGCCAACATGGTCGACGACGGCTCGGGCACCGGAACCCTCAAGGTCGGCAGCATCACGATCACCAACCCCGGCGTCGGTTACACCGGCACGCCGACCTTCACGCTTTCCGGCGGCGGCCCGGCCGTCGCGGCCACCGCCAGCACGGTCACCACCGCGGCCAACACCAGCGGCGGCCTGACCAAGAACGGCCTGGGCACGCTGACCCTCAGCGGCACGAACACGTTCACCGGCGGCACGATCATCAACGCCGGCACGCTGATCTTCGGCACCACCGCCGCCAGCGGCACCGGCAATATCACGCTCGACAACTCCGCGACTGTCGGCATCGGCTCGCCGATCGACCAAACCTTCCTCAGCCGCATCACCAATCCGAGCACCACCGGCACTATCGCCCTGGTCGCCAATAGCAGCAACGCCCTCGACTTCAGCAGCGGCGGCGCCAACCTCACCGGCGCGTTCCTGGGCACCATCGGCAACAACACCTACAGCGGCGTGTTCACGCCCAACGGAACCACCTACCGCCTCGGCAGCAGCGGCGGCACGCTGACCTACACGGGCAACATCACCGGAGCCGTTAATCTCGTCCTCGGTGGCTCCGTCGTCTTCACTGGCACCGTGAACAACACCGGCTCCACGACGGTCGGGTCCGGCGCCAACCTGACGTTCGCCCAGTCCTTCGCGATGAACTACGGCATCGGCATCGGCGGCGCCGGCACCGTCACCCAGGCGGGCACGGGCTCGACCACACTGACCGCGGCCAACACCTACACCGGCACGACCACCGTCTCCCGCGGCACGCTGAACATCGACGCCAGCACCGGCAGCCTTGCCACCACGGCCCTCTCGTTCGGCAGCCCCGGCGGCGTGTTCAACTACAACAACCTCGGCACCGGCTCCGGCGTCATCCAGAACCTCGGTGCGCTGACCCTCACCGCCTCCGGTGACGACACCATCCAGTCCACCTACGGAACCAGCGGCAACTCCGGCCTGGTCTTCTCCTCCTTCGTCTCCCGAGCCACCGGCGCCACCGCCAACTTCATCGTCTCCGGCGGCTCCAACGGCACGACCAACCTGATCACCCTGACCGGCCAGGGCACGGGCTTCATCAACCAGGGCATGTTCTTCGGCGGGTCCAACTACGCCTTCAACGACGCCGGCGGATTCCTCCGCGCCCCCGTCTACGGCACCGATACGAACTTCATCAACGTCGCCGGCGGCGCGACGATGGCCGGCACCACCGCCGCCAGCAACGTCCAGCTCAACGGCGCGATCACGGGCCAGACCACGACCACCATCGCGACCCTCAAGATCGCCGGGGCCAACAGCCTGACCATCACCCCGGCCAACACGCTGACCCTCGGCAGCGGCGGGATCCTCAAGACCGGCAACAACGCCGCGTCCATCCTCACGGGCACCCTGACCACCACCGCCTCGGACCTCGTCATCCGCACCGATGCCTCCGGCGACAGCCTGACGATCAGCAGCGTCATCTCCGGCAGCGCGGCGCTGACCAAGAGCGGCGCCGGCACGCTGACCCTCAGCGGTGTCAACACCTACACCGGCGGCACGTTCGTCAACGGCGGCTCCATCGCCGTTGGCAGCACTACCGCGCTGGGCAGCGGCTCGCTGACTATCAACGCCAGCGGCACGGTGATCACCGGCACTTCGTTCACGTTCCTCACCGCCAACGCCCGCCCCGATCTTGCCGCGACGAATTTCATCGTCAACGGCACCGCCAATTTCGCCACCCTCATCCTCCCCTCGAGCACCGCCAACGCCAGCGGCATCGGCTTCGGCGGCACCGGCACGCTCACCCTCTCGGGCAACACCGGCAACGTCGGCACGTTCCTTGGCGTCGGTAGCGGGTCCGATTCGATCACCCTCATCCTCGCCGCCGGCGGAAATCTGGCGAGCAATGCGAACGGCGCCAACGGCTCCCTCTCGGTCTTCACCGGCGCGACGTTGCAGATCGACGGCGGATCGGTCTCCACCAACGGCAACACCAACTGGGCCAATACGCCGATGGGCACCGGCGGCGCGGCCATCGGCGGCACGCTGACCGTCAACTCCGGCACCGCATCCTTCACCGGTTCGACTCTCAACCTCCGCTCCGGTCTCGCGTCCGGCCAGGGCGGCACGCTGAACCTCAACGGCGGCACGACCAGCATCACCGCGATCGGCAACTTCGCCCCTGTCACGGGCAACGCCACGATCAACTTCCGCGGCGGCACACTCAAGGCGCTGGCCGCCAACACCAACTTCATCCCGTCGTTCGTCTCGACCGTCGTTTCGAGCGGCAGCGGCGCGGTGATCGATACCAACACCTTCGCGGTCACGGTCGCCTCGAACCTGACGCACGACGCGACTCTGGGCGTCACCGCGGACGGCGGCCTGGCCAAGAACAGCACCGGCACGCTCACCCTGACGGGCACGAACTCCTACACCGGCCCGACCCGCATCAACGGCGGCACGCTGGCCCTGGCCAAGGAAGTCGCGCTCTACAACAACGTCACGGCAAACTGGACCGCCGCGAACCTCACCGTCAACGCCGGCACAACCCTGCAGCTCAACGTCGGCGGCACCGGCGAGTTCACCTCCAGCGACCTGGCCATCATCACCAACCTCTCCGGCGTGAGCACCGGATTCAACGACGGCTCGACGATCGCCCTCGACACCACCAACGCCAGCGGCGGCGTCTTCACCCACAACGCCACCATCACCAACCCCGGCGGCAGCGGCTTGGCCCTGACCAAGCTCGGCACCGGCACGCTGGTCCTCGGCGGAACCAATTCCTACACCGGCACGACCACGATCACCACCGGCACCCTGCAGGCCAAGGGCACCAGCGCCCTGCCGGGCACCAGCGCTGTCAGCATCGCCCCGGGCACGACCCTGTCGGTCCTCAACGACGCCTCCGGAAACATCAGCCAGGGCAACAACATCACGCTCTCCGCGGCTGGCACCGTCACCATCGACGTCGGCAACGCCGGCGGCGCGACGACCGGAAGCACGGTCGTATTCGGAGTCCTGAACAACGGCACCACAGCCAACGCCCTCACCGGCGTCTTCAACTTCACCGGTGCCAACGGTTACCAGCAACGCTATACCGGCCTTGGCCTCACGGGCCTGACCGGCGGGCCGACCACGCTCAATCCCACCACGACCTCCGTCATCATCAACGGTGCCGTCACCAACCAGGAATCGGGCACCGTCACCGCCCACTTCGACACGCTGGTCCTCGACGGCACCTCGACGGGCAACTTCATCAACGGCACCATCTCCGACGCCACGGGCTTCGCCAGCGTCGGCAACGGCGACACCCGCGTCACCAAGCAGGGCACCGGCACCTGGACCCTCGCCGGGGCGAGCACCTACCGCGGCCCGACCAGCATCACCAACGGCACCCTGATCATCACCGGCAACCTCGCCGCCTCCGCCGTCACCATCACCGGCGGCGTCCTCAACCTCGCCAACACGCCCGCCGTCCAGAGCAGCCTCGTCACCGTCAGCGTCGCCAACGGCCTGCAGTTCACACCCGGTGAGACGCCCTTCACCATCGGCAGCCTCGCCGGCGCCGGCAACTTCGCACTCGCCGACACCTCCTCCGGCGCCGTCGAAATCCGCGTCGGCAACGACAACACCAACGCCACCTACAGCGGCAACCTCAGTGGAACCGGCGCCTTCACGAAGATCGGCACCGGCGTAGAGACCCTCTCGGGCACGAACAGCTACACCGGCGTCACCACCGTCAGCGCCGGCCGCCTCAACATCACCAAGGAAGCCGGCCTTTATAACGCCACCCCCGCCAGCTGGACCGCTGCCAACATCGTCGTCAACTCCGGCGGCACGCTCGCGCTCAACGTCGGCGGCGCCGGCGAATTCACCGACTCCGATGTCACCACCATCGCCGCGCTCGGCACCGGCTCCGGCGGGTTCAAGACCGGCTCGACCATCGGCATCGACACCGCCAACTCCGGCGGAACATTCACCGCCACCGGTGTCATCAGCGGCGGCTCCAACACCGTCGGCCTCAACAAGCTCGGCGCCGGCACACTCGTCCTGAGCGCCAACAACACCTACTCCGGCCCGACCACCATCACCGCCGGAACCCTCTCGATCACCGGCACGCTGGGCGGCGGAACCTACTCCAACACCATCACCAACGCCGGCGTCCTGAACATCGGCAGCACTTCGAACCAGACCCTCGGTGGCATCATCTCCGGCGCCGGCAGCCTGACCAAGAGCGGCGCGGGCGTCCTGACCCTCAGCGCCGCCGACACCTTCACCGGCGGCACCACCATCAGCGGCGGTTCGATCAACGTCCAGAACGCCAGCGCCTTCGGCACGGGCATCCTGACCATCAACTCCGGCGCCGCCAGCACGCCCGTCACCGGCATCGGCTTTGTCCTCCAGGTCGCCGACGGCAACGCGGGCAACAGCGACCTGATCGTCAACACCACCGCCACGATCAACAGCAACATCACCATGGGCGGCACGCCCAGCAACGTCCTGGGCTTCTCGGTCGGCGGCACCGGCACGCTGAACTACGGCGGCGTCGTCACCCCCTACAACGGCCGCATGGACCTCAAGGGAACCGTCACCCTCAATCTCAACACCGGTAGCTCCATCAACCTCACGGGCACCGGCAACAACCAGATCCTCTTCGCCACCGCCGGATCGACGCTCGTCATGAACGGCGGCACGTTCAGCAGCACCGGCAACAACGGCAACAACTCCGCATCTGTCAGCAACTTCACCATGACCTCCGGCACGTTCACCGCCGTCGGCGCCGCGGCGGGTGTCTTCAACGTCGGAGCCGGAACCAACCCGGTCGTCGCCCTCAACGGCGGCACACTCGCCGTCCAGGCCATCAACACCTCTGTCGCAGGAACCAAGCTCAACTTCAACGGCGGCGTCCTCAAGGCCTCGGCCGCCAGTTCCACCACCTTCCTCGCCGCCAGCGCCAACCTCACCGCCAACGTCCAGGCCGGTGGAGCCATCATCGATACCAATGGCCAGACCGACCTCATCACCCAGGCCCTCATCCACGACGCCGCACTCGGCGGCACGCCCGATGGCGGCTTGACCAAGTGGGGCAGCGGGACGCTCACGCTCGGCGCAACCAACACCTACACCGGTGCGACGAGCGTCGTCAACGGGCCGAACAACTCGCTGAACTCCACCGGCGTCCTCAAGCTCGACTTCAGCCAGGCCACCTCGCCCGCCACCAACATCATTCTCAACACCTCCGCGGGACTGGTCTTCGGCGGATCCTCCGTCACCGGAGCGAGCGCCGTCGTCGGCGGCGGCGTCCTGAACCTCACGCAGAAGGCCTCGGTCGCCAACTCCCAGACCTTCACCAACGGCACAACCGTCGGCGTCGGCGCCTCGGGCATCACGATGACCTCCGCGACCGGCAACACCCTCGTGCTCGACCTCAAGGGAATCACCCGCCTCACCGGCGGCACACTCAATATCACTCAGCCCAGCGGCACGGTCTCGGCCACCAACGGTGTCCTGACCACCAGCGGCACGGCCGGCACCACCAACATCCTGACCGCCGCCAGCGGCACCGCCTACGCCACCATCGGCGGCACCGACTGGGCCGCCAAGGACGCTACCGGCGCCTTCATCACCACCCTGACCGGTTCGACGGCCTTCAGCACCTCCGGCGCCATCTCCGGCAACGCCGACATCACCGGCACCGGCACCGCGACCAGCGGCTCGACCGTCAACAGCCTCCGCTTCAACACCGGCGCCCTCACGCTCACCCTCGGCGGGTCCAACACGATCTCCACCGGCGGCGTCCTCTTCGGCTCCGGCTCCACCGGCGGCACGATCACCGGCGGCAACATCCAGCCCGGCGGCGGCAACGAACTGGTCTTCCTCTCCTACAACGCCGCCATTCCCACCATCAATTCCGTCCTCGGCAACGGTTCGGGCGGCGGAGCTTTCGCCGTAACCTACCGTGCCCTCAACGTCGCTGCGGGCAAGGGCGAATTCATCGTCGGCAGCAACAATACCTACACCGGCAACACCTACATCACCGCCGGTCGCATTCAGGTCTCCGGCGCACTCACGACACCCTTCGGCTCGGGCGACGTCTACATCGACGGCAACACCAACGGCCAATTCCTCGCCTTCGGCAGCGTCGGGACCATCGCCAACCACTTCTACACCAGCGGCACAGGTTGGAATGAAACCGGTGGCCCATGGGGCGCTCTCCGCATTGAGGCCGGCACCCTCTCCGGCACGGTCACGATGCTCGGTGACACCACCGTCGGTTCTCAGAACGGCGGCACCGGTGTGATCTCCGGCGTGATCGAAGGCGCGTTCAACCTCACCAAGAACGGCGCCACGGCACTGACCTTCACGGGCACCAACACCTACTCCGGCACCACCACCATCAGCGCCGGCACACTGCAGATCGGCAACGCCGGGGCCACCGGCACGCTCGGCGACGGCACCGGCGCGGTCATCAACAACGCGGCCCTCATCATCAACCGCAACAGCGCCTACAACCTCTCCAACCTCATCAGCGGAGCCGGAACCTTCACACAGGCCGGAACCGGAACCACGAGCCTCACCGCCGCCAACACCTTCACCGGCCAGATCAACATCAACGCCGGCACCCTCGCCTCCAACACCGCCGGCATCAACGGCACCAGCGTCGCGAGCAACATCACCTTCAACGGCGGCACGCTGCAGGCCGCCTCCGGCGGCATCAGCACCAACAAGGCTGTCGCCTTCACCGGCTCCGGCACGTTCGACACCAACAGCAACGATTCGAGGCTCGGCGGTGTCCTCAGCGGCTCCGGCGCCTTCATCAAGAAGGGCGCGGGCATCCTGACACTCAACGGCACCGCCGCCAACACCGCCACGGGCCTGACCGACGTCCAGGGCGGCGAACTCGACCTCAACGACACCGGCGGCGTCGCACTCGCCGGCAACGTCCAGGTCTCCGGCGGAACGCTCAAGCTCCTCCGCAGCACTCAGATCGACACCACCAAGACCGCCACCGTCAACAGCGGCACCTTCGACATCCAGAGCTTCAACCAGACCCTCGGCGGCGTCGTCCTCGCCGGCGGCAGCATCAACGGGATCACCAACACCGGTGGCGGCATCTTGACCAGCAACGCCGACTTCGACCTCCGCAAGGGCTCGGCCAGCGCGATTCTCGCCGGCAGCGTCGGCCTTAACAAGACCACCACCGACATTGTCAACCTGACCGGTGCCAACACCTACACCGGTGCCACCAATATCACCGCCGGAACCCTCCAGGTCGGCAGCACGGGAAGCATCAACGCTACCAGCGGCATCACGATCAACGGCTCCACCGCCTCCCTGCTCTACAATAGCGCCACGGCCCTCACGAAGTCCGTCACCTTCGGCGCCAGCGGCGGCACCCTCGGCGGCACCGGCACCATCGGCGTCGCCGTCACCGCGGGCAGCTTAGACACCATCAGCCCCGGCAACAGCCCCGGCATCCAGTCCTACACCGCCGGCCTCGATCTCTCCACAGGCGGCACGTATCTCTGGCAGCTCGGAAGCTACGGAACCACACCCGGAACCAACAGCGACCAGATCCTCATCAGCGGCTCCGGCAGCAACCTCGCCCTCGGCGGCACGAGCATCCTGAGCATCAACTTCGTCGACAGCCTCGCCAGCGACACGCCCAACAGCGGCAACCCGTTCTGGGATTCGTCGCACACCTGGAAGGTCATCGACATCACCGCAGGCGGAACCAACACCAGCAACACCAGCTTCAACGGCCTCGTCAGCGCCACCTATCTGCCCAAGGGCCACTTCGAGTCATTCGTCGCCACCACCGGAGCCGACACCGGCGACGTCTTCCTCAGGTACGTCCTCAACAACACCGCGATCTCCGTCGCCCCGACCACCATCAACCTCAACATCCTGAGGCACGGCACGCTGTCCTCCAGCACCACGATCTCCAACACCGGCGGCGCCTCCGCCCCGTACTCGGTCGACTCCGCCAGCAACCTCACCATCACCAGTGCATCCTCCGGCACCGTTGCCCCCAGCGGCGGCACGGCCATCGTCACCTTCACGACCACCGGCACCTTGTCCGCGGCCAACAACGCTTCGGCTACCGGCAGCTTCGTCGTCCACGACACCGGCACCGTAACCGACTACACCATCAATGTCGCGGCCAACGTCGGCCTCGCCACCGCCGATAATTCCAATTCCACCGCCGCCTTCTCCAGCCCGCTCACCGCATCGATTGCCGCCAGCGGCAGCTATGCCGGACTTGGGTCCACCGTCAACGCAGTCTCCGGCGTCGGCAATGCCGCGCTCAACTCCGATGCGACGATCCGCGCCGGGACCAACACCACCGCTGGCGCCGAAAACGTCTCCATGGCCTGGCGCACGCGCACCACCAGCGAGGAAAGCCTCCTCGTCAGCGATGTCGTCAACCTCACCGGCATCAACGGCACCATCTTCGTCCTCCAGATGAGCTATGACCCCGATGCCGCCCTCGCCAACGGGATGAGCGAGGAATCGCTCTTCCTGGGCTATCTCGCCTCAGACGGACTCTGGCACCCCGCCACCGAGGGCAACATCGGCAACGACGGCACCTACGCCGGAAACTACCACGAATCGTGGGACCTCTTCATCGCCGATCTGGCTCATCAAGACCTCGTCGTCGATCTGGGCGCCTACGGCATCGACACCGTCAACCACGTCGTCTGGGCCGTCATCGACCACAACAGCCAGTTCGCCGTCATCCCCGCGCCGCTCTCGGCCCACGGCGGACTCATGCTCTTGACCATCGTCGGCGTCATCTCCCGCCGCCGCCGCCGCCCCGCCAAGGGCTGATCCATTCAGCCCCGACCCACATCGTGGACCCATCGGGCCACGGAGTCGAACAACAATGAACCGCCAACTACGCCTTTCAATCTCAGGAAGACGCAGCCCCCGCCGCCGCGCTTTTACGCTGATCGAACTGCTGGTCGTAGTGACGATCATCGTCATGCTCGTCACAATGCTGCTCCCGGCACTCAAGAGCACCGGCGAGACGACCGACATGGTCGTCTGCCAGTCCAACCAGCGCCAGATCGCCGTCGCATGGGTCAGCTACGCCACCGACAACGCCAGCTGCCTCTGCTCTTCCCAGACCGGTGTCTACAACGCATGGGTCAGGAATGGCAACACGACCGCCGACCTGAAGGCCGGCGTCCTCGCGCCCTACCTCGGCTACGCGTACGATGTCTACCTCTGCCCCCGAAGAAACTCCACCAACGCCGCGCTCCCCTACGTCCGAAGCTTCTCCCTGAGCAACTACGCCAACGGTACGGGTTGGATCCCCAAGATCGCCACACGCATGTCCCACTGGGCCTCGCTCGGCACCGGCCTGCTCATGCTCGATGAATGGGATCCGCGCGGCTACAACGAGGGATCCTGGGTCACCGGAACCCCCTATCTGTATAACGGGGCTTGGATCGACTGGCCCGCCAACTGGCACTTCGGAGACCGGAACTCCCTCACCTACGCCGACGGCCACGGCGAGATCTACAAGTTCCGCGACGCCACCACCTCACAGATTTCTGCGTTCTACACGCCCGCCCCCAACAACGTCGATCGACAGTTCTACGAACGCATCTATTACACCGATCCGTCACGCTGATCCTAAAGACATCGTAATCCTCCGTGTGCCACTGATAACCGGTTCCTCCGGTTGTCAGTGAGTGTTCCATTGCCGGCCAAAGCACTAAACACTCCGTCTGATCGTTAGTTGTTCGAGTGGTCCCCAGTCGCAGCTCCGCCTCTTCGGCTACGATGACACGCGCGAGCCTCCCCATGCCCCAGCGCATCTCTCGTCCCGCTCTCGACCTCCTCAACCGCCGAGATTTCCTCGGCCGGACAGCCACCGGCCTCGGATCCATCGCGCTCACCAGCCTCCTCGCGCAGCAAGGACTCCTCGCCGCCGAAAACGCCATCGGCTCCATTTCCGGCAAGCAGCCCATCCGCCCCGTCGTCGATCCCACCGCGCCCACCGCCCCGCGAAATCCCCATTTCCCGCCTCGCGCCAAAAACGTCGTCGTCATCTTCTGCTCCGGCGCGATCAGCCACATCGACACCTTCGACTACAAGCCCGACCTCATCCGCCTCCACGGCACGCCGATGCCCGGCCCGAAGCTCGTCACATTCCAGGGTGAAAACGGAAACCTCCAGCAGTCCCCCTGGAAATTCCGGCCGCGCGGCCAGGCCGGCAAGATGACCAGCGATCTCCTCCCGCAGCTCGGCGAGCTCGTGGACGACTTCGCCTTCATCCACTCGATGACCGGCAAGACCAACACGCATGGCCCCGGCGAAAACTTCATGTCCACCGGTTTCATCCTCGACGGCTTCCCCTCCATGGGAGCCTGGGTCACCTACGCGCTCGGCAGCGAAAATCAGGACCTCCCCGCATTCGTCGCCATCCCCGATCCGCGCGGCATCCCGCAGGCCGGCCCCAACAACTGGGGCCCCGGCTTCATCCCCGCCGTCTTCCAGGGCACGCCCTTCAATGCTTCGCAACCGATCCGCAATCTCGCCACGCCGCCGAACATCACGCCCGCCACCGACACCGCCTCGCGCCAGTTCCTCCAGCAGCTCAACGCCAATCACCTCAAGAATTTCCCCGGCGACTCCGAGCTCGCCGCGCGGATCTCCAGCTACGAACTTGCCGCCCGCATGCAGCTCAGCGTCCCCGAGGTCACGAACATCGCCGGTGAATCCGCCGCCACGCTCGAGATGTACGGCGCGAACGACACGAACAAGAACAAGGCTGGCTTCGCGCGCAACTGCATCCTCGCCCGCCGCCTCATCGAGCGCGGGGTCCGCTTTGTCCAGCTCTTCAACGGCGCCTACGCCATGGGCGAGGGCGTCGGAAACTGGGACGGACACAAGACGATCGAGAAGAATTACAACGTCCACGGCCCGATCCTCGATCAGCCCGCCGCGGCGCTCATCCGCGATCTCAAGCAGCGCGGCCTGCTCGAGGAAACGCTCGTCGTCTTCTGCACCGAATTCGGCCGAATGCCCACATTCCAGAAAGGCGCCAGCGGTCGCGACCACAACCCCGCCGGCTTCACCTGCTTCCTCGCCGGCGCCGGCGTCAAAGCCGGGACCAGCTTCGGCTCCACCGACGCCTTCGGCTGGAAAGCCCAGGAAAACGCCGCCACCGTCTACGATTTCCACGCCACCATCCTCCACCTCCTCGGCATCAATCACGAGCGCCTGACTTTCTACCACAACGGCGTCGAACGCCGCCTCACCGACGTCCACGGCGAAATCCTCCGCCCCGTCCTCTCCGGCGATTTTGCCTGATCTGATGCGCCGCCGACCGCTACACTGAATCTGTGGACCCGCAAACCTATCTCCAACTCGGAGTCGCGCTCGGCCTCGGCCTGCTCGTCGGAATGCAACGCGAACGCACCGACAGCGCCATCGCCGGCGTTCGAACTTTCGCGCTTATCGCCGTGCTCGGCGCGCTCTGCGGCCTGTTCGCGCCATCGGTCGGCGGGTGGATCGTTGCCGCCGGGCTGGTGGGCATCGCCGCCTTCATGGTCGCCGGCAACATCGCCAAGCTCTTCAAACGCCACGCCGACATCGGTGTCACCACCGAAGTCGCCGCACTGGTCATGTTCACAGTCGGCGCGCTCGTCACCACCGGCCAGACCGCGCTGGGCGTCGTCATCGGCGGAACTGTCGCCGTCCTGCTCCAGTGGAAGCGCCCGCTTCACGATCTCGCCCGGCGCATCGGAGAGCCCGATGCGCACGCCATCGCCCAGTTCATCCTCATCACCCTCGTCATCCTTCCCATCCTGCCCAACCACGTGATCGGCCCGCTCGATGTCTTCAACCCCTTCAAGATCTGGCTCATGGTCGTCCTCGTCGTCGGCATGAGCCTCGCCGCCTACGTCGCACAGAAACTGCTCGGCCCACGCGGAGGCACGCTGGTCGGCGGCGTCTTCGGCGGGATCATCTCCAGCACCGCCACCACCGTCAGCAGCGCCCGCCAGGCCGCCCAGCATCCCGCCACCGCGCCCCTCGGCGCCGTCGTCATCGCCATCGCGTCCACTGTCGTCGTCGCCAGGCTCCTCATCGAGATCGCCGCCGTCACGCCACAGAGCCTGCCGGTCATGGGCCCGCCGCTGCTGGCCATGATGATCGCAATGGCCCTCATCGCCGCCGTCGCGTTCTTCACCACACGCGCCGATCACCGCGCGATCACGCACCAGAGCGATCCGGCCAACCTCCGCGCCGCGCTCTTCTTCGGCCTCGTCTACACCCTCGTCCTCTTCGCCGTCGCCGCCGTCAAGCAGTACTACGGCCCCAACGCGCTCTACGCCGTCGCCGCGCTCTCGGGCCTCACCGACATGGACGCCATCACGCTCTCCGTCTCACAGCTCGTCCGCGACAACCAGCTCCCGCCCGCCACCGGCTGGCGTCTTATCCTCGTCGCCCACATGTCCAACCTCGTATTCAAATCCGCACTCATCGCCGTGATCGCCCGCCGCGCCCTCTTCTTCCGCGCCGCCGCGCTCCTCGCCCTGAGCCTCGCCGCCGGCGCCCTGCTCCTCATCCTCTGGCCCGCATCATGACTCGCCGCCTTGTGGCCCAGCGCTTCCGGGCAATGAACGAGCGCGGGTCGGACTTCGTATTAAATTTGTCCAGCGGAGCCGAAGTGTGAATTGGAAATGGGTAAAAATCATTTCGACAGTGGCAGTGACGGCTGTGGTCATTTACCTGCTCTTGGTTCTCTCGATACTGCATGTCGGTGGCACAAGAATTGAAATTTGCTCTCGCTGCGGTTCGGAGCGGATTCTACAGCGCGGCCTTCAGTCTTGGACACACCCGGACGAGATACACACGACAGAACTTGATCACTGGTTTGCGGATCATCGTGGCGGGCATGTACATGATTGGCGCATGCTCAGTGACGTCGATAAGAATCTGCTTGGCCAAAAGGTTTGTCGATATTGCCCGGGGTATGTTCCTGCTGTTTACTCAATCTGTGGGCCAAAGATGGATTGGTATTTGGAGTCGATGAACGCAGAACAAATTGCGGCACTCGCCGATGGCTTGGAAAGTCCTGATTTGTGGCGGCAAAAGGCCGCAGTGGACCGCGTGATTGAGGAACGCTTCAAGTTGGAAGCAAAATGATTGAAGGCGATTACGCGGTTCAATGATTCGGTAATCAACAACCAACCGTCAACAATCCTCAGTGCCCGGTATGCCCGAACCCGCCGGCGCCGCGCGTGGTCGTGGTGAGTTCACCGGTGACTTCCCATTGGATTTGCCAGACGGGTTTGATGAGCATCTGGGCGATGCGCATGTTGCGCTTGACGATGAAATCATTTTTGCCGTGGTTGATGAGCGGGACCATGATTTCGCCGCGGTAGTCGGCGTCGATGGTGCCGGGCGTGTTGGGCATCGAGATCCCGAACTTCACGGCCAGGCCGGAGCGCGGGCGGATCTGCGCTTCGTAGCCTTCGGGCAGGGCGATGGCGAAGCCGCAGGGGATGAGGCGGATCTCGCCGGGCGGGATCACGGTGTCTGCGGCGACCGCGGCGTGCAGGTCCGCGGCGGCGGCGTGCGCGGTCTGATACGCGGGAAGATCGACGCCCTGGCCATGCGGCAGCCACTGGAGTTGAACGGGGATGTGGTTCATGGCGGGATGATACGGGGGAATGACGAATGACGAAATTCGAATGACGAGTCAATGATCAAAATCCAAATTCCAATGACGAAACGGGGATGCCGATTGCTTTTTCCCGTTGGAATTTGAACATTGGAATTTGATTCGTCATTCGAATTTCGTCATTCGAATTTCACGCCGCGACGTGATCCTGTGCAGACAAATTTAGGCACAGCGCGGTTACACTATGCGACACGATGGACCCGAAAATGTACATCCCCTGGTCGGTCTCGGTGGCGCTGGCGTATGTCTGCGGGTCGATCCCGTTTGGTTTGCTGATCGGCTTGGCGCGCGGCGTCGATCTGCGGAAGGTCGGGTCGGGCAACATCGGAGCGACGAACGCGGGGCGCGTGCTTGGTCGGAAAGTGGGCATCGCCTGCTTCGTGCTCGATCTGCTCAAAGGAATGCTGCCGGTGCTGTTCGCGGGGATGTGGTTCGGTCTGGTGGGCGAAAAAATGTCACTGATCAAGGTGACGGAAATCTGGTGGTGGCTCGCGGTCGCCGTCGCCGCGGTGATCGGTCACGTCGCGCCGGTGTGGCTGGGATTCAAGGGCGGCAAGGGTGTGGCGACGAGTCTCGGTGTGCTGCTGGGGTTCTGGCCGTTTCTCGCGCTGCCGGCGCTCGGGGCGGGATTGACGTGGGTAATTGTGGTGAAGATGTCGAAGTATGTGAGCCTGGCGAGCATCGCGGCGGCGGTGGGGCTGCCGGTGTATGTGGCGATTATTGCCGTGGTGGAGGAGTGGGGTGTGCAGCGCACCGGGCCGCTGCTGATGACGACGACGGCGATCGGGCTATTGGTCGTGCTCAGGCACCGCGCGAATATTGGCAGATTGTGGAACGGGACGGAGTCGAAGATCGGTGCGAAGAAGGGGTCGGCAGAGGGATCAGGGATCGTGGATCAGGGATCAGGGCAAGACGAAACGAACAGCAGCATGTGACGCGGCAAGGCATCGCTTTTCCCCGTATTTTCCGGCCTGAACCCCGAACCCTGAACTCTGAACCCTCACAAAGTGCTAAATACCCGAAGAATTTTGCAATTTCGTGCGTGAACCCCCTTTTTTTACAGGGAAAGGCTCGGTATAAGTTCGAGATCGGCGGCGTTGAGGACGACGCGGCCACCGCACTTTTAACGGTTACTTTTTCTACGGAGTCGCACCATGGCCAAGAAGAACGGCAAGGCACCCAGCAAGAGCGAAGTGTTCAAGGGCATTTCGGACAAGACCGGCGTGAGCCGCAAGGACGTCAAGGCGGTCTTCGAGGAGCTCAGCGCCCAGATCGGCAAGAACCTCAAGAAGGGCGGCCTGTTCACGGTCCCCGGCCTGGCGAAGATCTTCGTCAAGCAGGTCCCGGCCAAGCCCGCCCGCGAAGGCATCAACCCCTTCACCAAGCAGATGCAGATGTTCAAGGCGAAGCCCGCCAAGCGCGTCGTCAAGGTGCGCCCGCTCAAGGCGCTCAAGGACATGGCGTAAGGAAGCGAGAGCGCGTCACCGAGGCGTTGATGCGGCTCGACTGATTTGCAACGACAAACCCCGGCGAGATTCGCCGGGGTTTTTTCATGCATTGTTCACGGCGGATTTCACACTTGCTAGACTTCGATTCCGTTGCCTGCATCCACCCTCCGTGGAGTCCGCGTCATGCCGAATTTCACCCGTCGCCGCTGGATCGCGATCGCGTGCTGCCTTTTGATCTGCGCCGGCGCGGCACACGGCGCCGAATCGGCGGCGATCGCCGTCGAGCTTGCGCGTGATGGAAAGGCGCTGCTCGCGGTGACCGTCGGTGAGCGTGCATCGGAGGCGACGAAGTCGGTCGCCGCGGAACTGGCGAGTCACCTGGGACGGATGAGCGGCGCCGAGTTCCATGTTGAGACCGGCGACGGTGGCGGGGGGATCGTCATCGGGCGCGCCGGAGATTTCGCGCGGCTGCCCTTCGCGGCCACGTTCGGAACCGGTCCGCTGGAGCGCGAGGATTACGTACTGCGTTCGACGGATCGCGGGCTTTATCTGGTGGGCGCGACGGACAAGGCGGTGTCACACGCCACGTGGGACCTGCTTTATCGCCTGGGCTATCGGCAGTTCTTTCCGGGCGAGACGTGGGAGGTCGTGCCGGAGTCGGCGGCGTTGAAGATCGCTGTGGACGAGCGGCAGAGCCCATCGTTCGCGGCCCGGCGCATCTGGTACAACTGGGGCTTCTGGGGATACAACGAGAAGCCGTATGCGCAGTGGTGCACGCGCAACCGCACGATCCGCGGGTTCGAGCTCAACAGCGGCCATTCGTACGAGGGCATCATCGCCGCGCACCGCGCGGAGTTTGAGAAGCATCCCGAGTATCTCGCGCTCGTCGGCGGCAAGCGGGAGATGCGCGGCGATGCCAAGTTCTGCATCGCGAATCCCGGGCTGCGGAAGCTCGTGGTCAATCACGCCATCGCATACTTCAAGACTCACCCGGACGCCGACAGCATCTCGATGGATCCCAGCGACGGCGGCGGCTGGTGCGAGTGCGACGCGTGCCAGAAGATGGGCGGGGTCAGCGACCGCGTGGTGACGCTGGCCAACGAGGTCGCGGCGGCGATCAACGCGATGGGCCTGGGCGACAAATACGTCGGGATTTACGCGTACAACAAGCACTCCGCGCCGCCGCATGTCCGCGTCGATCCGCACGTGATCCCCAGCGCGACGACCGCTTTCATCGGCGGCGGGCTGTCGTTCAACTATGTCGTCGCGGGCTGGCAGGTCCGGGGCGCGACGATGGGCGTCTACGATTATCTGAGTGTCGTCGATTGGGATTGGAATCTTCCGCGCGGCGGCAAGGGCTCGCGTCCGGCGCAGGTCGCGCAGTTCCTGGTGAGCATCCACGACAAGGGCGTGCGATTTTACGACGCGGAGTCCGGTGACTGCTGGGGCCCCTGCGGGCTGGGCTATTACGTGGCGAGCCGGGTGATGTGGGATGTCAATGAGGCGAAGCGTGTCGATGCGATCGTGGAGGATTTTCTGGACAAGGCGTTCGGCAAAGCGAAGGAGCCGATGCACGAGTTCTACCGGCTCATCAATCAGGACACGCAGCGTCGCTCGCCGTCGGACATCGTCGGCCGAATGTATCGGCAGCTCGACCTCGCGCGGCGTGCCACGGCGGACGCCGGGGTTCTCAAGCGAATCGACGACCTGATCCTCTACACGCGCCACGCCGAGCTCTACTATGCGCTGGCCAACGGGAGCGGCAGCGTCGAAGGCGTCGCGCGTCACGCCTATCGCATGCACAAGACGGAGATGGTGCACAGCTACGGGCTCTGGTCGAAGCTGCTGAGCCAGAAGGCGGCGCTGACGCCCGGTCACCCGCTCAAGAGCGAGCAGCCGTTCACGCCTGAAGAGTTGTCGAAGATTCTTGCGGACGGGATTGCGAAGAATCAGCCCGCGGAGCCGGGATTTGTCGGTGTCGAGTTCAGCGGGAAGCTTGTGCCCGCGGCGGCGCGGCTGAAATTTCCGGCGGTGGCCCCGGGCAGTTTTCCGACTGAGGCGCAGGATCATCAGAAATATTTCATCTGGATGCCCGAAGGCGGCGGGAGTGTGGACCTGAAGATCGCGGTGCAGAAGGTCTGGGCGAATCGGATGCCGAAGGTGGAATTGTTTTCACCGCTGGAGGTCACGTCCAATGCCGTGGCGACCGACGAGAGCGGCAGGCCGGACGGCGTGCTGCGTGACATCACCCTCAAGACGCCGCACGGCGGGCTTCACCGCATCGTGACGGTTGACGGCGGCGACTTCACGCGGATCGATTGGCCGCGCGGCATGGCGGTGACGGTTGAATCGGGCATCGACACGCCGGAGGTGACGAGCCAATTCCGCGGGCCGTGTACGCTTTATTTCTACGTGCCCAGGGGGACGAAAATCATCGGTGGGTGGGCATCGCGCATCGCCAACTGGGCGCCGCGGATCTCGGGCCGGTTGCTGGATCCGGCGGGCGGGGTCGCGATGGATTTTGCGAAGGTCGAGGAGGGCTACTTCAGCGTGGCGGTGCCCGAGGGGCAGGACGGAAAGCTTTGGAAATTTGAGCAGTGCATCGGCCAGCGGCTGCTGATGACGGTGCCGCCTTATCTGGCCCGCAGCGGTGAGGAATTGCTGCTGCCGGAGGAAGTGATCAAGGCGGACGAGAAATGAAACCGGCGTAACGCAGCGGATGAGAAATGGCGGGGGAGTTAATCCGTTTCCCGCGCGACATCCTCGTCGAGGACGTTGTTGAGCCTTGCGATCATCTTGCGCGTGGACGTGATCGCCTGCTCGAGGGATTGCCTGGCCTGCGCGGCACGGTCGCCGTCGGCGGAGGGGACGAGCCGGCTCTGCCGCTCGGCGGCCTGGCGCGTCCGGATGAGGCGGTCGAGCAGCACCTCCGTCTTGTCGCGGATGACGCCCGTCTGCACCTGCATCTGCTTCGCAGGGCTCTTGCTGATCGCTCGTGTCGCTTTGATGCTCATGCGGATCGGCTCAGCGGTTCGGGGATGATGGAGCCCGCCGTCGGTGCGTGGTCCACGGGCTGCATCGGCACGGCGGACTGCAGCGCGGCCAGAAGCTCGGCCGCATCGTCGCACTCGCGGAGCTGCTCGAAGCGCTGGACCATCGCGGCAATGCGCTGCGGATTGGCGGAGCCGGCGGCGGCGAGGCGGCGGACGGCAGCGTGCGACGTCGCGGTCACGTCTTCGCTGTCGTAGGAAAGCTGTTCGTAGAGCTTTTCGCCGGGGCGGGCACCGGTGAAGACGATCTGCACATCGCGACCGGGCTGCAGGCCGTGGAGCGTGACGAAACGCTCGGCGAGCTCGACGATGCGGATCGGATCGCCCATGTCGAGGATGAAGATCGGGCCGGTCTCGTCAGCGAGGCACGAGGCCTGGATGACGAGCGCCGCGGCCTCGGGGATCGTCATGAAGAAGCGCGTCATCCGCGGATCGGTCACTGTCAGCGGTCCGCCCTCGCTGAGCTGCTTGGTCCAGATCGGCACGACGCTGCACGCCGACCCGAGCACGTTGCCGAAGCGGACCATGCAGAAGAGCGTGGGGGAAGCCTTGGCGGCCAGCGACTGCACGTACAGCTCCGCGGTGCGCTTCGTCGCGCCCATCACGGAGGTTGGGTGCACGGCCTTGTCGGTCGAGATCATCACGAACCGCTCGGCCTGCGCGGCGGCCGCGGCGTCGGCGATCGACTTGGTGCCGAAGAAGTTGTTGACCAGCGCCTCGCGCGGATGATCTTCCATCATCGGCACGTGCTTGTGAGCCGCGGCGTGATAGACGACATGCGGCCGGTACTGCGTGACGAGGTCCATCGTGCGCCGGGCATCGGTCACATCGGCCAGCACCTTGCGGCGCGGGATGTCGGGAAACTCCGCGGCAAGCTGGCGATCGATCTCGAAGAGGCCGTTCTCGGAGCGTTCCATGAGCAGGATGGATTCGGGATTGAAGCGTGCGACGATGCGGGCGATGTGGGAACCGATCGAGCCGCCGGCGCCGGTGATGAGCACGCGCTTGCCGCGGAGTGCGGCATCGATCGCGGATTCATCAAGCGGCCGCGCGGGGCGGTCGAGGAGCTGGCTCACGTCGATGCTTCCGGCGGCGGCTCCGGATCGGCCGTGGAGCTGATCGTCGAGTGTGGTGATGCGGCGGACGGTGACGCCGAGCTCGGTGAGCCGGGCGGTGAGCGAAGCGGCGAGCGCGTGCATGGCGAGCGGGACGCAGAGGTAGGCGACGCCGATGCGCCATGTTTGCGTGACGACGGCCAGATCCTCGGCTGTGCCGAGCACGCGGAGGCCGATCATGCCGGTGTGGTGCTGCGGATGGAGCAGAACGCAGCCGATGGCGTGCGGCGATTGCGGCGCGCTCTTGAGAACGCGGCGCATGTTGCGGATATCACCGGGCGAGCCGATGAGAACGGCGCGCTGCGCGACATCTTCGGGCGCTTGCCGTGTCAGGGGTTTGAGCAGGCTGGACAGGATCGACATTTCGGAATCCTCGGCGGCTTCGGAACCATTACGGGCGGCACGGGCCGTACATCCGTTATCGGCACTTGGCGGCGTGAGGATTGAATGGAAATGCGTTACGCCAGCCCCGACTTGCCCAGTGAGCGTGCGAGCAGGCTGATCTGGCCTAGGTGATACGCCTCGTGGAAGCTCATGAAACTCAGCACCGCGCCGCGGCTCGCCCCGGTCGGCAAGGCCCGCGGGGCATCGACCGCCAGGTCCGCCTCCGTCATCGTCCGCATGCGATCGACGATGCGCGGCCCTGTCGCCGCCATGTCCGCCAACAGGTCGGACACCGGCGGGCCGTTGAACGTCGCCTGCGGCTTGGACCCGCGGCCGAAATCCTTCTCCCACGCCGCCTCGGGCATCGACTCACCGATCGACCGCAGCATCGCGCGTCTGCAATATGCGAGATGCCCCAGCAGCCAGTAGGCGTGCGACGAATCACCGGCCCGGTGGAGCCAGTCGTTGCCATTGAGCGACGGCGCGACCTTCTGCAGCGCGGTGGTGTGGAACGTGAACACATCGGCCAGGTGGGCGAGGGGATGATGCATGGCGGTCTCCGTGGGCGGACATGATACCTTGTCACGCACTTCGGCTCAGTGAATACTGAGCGGTATAATCACGGCATGTCTGCACCAACTCTGACGATCGGAAAACGCCGATTCGTAGTAATTCCTGAGAGCGAATATCGTCGGCTGCTGGATCGCGCGGGCGAGGGTGTCGTTCGCAGCGAATTCGCCAAAGAGGCAATGAAGGAACTACGTAAATACCGCAAAACTGGCAAAGCGGCGAAATGGTCCGATGTGAAACGCAAACAGGGGCTGTGAAATGTCGTATGTCGTCAAGGTCTCGGACAACGCTGAACGCCAGCTTGGCTTTTAAGCATCAGGTGGCAGCACAGGAGTCATGATGCTCGTGCCGCAAAACGGGCAGCATGTGTTCTGGTTGAAACCGTGTTTTTCAAAGTACGGATGTAAGTCTTGCCGGCACGCAAAGCATGGGTACGAATTGTCCGTGTCAGGTGGTGGCATTGCCGGAAGCTCTCGCACATCCGCGGATTCGTACGGTGCGGACCAGTATCCGCGTGTTCCGTTGCGACCGGGTTGATAGACGACACGCGAATCGACTTCGATGTCTTCCATGCAGAAGGTGAGTTCAAGCCCTTGTTTCAGGCGAATTTGCTGGCGACTTAAATCGCGCAACGTCCCGTAACAAGTCAGGATCAGACCACCCTCACCGGTCTTATTAAAATCCACAGAGATTCGTGGGAACATGCATATTCCTTGGACTTTCATTATCAACCTATATTCTAAACGGAAAAGCTTGTCCGGCCATGGTCGTCGGGTATCCCCGTCGGAGTTGACGGTTGCAAGCCGTGCCACTACTCTGTTGGGCCGCTTTTCACGGTGAAAACAGGGCAATTTACGCTACAGGAGGCCGACATGGCCATCGAGATGCTTTACGAGAAGGACGGTTCGCTCGGCCCGCTGCAGGGCAAGACCATCGCCGTCATCGGCTTCGGTTCACAGGGCCACGCCCACGCGCTCAACGCACGCGAGACCGGCCTGAACGTCATCGTCGCCAACCGCAAGGACTCGGCCAACGGCCGCCTCGCCGCCGAGAACGGCTTCGAGCTCCACAGCGTCGAGGATGCCGTCAAGAAGGCCGACATGATCCTCATCACGCTCCCCGACGAGCGGCAGCCCGAGGTCTACGAGAAATCCATCAAGCCCTTCCTCCGCAAGGGCCAGACGCTCTGCTTCACGCACGGCTTCAACATCCACTTCAAGACCATCGTCCCGCCGACCGACGTCAACGTCATCATGGTCGCCCCCAAGGGCCCCGGCCACCTCGTCCGCTCCGAGTATCAGCGCGGCGGCGGCGTGCCGTGTCTCATCGCCGTTCACCAGGATGCCACCGGCACGACCGGCGGAGCGCAGAACATCGCACTCGCCTGGGCCATCGCCATTGGCGGCGCCCGCTCCGGCGTCATCGTCACCAACTTCAAGGACGAGTGCGAGACCGATCTCTTCGGCGAACAGGTCGTCCTCTGCGGCGGTCTCTCGGCCATGATCAAGGCGGCGTTCGAGACGCTCATCGAAGCCGGCTACCCGCCGGAAATGGCCTATTTCGAGTGCTGCCACGAGCTCAAACTCATCGTCGACCTCATCTACGTCGGCGGGCTGGACTACATGCGTTACTCCATCAGCAACACCGCCGAGTGGGGCGATCTCTCGGTCGGCCCGAAGATCATCGACGCGGGCGTCAAGCAGCGCATGCAGGCGCAGCTCAAGACGATCCAGTCCGGCGAATTCGCCAAGGGCTGGCGCGCCGAGTACGCCAGCGGCATGAAGAACTTCAAGGCCCTCTACAACGCCGACAACAACCACCCGCTCGAGACCACCGGCCGCAAGCTCCGCGGCATGATGCCCTGGCTCAAGGCGAAGACGCCGCCGAAGGATTGAGAACCGCCCGATCCTTGTAAAACTTTGCATCACAAACCGCGACCCGTATGGGCCGCGGTTTTTTTATTGGCGCATCGGTGCCGTCCGATTATTTTCGGTTGGAATCGTGCTTGGCGGTGCGCGGGATGCTCTCGAGCATCGCCTCGATCGCGGCGCCGTTGATCACGATGTCGTCCAGCTCCGGCTCGACACCGCTGTAAAGGTCCAGCCCGCGCGAGGAATCCAATCCACGCGGCAAGCCCATCTCGGCGTCACGCTCGGTTACGCTCATCACGCTTCTCCTTCGGCACATGGCGAATCCTTTCGCTCTGGTTATCGGGTCGCGGACATGTCGATCATCGGCAGCCCCCGCCCAACTTCCGCAAAAAGCCTCAAAACACGCAGTTTTTGCGCGGTCTCGGGTGCCACCGGTCTGCGGTTCCTCCGCAGCCCGGTGTGTCTTGAACGCCGCGCGAATGCGGTTCCGCTCCTGTCCCCCAATCCCCGATTGCGATACGATTGAGTCGCATGAACCGCGCCGTATTCCTCGACCGCGATAACACGCTCATCCACAACGATGGCGACCTCGGCGACCCCGAGCAGGTCCGACTCATCCAGGGAGCCGCCAGCGCCATCGCGTCGCTGCGCGGCCTCGGCTACCGCATCGTCGTTGTGACCAACCAGGGCGGCGTCGCGCGCGGCAAATTCACCGAGGCCGACGTCGAGCGCGTCCACGCCCGCATCGTCGAGCTCGTCAAAGCCGCCAGCAACACGCACATCGATCGCTTCTATTTCTGCCCGCATCACCCCGAGGCCGTCGAGGAAAAATATCGCTCCGATCACCCCTGGCGCAAGCCGCAGCCCGGCATGCTCAAGCAGGCGGCGATCGACCTCAAGCTCGACCTCGCGTCGAGCTGGATGGTCGGCGATGCGATGCGCGACATCGCCGCCGGGCAGGCCGCCGGGACGCGCACGATTCTGCTCACGGAATTGACCGATGATTCTGCGCCGCCGAAAGCGGGCGATTCGGACATCAAGCCCGATTTCATCGTGCACAATCTGATCGAAGCCGTGCGCATCATCGCCCAGGCCCCGAGGCCCGGACGCGAACCCGAGCCGCCGCCGCCGATCATCTCCCCGCAGCGCGAGGGCCCGTCGCAATCCACGCCGCGCTCCGCCAAGCCCGGGGATGAGGTCCTCCGAATCCCCGGGGTATCCGCATCTCGTCCCGCCGCCACCGCCACGCTGAACCCGCTCAATCCGCTGCATCCCAAGCCCAAAATCACGCCGCCGCCGAAAGCGTCAACACCACAGGCCCCACAACCGCCGCCGCCCGCGCTTCCGACACCCGTCCCCGCCGTTCCGCTCCTCCCTAACCCCCAACCCCTAATCCCTAGCCCCTCCCTCTCCGGCCTCCCCGAAAACGACGAAACCGCCACCGATCTCCTCCGCCAGATCGCCCGACTCCTCAAAGCACAGAACGCCGACCTCGGCGACTTCTCCTACGCCAAAATGTGCGCCGCCGTCGCGCAGATGCTCACGTTCGGCTGCGCCCTCTTCGGCCTCTTCTACATCACGAACCCCGCCATCTACGCTCAATGGTTCCTCGCCGCAATCCTCATGCAGCTCTTCGTCATCGCGCTGCTGTTCGTTGTGCGGAAGTAATTCTCAAATCTGAAATTTAGAATCTGAAATCCCTTCACTCCGTCAGCAGCGCCGCCTCAGCGAACAGCCCCGGCCCGAACGCCAGCATCACGCACGGCAGCTTCTCCTTTGCCTCGCGCATGCGCTGCAGCACAAACAGCACCGTCGCCGACGACATGTTGCCGTGGTCCCGCAAGACGCCCCGGCTGTGCGCGATCCGCTCCTCGCCGAGCCCGAGCCGCTCCGCCACCGCCGTGACAATCCGCGGCCCGCCGGCGTGGATCGCCCACGTGCCCACCTGTTCCACGCTCAGCCCCTGCGACGCGAGCCACTCATCGACCCACGGCCGCAGCGCCTCGCCGATCAGCATCGGCACGCGCGGCGAAAGTGTCATCACGAACCCGTGATCCTCGACCCGCCAGCTCATCTGATCCGCCGTGCCCGGAATCCAGCGTGAGGACATCGACGCGATGCGCCACGGTTTCTCGTATGTGGCCGAGCCGCCGCGATCGGTATCGCCGATCACCATCGCTGCCGAGCCGTCGGCGAAAAGCGCGTTAGCCACGACACTCTGCGGATCGCAGCCGTATTGAAAGTGAAGAGTGCAGAGCTCGATGCAACACAACAGCACGCGGGCATTCGGATCCGCCTCGGCGATTGAGCGGCTCACCGCGATGCCGTTGACCGCGGCGTGGCAGCCCATGTAGCCGACGAAAACGCGCTGCACGCCCGGATTCAAACCGAGCTGTCCGAAGAGCTCGACATCGAGCCCCGGCGCGACAAATCCGGTGCAGGTGACAGTGACGAGGTGTGTGATCTGTTTCGCATCAACACCCGCTTCGCGCAAAGCATTCCGGCACGCGGCGATCGCCAGCGGCGGGGCGAGGCGCTGGAACTCGGCCATGCGCTGGCCCGTCGTCGGGCCGAGGTGTGAGGCGGCGTCACCGTTGGGGGGCGGGAAAAACCAGCCGAGGCTCCGCGCATCGATCGGCGTCGTTTCATCGTCCGCGATGAGCACCGTGCTGCGGTGTCGTACGCTGGTCCGGCGGAACACCTCGGGCAGCAGCTTCGCCTCGCGCGTTCCGGGGGCTGCGCCCAGCGGGCCGAGCATCTGCGCCGTCAGGTCCTGCGCCACGGAGTGCCGCGGCGTCGCCGTTCCCAGACCTAAAATGCGTGCACTCATGATCCGCCACGCTAGACCCCGCCGGGGGTCATGTCCAATGTCAGCGGTGTGCCCAGCGACCGCGTCAGCGGCCTCGCGAGCGCGGGCCAGACCGAAAGCAGTGCCACCGCACCGCGCATCACCCGATCGTGCCGCAGCGCCCGCGCCACCCACTGGCATCGCCGCATGCGGTCGGCGAGCAATCGGCGGTGATGCTCCGCCCAGCGCGTTTCGTACTGCGCCGACCACATATCCGCCCGCGCTGCCTCCAGCGCGATCGCCGCCGCCGCGCGACCCGACGCCAGCGCCCACGCCATGCCCTCTCCGGTGAACGGCTCTACGTAGCCCGCCGCATCGCCGACGACCAGCAGCCTCGGCCCGGCGACCGTTGCGCTGCGCGTCAGGGCCGGCGTGCCATGCCATTTCGCGGTCGTCAGTTCAGCGATCGCCGGCGCGCCCGCCTCCGTGAGGATGCGCGCCGCCGCTGCCCCCGGCCTGCCGTCACGCCGTACGATTTGTGGATCGAACGCCGCCGCGACGTCGAGCCGGCCATGTTCGAGCCGCACCAGACCGACGTACCCGCCGCGCCCAGTAATCATGTGGATCACGCCGCTGCGGTAGCCTGGCGCGTCCGCGCTGAGAATGACACCCGCCCCCATGTGTGAATCGCTGTCGATGTTGGCGCTGGCATCGTTGATCCGTCCACCCAATCCCACTGCGGAGATCACGACACTTGCTGTCGCGTTGCGCGGTCCATTCGGACCACGCAGCGACATGTGGCCCGGTTCGGAGAGGTGCGCGGTGGTCTGCGTCTCAAGTTGCACTCCCGTCTCAACGGCGCTGCGGGCCAGCGCATGGTCGAGCACGCCGCGTGACAGCGCGACACCACGCGTCAGCGGGATCGTCGCGGTGCGACCGCCGCAGCGCAGTGAGAGGGCGTCGAGCGGTTGGCCGCCGTGGCGCATCGGCAGATCACCGAGCCCGGCGGCGGCGAGTTCCGCGAGTGCCGCGCCGCTCAGGCAGCAGCCGCACACCTTTTCGCGCGGCATCGCCGACTTTTCAACGAGAAGCACACGAGCGCCGCCGAGCGCCGCCTGCCGCGCCGCCATCGATCCCGCCGGCCCCGCGCCGACAACAATCACATCCCATGTTTCGGCGGCGCAGCTCATGGCTTGTTCCACGTGAGAACGAATCGGCAAAGCGGCCGCGATGTCACCGCTGCGTTTCCGAGCCCCGCCTTCTCCGCGAGCGATTTCGCTTCTGACAAATCGAGGGCCGCGCGGATGGAGCGCATCGCGTCAATGTGAACGATGCGCGAGGTCGTCACCGCGTGCGCCCCGAGCCAGACCAGCGCGGCGTTGAGCGGCGAGCGGAGAAGATCGTTGACGACCACACGCCGCTTCGCCGCGCCGGCCATCCGGCGGAGCAGCGTGACGCACTGCTCATCATGGAGGTGATGAAGGAACAGCGAACATGTGATCACGTCGTAGCCGCTGGGGATCTCGCCGGTCAGCGCGTTGAGCGTGAAGAACTCAACACTCGCGCCGGCGCGGTTCGCTTCGGTCCGCGCGAAATCAACGGCAACGTCGCTGACGTCGCACCCGCTGATATGCGGCGGGAGTTTCGTCTTGCGGGCCTTTTGCCAGAGCGCGATCGGCACATCGCCGCCGCCGGTGGCCAGGTCCAGGACTTTCACCGGCCGGCCCTCATGCAACAGATCGGCGATCTCACGCCACACAATCGCAGTGCTGGAACTGATGCGGTTGAGCCGGCGGAGCCCGCGCAGCGCCTTCGTGTGGGCCGCGGCGTCGAGCGCCGGGTCGTCCATCAATTCGGGCTGGAGCACGCGGCAAGACACTGAGGAAGTTTAACCGCGAAGGCGCGAAGGACACGAAGAAGAAAAGTCGGATTATTCAGAGCCCCGCGTCGCGGACTTCGAGTGTGTCGGCCTTGAGGTTCCAGAGGATCACAGCGGCATTGAGCGGCTTGGGCTGGTCGTTGCGGGAGATCGTCACCTTGCGGCCGGGTGAGGCGGTGAGCAGGACGGTCTGGTCCGCGCCGGTGTATAGCAGTTTCGCGGCGGTGATCATCCGCTCGTCGGGCAGGCCGATGTGATCGCGGACCTGCACGCGGCCGTCGGCGAGGATCTGCTTGAGCTTGAGGTTTTCCTCGACGCCGCCGAGGAACACTTTGCTCTTGTCGGTCTCGGTGTCGGCGACGAGCTTGTCGCATTCGAGTTCCATGAGACCCGCATTTTCGGAGGGGCGGTGCGTCATGTGCGTGCCGCCTTCGATGGTCATCTGGGAATGGCCACGGTCGAGCGTGAGCTGCGTGGTCCAGGTGAAGAGCGTGGCTCCGCGGCCGGACATGGCGGCGGGGCGTTTTTGGAGAGCGGCGGCGGGGGGTTGGGGGTTGGCCGGAGCGGCGGGCTTGGTGGAGGGGCGGTAGTCTTCGAGGAGCATGGAGCCGGGGCCGGGGACCTGGGCGATGGAGGTTTCGTTTTGGTAGGTGAGCGTTTCGCCGGAGATGCGGAGACGGGTGAGGACTTTCTGGTGCGTGTCGTCGGCCCACTTGGTGGAGAGCAACACGACGTTCTGTTTCGCGGTCATCAGGCGGAGCTGGCGGCGATCCATCGCGGCGTCGGGTCCGGGTTTTGCGGCGAGGGGTTGAGCCACAGCGCCGGGCGCGACGATCGGCTTGACCGGCGGGCTGGTCAGATCGAGCGTGACCTGCGCGGCGGTGAGACGGTTGAGCTCCTGCGGCGAATCCTCCGACTCGGCGACGACGTTGCCGAAGACCTGCAGCGTATTCGCCGCGTCTTCGAAGAGCATCTTGTCGGTCCAGTTCACGCGGATGTGCTTGCCGGGGATGACGACGGCGGGGTCCTTGGCGCTGCGTTCATCGGCCTCGGTGAAGGTGAATTTGCCGGGGCCGCTCGAGTGGGCGAGTTTGCCGTGGTTTTCCATCGTGAGGTGATCGACGGTGAGCTGCGAATCATGCGCGGCTTTGGCGGGAGCGCCGGGTGCGGGAGCGGCGGCGGGCTGCGTGACGGTGACGGGCGAGCCGGCGGCGCCGAAGAGCTCGGCGTTTCCGGTGATGTTGTCGGCGATGAGTTTGACGCCGCGGACGATGGAGCCGCCGCGGAGACGCAGCTCGAAGTTTTCGGTGGCGGTGACGGTCTTGATGTCGCGCGCCATCGCATCGGCGTCGCCGGGGTTTGCAGGGGCGGGGCGGGGCGCGGCGGTCTTGGACGGCGCGGCGAAGGCGATGTCGAGTGCCCCGGCGTCCATCTGCTGCTGCGGATCAATGACGCGCACCTTGCCGCGCGCGGTCATGCGGGTGGGCGCGACTTTGCCGTCGGTATCGGGCGCGAGGTCGAGGTGCAGCTCCTGCGACTCGACGCGGCCGTTCTTGTGGACAGCGACGACGTCGCCGGCGGCATCGATGCGGGAGATCTGAGCGGCGTCACTCTGCGACGCAGCGGCGGGGGAACCCGCGGGGATTCGGCGGACCTCATCCCCGGGCTTGATGAAATGTGCGGCGAGCTGATTCGCCTGCACGGTCATCTGTGTGTCTTCGACCTTGACGGCACCGCGGAAGATGATGGTGTCGATGCGCGAATCGGATTTGCCGGTGTCCTTGATGAACTTGAGGTCGACGCCCTCGCTCCAGGCGACCTTGAACCCGGGGGGCAGGCCCGTGCGCTTCACGGGTTTCGCGCCGGCGGCGGTTGGAACAGCGGCGGCGACTTCGGGCGCCGTGATCGTGCCCGGGCCGCGGAGTTCGCCGGTGTTCTTTTCGGTCCACACGAGCAGTTCGGGCGCGGTGACGACGCCGAGGGATGGCGAGGTGAGCCGCATGGGGAATTCGGCGGAGCCGATCGCATCGACCTGCTTGGCGGAGTCGAGGTAGAGGAGTATGCTGCAGACAAGGCGGTCGTCATGGCCGAGGTTCACGGCGACGGGCGAGCCCTCGAAGCTCAGCAGCGTGTCCTGCGGAGTGAGGAGTTCCTGGGGCCGGGCTTCGATGGGCGTCATGACCATTTTGCCGGACCAGGTGAGCGTGATTTCTTTTCCGAGATTGAGGGGAGAGGGGTTGGGGGCCAGGGGTTGGGGCTTGGCCGGAGCGGGGATCGGAGCGCCGACCTGGGCGATGAGCAACGGCAGGGCGGCGACGATGCGCTCGAGGGCGAGTTGGGTGAGCGGATCGGTAGGGGATGCCGTGTTGTCACGCTCGGCTTTGGGCGGAACCGCGGCGGGGGACGCAGCATCGGAATCGGAGGGCTTTTCAAGCGTGAGGAAGACGACGAGCTGATCCGCGTCGATCGTGCGGTCCTCGCTTTTGACGTGGACGGAGCGCTCGAAAAGCACGCGGTAGTACTGCAGCTCCTGCGCGGGCTTCGGCTTGGCGCCGGGTGTGGGCGGCACGGCGGGCGTGGGGGCACCCGCGGGGATTCGGGGGACCTCATCCCCGGGCTTGGGGGAGGCGGGGCGATAGACGAGCGATTTGCCCTGCGTGATCTCGAGCCGCTCGATACGCCGGTTCTGGTCGTTGTAGACGAGGCTCAGGCCCTTGCCCTCGAAACGCACCTGCTGCGTCACCGGCGTCGTGAGCATGACGCGGTTCTGCGTCGAGATCATGCCCAGCGTCGTGTCGAAGCTCGCATCGTCCATCTCGATGCGCATCGCGCGGTCCGGCGACGTCTCATCGAGCGGCGCGAGCTTGCGCGGCGCGGCGGTCTGAAAGAGCGTGAGCACCACATTCTTGCGGAACTCGCCTGACTGCGGCTGATTCGCGGGGGCGACGAACTGCCCCTCCTCGCTGCGCAGGTGAAGCACACGCGTCGGCGAGAGGTAGAGCCAGGCCTGCGGGCTCGCGAGATCGAACACACCCTGCTCGCGCGGCGTCAGCGTGCGGTAGCGAAAAACTTTCTGCAGTTCGCCGGTCTTGCTGTTGACCTGCTGGATCACGCCCTCGCCGCTGGTGCCGATGTGGGTCGGATCGAGCTTGCCGCCGGGGCGAGCATCTTTGAGGACGGGCGGCGCGGCGCCGGGATCGCCGCCGAGCGTCGGCGACTTGCCGACCGGCGCGTTGCGGCTCAAGAGCGTGATGACCGCGACGAGCGTGAGCCCGGCGACGGTGACCCAGACCAATCTATTAAGACGCTTGGGATCCAAGGGAGCTCCGCAGTTTCGGCGTTACAGTCCGTAGGACTCGAGCACTTCATCCCAGCGGCCCATCTTGTGCAGCAGATGCTCGACCGCCTCGCGCACCGCGCCGCGCCCGCCGGGGGCTTTGGTCACGAGCTTCACCGCGGCGCGCACCTCGTCGACCGCATCGGACACGGTCATCGGATACCCGCAGCGGAGCAGCACGGGCAGGTCCGCGAGGTCGTCGCCCATGTAGGCGACCTGTTCCGCGGTGACGCCGGCCCGGCCGCAGAGGTCCTCGAAGTTTTTGAGCTTGTCCATCGCCGAGCCCTGGCTGACGAATTCGATCTTGAGCTCGGCGGCGCGGAGCGTGGTGACCGCGCTGGGCCGACCTGTGAGCAGGCCGGTCTTGAAGCCCAGGTTCTGCCACATGACGATCGCCATGCCGTCGCGCACGTGAAACCGTTTGATCTCGCGGCCGTCGGAATCGAGGATGATCGAGCCGTCGGTGAGGATGCCGTCGACGTCGAGGAGGAGAAGCTTTATGTCTGTGATGGGCATGGGTTCATTCTTCAATCACTTTGAGAGAAATTAGATCCTGCACGTCGATCAGCCCGACGGGTTTTCCGGCGGCGTTGACGACGGGCAGCTCATCGACGCGCAGCTCGCGGACCATTTGCACGGCGTCGCGGACGAGAGAAGTATCGAGCAGGCAGCGCGGGCTCTTGGTCATCACATCCGCGATCGGGCGCTTGAGAGCTGCGCCGCCCTCGCGGGTGATCAGGCGGCGGAAGTCGGCATCGGTGAAGATGCCCGACAGCTTGCGCTTGGCGTTGACGAGGATCAGGGCGCCGGCGCGGCGTGGGTAGTTCGCGGCGGCCTCGGCCATCGCCTCTTCGAGCGTGTGGCAGTCGTCGATGAGCGGGAGGTTGTCGCCGGCGCGGAAGCGGAGGACATCGGTGATGGCCATCATCTGCCGGCCGAGCATGCCGCCGGGGTGGCGCTTGCGGAAATCGTCGGCGGAGAACGCTCGCGCCCGGCTCACGGCCATCGCCAGCGCATCGCCCAGCGCGAGCATCGCCGTGGTGCTGGCCGTCGGCGCGAGATTGTGCGGGCAGGCCTCGGTGACATCGCCGACGCAGAGGCGGAGGTCGGCGATCTTCGCGAGGTGCGAATCGGGCTTGCCGCAGAGTGCGATGACCGGCACGCGGTCCTGCCGAACGAGCGCCGCGAGGGCGAGGACATCATCGGTCGTGCCGGAGTAGCTGACGAGGATCACCACGTCGCTGCCGCGCACCCGGCCGAGATCGCCGTGCATGGCTTCGGTGGGGTGGAGGTAGTGGCTGGGCGTGCCGGTGGAGGCGAGCGTGGCGGAGATTTTCTGGGCGATGATCCCGCTCTTGCCCATACCGCTGAGGATCGCCGTGCCGCGGAGGCTGCGCAGCATCTCGACGGCCTTGTCGAAATCGGCGGTGAGGTGCGGAATGACCGCCTGAACCGCCTCGGCCTCGGCGTGGATCACCTGCCGGGCGAATTCCAGGTGGCTTTTGGCGGCCGGGGAGCCGTTGCGCGAGGCGACACGGCGGGCGGCGGGGCGTTTGGATCGGGGTTTCGTTGCCATTTTTGCGTGGAATTCCTGCGAAAATCGCGGTCATCCATTATCATGATCGCGGCGGGGAAAGTAAAATGAACACCGGCAAAGCAAGAAGGGATTAACGCAGAGAACGCAGAGGCCGACGCAGAGAAAAACACGATCCGGGTTTCAAACAAAAAAATCCCGTTCTTCTTCTCTCTCCGTCCTCCACAAGCTCTGCGACCTCTGCGTTAAATGCCCCCGCAAGGATGCGACACATGGAAGATTACCGCGTACAACTCGACGTCTACCACGGCCCGCTCGATCTACTCCTCTATCTCATCAAGCGCGACGAGGTGGACCTGCACGACATCCCCATCGCGCACATCACCGAGCAGTACCTCACCTACGTCAAGACGCTCAAGCAGCTGGACATCAATCTCGTCGGCGAGTTCCTCGTCCTCGCCGCGACGCTGATGGAGATCAAGTCCGCCATGCTCGCCCATGAGCAGGGCCTGGCCGACGCTCCCGAAGGCGACGCCGAGGGCGCCGATGCGTTGGGCACGGCCACGACCGGCGACGGCGGCGACCCGCGCTACGAACTCGTCCGCCAGCTCCTCGCTTACAAGCGCTTCAAGGACGCCGCGGCGGCGCTCGACCGCCGGCGTGAGACGTTCCTCTCCCGTTTCCCGCGTCATCCCGCCCGCCTGCCCGATGAGCCGATCGACGAGAACGCCAAGCCCGACATCGATCTCGAGGACGTGTCGGTGTGGGACCTGATGGAAGCCTTCTCGAAGCTGATGGAACAGGTCGGCGGCCCGGCACGCATCGATCTCGTCAGCGACGACACGCCGATCCAGCTGCACGAAGCGGACATCGCCGACCGCCTGCAGCGCGAGGGCCCGATGACGCTCCAGCAGATGTTCTCCGGCCGAAAGCTGCAGGAGATGATCGGCCTGTTCATCGCCACGCTCGAACTCATCCGCCAGCGCCGCATCAAGGCGACGCAGGAAAACGACGGCCCGATCCAGCTCGAACTCCGCGACGAAGCCGAACGCCTCGCCATCGAGGCGCAGGAAAACAACGCTAGGCCCCCCATGAAGTACGACCCCGCCGTCGCGGACCATTTCGACTGGCCCGATGACGACACGCGCAAGCGCTACACCCGCCGCATGGAACGCCGGGCGCGTGGCGAGTTCATCGAAGAGGACGCCGAGATCGAAGCCGACATCCAGGCCCTCGAAGCCGCGGAAAACGCTCCGGCGGTCGTGGTGCCGACTGTTGAGGCGAGTGCCGAAGCTGCGCCCGAGATCGCAACGAGCGTTGATGCGGCAGATTCGCAAGACGAAGCGCCGGAGTGAATCCCGCCGTGTGCCACTGACAACCGGTTCCTCCGGTTGTCAGTGAATGGTCGATGCGACGGAACAAGACACACTGACAAGCTCCGAAGACTGCGCTTGTCAGTGGCACACGGCGAAGATTGGCGAGGTCTCTGTGCGAGAGCCGAAGCCCAAGGTGATGGCGATTGAACCGACCGATGTTGGTCTCGATCTGATTTTTGACGACCACTCGCATTCTCAAGCGTTCGCTTGGTCGGACGTGCTTGAAATCCAAGCATTCAATAGGGATGTTTTGCCGGCCGACGAAGTCCGTCTGGCATTCCGCGTTCCCAGCGGCTGGTATGAGTTCGGCGACATGGACCTCGGTTTTTCACAGCTATGTAAGGAACTCGAGAAGAAATTTCCAAATATCCCGAAAGGCTGGTTTGTCGAAGTGAGTTTGCCGCAGTTTGCCACGCAACGACGAATCCTTTTCAGCGCAACGGGCCGGTTGCCGGAGTGGATTGAGTTTCCCAATCGCACGATGCGCGGTGCAGATCCCGTCCTATGGAACGCCACCACTTGGATGGTGGCAGCTTTTGCGTTGGCTTTTTTATTATTGATTCTGCATCCCGACGGGCGAATCCCCGGACCGCTCATCTCATTTCGGGGGGACGTGGTCCCTTGTCTGCTGATGATTGTCGTGATGATTCGAGGCGTGTACGGTTGGTCGTCGACCACGGTGATCCAGAAGATCATCCGGTTCATCCTCGTGTGCGCTGCGGCGGCGCTACTGGCGATTATCCTCAGTGTGGTCATCGAACATGTGTGGCTCAGGTATCCGCGCGGGTGGCTGCTCGGTGAATGAACTTGCCGAGGCTGTCGAGGAAGACCCGCCGGCTTCCGCCTGCGGCTACAAAAGAGTTCCGGTCATAGCCGCAGGTGGGCAAGCTCTCAATCCAACGGAGATACTTACTCTGACCGTGCACCGGTCACAATCGATTTCCCGTTTTCACTTGCCCAGGGCGGCCGACCCAGTAGCCCATGCATTTCTTGCGACATCCCGCATTTGACGCACTCCAACCAGAGGCCCATCGTGCGTAGTGCTGTGAAGCTTGCCTTTAACGGCCCACCACACTCAGGACAACAACGACTGCATAACTCCGTTTCGGGAAGTTGACAGAAGGCGGTGCCGAGATCGTCCCAAGCTTTCTTGTCGTACTTCATTTCAATAACGACCTTTTCAATCACGCCCGGCGCATCCACTTCGGCAGGTGCGATTTCACGCCCTGCCACCAGAGGCGCGTCTGCAATTTCCGCAGGCGGGTGTCGGACGGCTGCTGCTGCAGCGCGCGGTTGAGCCAGTACGCCGCCCGGCGGCGCTCGCCGATTTCCATGTGGGCGAGCACGAGGTTGTGCATCGCCATGGTGTAGGCGGGGTCCTGCTTGATGGCGCGGCGGCAGGCGCGGATGCCGCGGTCCAGGCGGCCGGCCATGAGCAGCGCGACGCCGAGCTGGTGCCAGAGCCGCGCTTCCTCGGGGTGCTCCTCGGCGAGCTGCTCGAGGATCACGGCGGACTTGGAGGGCATCTGGGCATCGAGCAGCAGGTGGGCCAGCTCGTGGAGATCGCTTTCCTGGCGCACGGCCTCGGCGCCTTCGAGATTCAGCTCGGCTCGCAGCAGGCGGCGGGCGTCTTCATATTTGCCACGGCGCACGGCGATCGCCGCCATGCGCTGTCGCACCAGCGGCATCCCGGGCTCCAGACGCATCACGAGCTCGAGGCTCATCATCGCGCTGTCGAGCTGGCCTGTGCCCAGCGCGAGTTCGGCGAGCTCGAAGTGGGCGTCGGCGTGCGTCGGCTGAAGCTCGGTGATCTGGCGGAAGCGCTCCGCGGCGTCGCCGGGGCGCTCCATGTCGAGCAGGAGCCGGCCGAGGTCGAGGAGGGCTTCGACGTCCGATGGATCGAGCCGAAGTTGGCGGAGGTAGTAGCGGTGGGCGCGATCGAGCGAGCCCTTCATCCAGTGGACCTCGCCGAGCCGGGCGTAGATGTCCGGATCATCGGGATCGAGGCGGCGGGCGTGATTGAGGCACCAGATCGCGCGGTCGAGCAGGTTGCGATCCATCAGGCTGATCGCGATGTTCAGGTACGCGCGCGGGTCGGTGTCGTCGAGCTGGCAGGCCATGTAGAACATGAGCTCGGCCTGGTCGTGATCCCCGAGCTCGGCGTAGGCGGCGACGCGGTTGCAGAAGGAGCCGACGTCTTCGGGGTCCAGCTCGCCGGCGCGCTCGAAGTGGTGCAGCGCGTCCTTCGGCTTGTCCGTGCGCAGGCAGTCGAGGCCCAGGTGGTTGAGGATGTTCACCTCTTCGCCCTGGTACGCCATCGCGCGCTTGAATGAGGCGATCGCCTCGTGGTGCCGGCCCAGCGCGTCGAGCGTCAGGCCGACGTTGAAGTGCCACTCGCCCTGATAGGGATTGACCTTCAGGGCGGCGTTGAGCTCGCGCAGCGCGTCCTCCCAGTGCCCCGACTCGTAGAGTTCGTGGGCACGTTCGACGCGTCGTTCTGCATCGGACCACTCGTTCATGCTCGCTCTGCCCGATTCTTTCTTGAAAAAAGTATGAACCCCATCCCTGTTGTGCCGCTATATTGTACAGGGTCGCACCGGGTGTTTCGAGAATGGGGTGTTTCGACCGCGTCTCACGCGGTCACGCCCCGATGCCCGTTGGCCGCCGCAACGTTTAACGGAAGCCTTTTCACCGATGATACGGTCGATTTTTCATTCCCGTGCTCACCCATTTAGCCGCCGGGCTCGCCCGGCGTGGTTCGCATTCGGGGTGCCACTGGTCGGCGGTTCCTCCGCAGACCAGTGCTCTCGGACGCGCACGCAACCAAGGCACACTGGTCTGCCGAGGACGGCCGACCAGTGGCACCCGATCCGATTGATCGCCGGCCTGTCGCTCATCGCCCTCACCGCCGCTAATTCTCTCGCCGCTCCCGACTCCGCCCCGCCGCGCGACATCGCCATTCTCCGTGCCGAGCCGCGACTCGAAAGCGACCGTCTCGAACCGGCGCAGCAGCGTGAGCTGGCCGCGCTGCTGACGGACCTGCGTGACGCCGCCGCGCCCGCCGAGCGCCGCCGCCTCGCCGCCGCTGGATTGCTCGACCGCGCCTGGCCCCCGGCGATCGCCGCGCTGCGTGAGACGCTGACCAGCTCCGAAGACCCCGCCGCCGTTCGCGCCATTGCGCAGGCACTCGCCGAATCCCCGACGCCGACGCCCCAGCTCATCGCGCCGCTGCTTACCCGCCTCGGCGTCGAAGACGCATCCCTCCGCAACGACGTCGCCGCCGCGCTCGGCCGCTACTCCGAGCCGGGCCTGCTCGAGCACCTCACCGAATTGGCCGCCGCGCGCGATGGCAAACTCGACCTCCGTCTCGGCGCGATCCGCGCCCTCGCCGGCCAGCGCACCAAGCCCGTCGCCCGGACGCTCCTCGATCTCGCCCGCAACGCGCCGCAGCCCGTCATCCGCAAAGCCGCGCTCGATTCCCTCGCCCGTCTTACCGGCGACGACGACCGTGGCCAGGACCTCGAAGCGTGGACGCGATGGTTCGCCGCCGCCGAGAAGCTGTCGCACGCCGCGTGGAACAGCGAGATCGAATGCAACGTCGCCGCCCACGAAAACAAGCTCAATCGTCAGGTCCAGGCCCTGACCGCCCGCGTCACCGCAGCCCACACGCAGGTCTACGACGCCGCCGCCGAAGCCGCGCGCCCCGCCATCCTCCTGCAGATGCTCGCCGACACGATGCCCGAGGTTCGCCTCCTCGCCGCCAAGCTCATCGAGCGGCGGATCCTTAATGCCCAGCCCGTCACCGACGATGTGAAGCTCGCCCTCCGCCAGAAGCTCAGCGATGAGTCTGCCGAGATGCGCGTCGCGTCGGCCAAGCTCCTGGCCGATCTCGCCGATGCGCCCGCCGCCGTCCGCGCTGCGCAGCTCGTCACCGTCGAATCCGACACCGCCGCCGCCGTCGCGCAGCTCGGGCTCCTCGCCCGCCTCCCGTCGCAACCCGCCATCGAGCCCGCGCTCCGCCTCATGGAGCGCAGCGATCTCTACGCCGCCGCCGCCGCCGTCATCGTCGCCGCATTCGATGCCAACCTGCTCAGCGCCGACCAGATCGACCGCACACTCGGCCGCGTCAAAGCGCACATCTCCGCCGAGTCGAAGCTCGACCCGATGTCCCTCCGCCTCATCGCCCGCATCGGTGGCGAAGCCGACCAGGAACTCGTGCTCCGCGCCCTGGGCAACTCCGATGCGCCGCTCCGTCTCGCCGCCGCCGAGGCGTTTGCCACCGACCGTCGCCCCATCGAGCCGCTGCTCCTCTACCTCACCGATCCGGCGCTGCGATCCGTCGCGACGCAGACGATCGCCAAACGTGGCAAGGACGCGCCGACGCTCATCAAGCTCCTCGAAGCGCACCCCAAGCAGGCCGATCAGCAGCCCGAGTGGCACGCCGCCGTCCTCGCCGTCGCCGCAAGGCTCGGCGCCTCGGACCTCGCCGCCGTCGATCAATATCTCCAGCGTTACTCCGACCAGCGTGACGTCGAGGAAGACATCCTCAAGGTCGCCGCCGGAATTTCCGTCGCCTCTTCTCCTGCCAACCCCCAACCCCTAACCCCTAGCCCCGCAGCTCCCGACGACCGCGCCGCCGAACTGTGCCGTGTCGAAGCGCAGCTCCGCCTCGCCGATCTCTACCTCCGTCAGGCCGAGCCCGCCAAGGCCAAAGCCGTCCACGCCCGCCTGCTGCAGCGGTCGCCCATCGTCGATGAGTCGCAGCGCCGCCGCCTCTTCGTCGCCCGACTCCAGCGCATGCTCATGCAGCAATCCGTCGACGAAGCCGCCGCCTACACCCAGCTCCTGCTCGCCGGCCCCAAGCCCGGGGATGAGGTCCGCCGAATCCCCGCGGGCGCCCCCG
This sequence comes from Planctomycetota bacterium, assembly GCA_043788485.1. GTDB lineage: Bacteria > Planctomycetota > Phycisphaerae > Phycisphaerales > Zrk34 > JAYVTU01. The sequence goes on from JAYVTU010000221.1 coordinate 41,257, forward strand.
CCCCCTACATCCCGCCCGCCGAAGCCGTGCCGCCCGGCCTGGTCATCGCCGACATCGCCACACCCTGGTTCACCGCCATCGAATCCGCCCTCGACGGCAAACACCCCGCCCTCGCCTCCGACATGGCCCGCGCCTGTGAAAGCTGCCTTACCGCCAAGCTCGACTCGGACAACCGCCAGCGCCTCACCGACCTGATCAAACGCCTCCCACCCGCCCCCGCCAAGCCCAGCGACGAGGTCCCCCGAATCCCCGCCGGTTCCCCCGTTCCCGCCGCCGCCCCAGCCCCCGACGATTCCCCCGCGCCGCCGCCCACCGCCGCGAAAAACGTGCAGGGCAACTGACCCCGTTTGACCGCAACCCAGCCCCCGGCCCCGGCCCCCGGCGACCGCCCCAAGCATTAAATCATTGCGTTTTTGTCAGCCACCCGTAGAATTGATTCCCGTCGGGAGACGGTAAGCCTCGCCGGGGTGTGTCACCCCACGGATCGGTACGCCGCGTCATTGCCATTAATGAGAGAGAAGGATCCCCCCATGCACCTTAACTCCGCAAAAAGTCTTAGCGCCATGGCACTGATCGCCGTTCTGTTCGCGGGCCACACACGCGCAGGATCGCTGAACATCGATTCTCCGGGCTTCAACAGCCCGACCGTCGATCTCTCCGCGGGATCGCCGCTCGACTGGGTTCACTACGGCAACGATGGCCTGGGCAGCGGCGCAGGCGAAGACCGCAAAGCCGGCGCGAATATTGTTCATCCCATCACCGCCAATGTCCCCATCCATCAATATGACTTCTCCAGCCTCACCTCCACCTGGTCCGATGGCACCCCCAATGTCACCGGCTCGGTCGCCACGGGGATCTTCATCGACCAGCCCCTCGACGACCTCAATCCCGGACAGTTCACGCTCCTCATCGACGCCGTCCCCGGCCTCCGCCACCTTGAGATGTACTTCACCGTTCAGCTCCGCGCCGACCTCGTCCCCCTGGGTGCCGCCCCGCTCATCGACACCGGCGACTTCATCACCGCAACCCTCGGCGACGGCAGCGCTCCGCCCGTCAGCATCGCCGTCGTCGGCGAACGCGGCCAGATCAACATCGACTTCGCATCCGACACCGACACCACCCTGACCGTCAACTACACCTCCACGCTCCTGACCGCCGGCGCCGGCGGCGGCCACTTCATCGCCCTCGACGCCGTTCGCCTCACCGGTGCCATCCCCGAGCCTGCCTCGGCGTCTCTCGCACTCCTCGCCGCGCCGCTCCTGTTTCTCAAGCGTCGCCGCTTGCGCTGAACACACGGACAGTCAACCGCGCCGACGAAGCTGGAATCCCCCGCAATTCCCAGCTAAGGTATCTGCATGAGCGGTGAAACTCAGGAACTCATCCGCCTCTGTGAGCAGCTCCCCGAGGCCAAGCGCAGCGAGGTCGCCGATTTCGCGCGGTTCCTGCTTGCCCGGCAGGACGACGAGAAGTGGGAGCAGTTGATCGCCTCGCCAGGTCGGCGTCCCAAGCTCGATGCGTTTCTCCGTGACTCCGCCGCCGAAGCATCGTCACCTTTGGATACGAATCGCCTTTGAAGTCCCTCACCCGCCGCCGCCGCAAAAAAAACGCGCAAAGCAATTGACCCGCCGGCTCCCGCCTGCGGCTACTACGGAAATTCCTTGATAGCCGCAGGCGGGAGCCGGCGGGTCTTGCTCACCGTTATTGTCCAAGGTTGACACCGCAGCGCACACGCATTCACATGGATGCTACGGAGGCTTCATTCATGCGATGCGCGCTGCTGACGATGGTCGTGATCCTGCTCTCATTGGCCTCCCTCGCGCACGCCGACCCGGCCGTCGATGCGTTTTTTAATTCCGCTGATCCGTTCATCCAGAAGACCGTCCTGCCCAACATCGAGAAAAACCGCAAGAGCGATGTCGCGGTGCGTTTCGTGGACGCATCCGGCAAGCCTCTGGCCGATCTCTGGATCACCGGCGGGCTCGCGCGGCACGCGTTCCTGTTCGGCTGCAGCGCGCCGGACCTCAAGGAGAAGGACCCCACCGGCAAATACACCGCCGCGTGGGCCGAGGTCTTCAACTTCTCCATCCCCGCCAACGCCGGGAAATGGGCAGCCCTCGAAAAAGTGCAGGGCACGCACGACTTCTCGCACCTCGATGCGCTCTTCGATCTCTGCGCCAAGAACGACATGAAGACCGAGCTGCACTTCCTCTCCGGCTACCACCCCGACTGGTTCAATAAACTCCCCGAGGCAGAGAAGGCGAAGCTGCAAAAGGCCCACATGCTCGAGACCGTCGAGCATTACAAGGACAAGGTCAACTTCATCCAGGTCTACAACGAAGATTGGCTCACGCACGTCGATCGCGCCAAGGTCCACTTCGATCAGACGGAATTCTTCCGCGAGCTCACCACGAAATTTCCGTCGGTGAAATTCGGCGTCTCGGATTGCTGGACGCTCGATGCCACCGATCCGCCATCCGATCCCGCAAAGGTCAAGGCCCGCTACCCCGGGATTTCGTTTGTCGCCCTGCACGCCCACCGCCCGCGCGGCCGGTGGTTCACGCCGCAGGAAATGTACGCCGGCTTCGACAAGTACACGGACTCCGGCCTCAAGCTCCAGCTCTCGGAATTCGGCACGAACCTCGGCAAAATGATCGGCCCGCACCGACAGGGCGAATGGACCGAAGCGAACCGCGCCGAATTTTTCGTGACGGTCTTCGCCACCGCCTTCAGCCACCCCGCCGTCGAAGCCGTCAACCTCTGGGGCATGTCCCCGACTCAAACCTCGATGCCCGGCAACGCGCTGGTCGATGCGCAGTTCGATCCCAACGCGGTGCAGAAAGCCCTCAAATCGCTGCTGCACGAGAAGCTCACGACGACCCTCGACGGCAAGACCGATGCCCTCGGCTCCCTGAACTTCCGCGGCTACCAGGGAACCTACACGCTGACCGCTGCGCTGCCCGACGGCAAAGCGGCGGCCGCGTCATTCATCGTGGACCCCGGCAGCGTGGAGATCATCTTCCAGCTCGCGGATGGAAAGCTGACGCGGGTGAAGAAGTAGGGTGGCGGCGGGTCTTTTCCGGTAAATCGAGGTCCGTGCCCCAACAAAACGCTGGGTCGTGCGTTGAACGGTTGGAGGTCGGCACTTCCTCACGCACATTTTCAGGAGCGATCCATGGCCAGCTTGAAGCGGATCATCGTCGGGGCGTTGGTGATGGGGCTCGTCGCCGCAGTTTGCCCGAAGTTCGTGGCGCCCGCGGCGTGTCTGGCGGCGGAACAGGCGGGGGAGAAGGGCAAAGAGAAAGACAAGGACAAGGGGCCCGAGGTTCATCCCTTCCATCACGCTGTCAACGCCCTGGAACACGCCAAGAAGTACATGAGCGAAGCCGGCCACGACTTCGGCGGTCACAAGGAGAAGGCGGTCGACGCGGCCGACAAGGCGCTGGAGCAGCTGCACAAGGCGCTGGAATGGGAGCACAAGCACGAGGGCGAAAAGGGCAAGGGCAACGGCAAAGCAGAGACCGAGAAGCCCAAGCATGAAGGCGAGAAGCCCAAGGCCAACGCCGGCGGCGAGAAGCCCAAACACGAGGCGGGCAAGGCCGGCGAGGCGCATCACCCGATGCACGAGGCGGTCGAAGCCCTGGAGCACGCCGCGAAACGGCTCAAGGAATCCGAGCACGACTTCGGCGGTCACAAGATGGAGGCCGAAGAAGCGGTGCATCACGCGATCAAGGAATTGAAGGAAGCGGTGCAATTCGACAAGAAGTGAATGGATGCCGATTCCGGACAGCCGCTTCAAGACCCCGCCGTGCGGCGGGGTTTTTCACGGGGAGTGCAAGGGAGACGGGGGAGTTGCCGTTAAGCTGTTGATCGCACATCAAGGAGGTCCGAAATGGCTCGCCGCTTTCTCGCGTGCTTGATGGTGAGCGTCGCCGCGTGGGCGGTCTTCGGGGCTGGCGCGGCGGGTGCGGACGAGGCGTTTGAGTCGCTGGCTCCGGGTTTGGACTATCGTCACGAGAGCCGCGCCGAGGGGCCGCTGTCGATCCACGTCATCCGCATCGATCTGCATCAGCACTGGGAGCTTCACACGTTTCTCGGCCAGGGCACGGTCTTCGGGCTCGAGCCGCTGCCGGGGATTGTGGCGCGCGGCGCGGCACAGTTGAAGCGTCCCGCGGCGGCGGCGATCAACGGCGACTTCTTCCTCATCAAGCCCGGCCCGTATCAGGGCGATCCCAGCGGGCTCGACATCACCGAGGGCGAACTGGTGAGCCGGCCCACCGGCCACTCGATCTGGGTCGGCGCGGACGGCCAGATGAAGCTCGGTTCCGTCGAAGCGAAGTTCCGCGTGATCTGGCCCGATGGCGCGACCGAGACGCCGCTGGGGCTCAACGAGACCCGGCCGGACGATCAGGCTGTACTCGACACGCCGACGCTCGGCCTCCGCCCCGGTGAGAAATCGGACAAGCCGGTCACGACCCGCACCACGGGCGGCACGGAGCTGGTGCTCGAAGCCGTCGAGGGCCAGCCCTGGCTGCCGATCCGCGCCGGTGTCCGGTACAAGGCGCGCGTGCGCGAGGTCCGTGACAGCGGTGATACCGCGCTCCGCGCCGGAACGCTCGTGCTCTCCATCGGACCCAAGCTGACCGTGCCCAAGGTCAAGGTCGGCGATGTGCTTCAGCTCGTGATGGAGACGAGCCCGAGCCTCGAAGGCGTCACGACCGCGCTGGGCGTGCATCACATTTATCTGAAAACCGACGAGCATCCCGACCTCGGCGGCGCATCGCAGGCCCACAACCCGCGGTCCATGATCGGCTGGAACAAGACGCACGTGTTTTTCTTCGTCGTCGACGGCCGGCAGAAGGAGCTGTCGATGGGCATGACGTACCCGCAGATGGCGGCGCTGGCCAAGGAATACGGCTGCACCGAAGCCGCGGAATTCGACGGCGGCGGATCGTCCACGATCTGGGCCAAGGGCAAGATCCTCAACTCCCCCTCCGACGGCCACCCCCGCCCCGTCGCCAACGGCCTGATCGTGTTCCCGACCGCTGCGGCGGATGCGAAACGGTGAAGCACCGCGCCGCGCGCGGCGCGGCGTGATTTCCGGATGGCGACGATCTTGCCGTTTCCCGGGCCTATGATGAATACGTCAGCGGAGCGCACGATCAGACATAGGCTCCGTGTCGGATGACTCGATGAAGGGCAGGCTGCGCGGGCGGCGGGCCCGGCCGAGAGTAAGCCGACTTGATTCAGCACCACGGTGGTGCCGGACCAAGTCGGCTTTTTTTGTGCCCGCACCCCATTGGGGCGGGCCTACAGCGTAAAGGAAATCGCCATGTTGCACGCACTGACTCTCACACCGTTCCTCGCCGACTACATCTGGATCGGCGGCGGCACGCTCGGCCTGGTGCTGGTGGTGGTCGTCGTCGTTCTGCTGCTGCGCGGCTGATCCGCCGGGCAGATGATCGCGCCGCAGGAATCGGCGCGCGCGGGGATGCGCTCATCGGATCCCCCGGATAGCTGTCAGCCACCCAAATCCGGTGCTCGGGTTTGCGGCGGGGGTGATGGATTTACCCTTCATGTTCTGCGGCGATTCAATTACTTTCGCAGCTTCTCGATTGATCGTTTCAGGTTCTTCCGAGCGGTCGCTTCGTAGTTGATCTGGAACGATTTTGTGGAATAGATCGTTGAGCGGTCGAGGAAGGATTGAAGGATCTTGGATCGGCCGGTGATGAAATCGGGTTGCGGGACCCAGTCGTACTCCGCGCGGATTCGATTTTCGTATGCGTCGAATTCCGGTTCCGGTTTGCCGAGGATCGCGAGATCGAGGTCCACGAGTAGCTGCGCGGCGTGATCGGTGGGCGCGGCGGCGTGTTGGGTGGCCAGGATGAGTTGGTATATCCGCTGACCGAGTGCCTTCGGCAAGCCGAGTTTCTCGATTGTCGTCCGGGCCAATTCGGCACTCTGTTCCTCGTTGTCCTTGGCCCGCGGGTCGTAGACCGCATCGTGGAACCAGATCGCGACGGCGACTGCGGGATCGCTTTCGCTGAGCTGTTCGAGATCATCAAGCATGGCGACGATGTGCACGAGGTTGTGGTAGGCGCGATGGGGCTCGCTGTAACGTGCGAGGAGGTCTTTGAGGACCGCATCGGAGCCTTTGGGATTTTCCAGCGTGGACATGAGAGACGTCCAGTGCCGGCGCGCTTTTCCGAGGCTGAATTTTTCTTTGAGCTTGGCGAGGACTGAGGCGGGGACGGAGCGGGCGACCTGATCTTCCCAACCGGGATCGATGCCGACGTGGCCTTTGACCATGCTTGAGCTGACGTGCATGAGGTTGGGCAGGCAGGGGAGCCAGACTGTTTCGATGTGCGGGCAGATTCTCCGGTTTTCTTCGGCCAGCGTTTGTTCGTCTTCGAGGTCTTTGAAGTTTCGCAGGCCCCGGATGATGACCTGGGCGTCGATGGCTTCGGCCTGTTTGACGATGTAGTGGCCGATGCACACATCCACGGAGACGTTGGCGAGGTGTGCGACGGCGGCCCGGGCCATGCTCACGCGCTCGTCGGGTGTGAAGGTGTAAGTTTTTCGGGAATCGACGGCGACGAGGACGACGAGTTCATCGTAGAGAGGCGCGGTGCGTTCGATGACGTTGATGTGGCCATTGGTGATGGGATCGAGACTCGCCGCGTAGACCGCTTTTCGCACTTTCATGGCGGGACGTCCTTCTGGTTTCGACGAGTTTACCTGACCCATGACCGATGGGCGCGGGGACGGCGGGATTGAATTGGGTGCGTAAGTTCGCGCGTCGGGTGGGGTGGCGGCGACGGGGTGGTGCGCGACGGGGCGGGGAATTGAGGTAGTGAAAAAGTATCCCCTTGGGGGGTAGTCGGTGACGGGTTTGTGCGCACGGACACGCCGCGGGGCGGGAGCGCGATGTTGTAAGTTGCGGTGGGAGCGGCGGGGAGGAATTTGCGAATGACGAATTTGCAGAACAACGGGGTTGCCGCGCCGGTGCGCGGGATTTTGGGAGGGAGTGGGCGGCGAACCGCGAGGTGGGCGGGGTGAGTTACGTCAATTCTTCGTGGACGAGGTGGGTGGTGCCGGCGAGGATGATGGATTTGAGGAGGTGGAGGCGGAGGGGGCGGTGATTGGTGGGGCCTGAGAAGGCGAGGTCGGCGGCGAGGCGGGGCTGGTCGGTGAAGAGATGGGGCACGGGGTCGGCTTCGGAGGCGATGATGAGATTGGGGGAGGCGAGGGCGAGGAGCTCGCGGTGTTCGACGGACCAGGCGCGGACCTCGGCGAGCTTTTTGAGGGCGCTGTCGACGGGCTCGCCTTGGGCGGCGAGGAGGAGGTGGAGGGAGCCTTGCGCGTCGGCGGCGAGCTGGATTTTGGGTTGACGGGGGCAGCGGGCGCGGAGGGGGGTGAGGCTGGGGATGAGGGAGGTGAGGTTGTTTAGATCGGGGGAGGTGGAAGGGATCGGGGATCGGGAATCGGGGGTTGGGGAGGAAGGGGAGGGGGCGGGGATAGCCGCGGCGGAGCGGGGGACCGCACCGCCGGGCTTTAAGGAGGGGGCGGGGTTGGGGGAAGCGCTCCCCTGCGCGGGCTTCGGGTCGCGGCTAAACGGGGCGGCTTCGAGGGAGGTGGAGTCGAGTGCTTCGGTGATTTCTTGGTCGAGGGATTGGGTGAGGGCGGTGATTTCTTCGTCGGTGAGTTGGGTGGGGGAGTCGGGAGACAGGGGACCCACGGACTTGAGTCCGTGGGCTTCGGGGGCGGGAGAGTGGATGCGATTGGGGCGGATTTCGTCGAAGTATCGTTGGAGCTGTGACCAGAGTGCGGCGGGGGATTCGGCTTCGAATCGGCCGAGGTAGAAGCGACGGATGGGGAGCATTTTGGGGCGGTGGCCGACGAGCTCGATGGGGGAATTGAGGAATGCGGCGCTGGCGCGGCTGATGCGTTCGAGGGCGGCTCGTGCGGCGTCTTCTTCGCAGCCCATCATCATGATGCCGATGGAGGGAGCGGAAGGTTTCAGGGTTCGGGGTTCAGGGTTCAGGGCGGAGGGGGAGGGAGCGGCGTCGGCTTCGAGCATGCTTTTGAGGAGGCGGTAGGCACCAACGACGGCGGCGTCGTCGGCGCCGGTGAGGAGGGTCCAGCGGTCGGCGCGGGCCATGTGCTGTCGGACGGCGGGGGCGACGGGGGAGCCTGCGGCGAGGATCCAGGTGGTGACCTGGTCGCGGAGTTCGCCGAGGATCTGGGCGAGACGGATGGAGGAGCCACCGGGGCCCGGTGGGACGGGCGGACGCCAATCGGAGTTGTCATCGCCGAAGATTTCGAGCTCGACGCTGGCGGCCTCGACGCGGAGCAGTGCGGCGGGGCTGCGGCGCATGGCGGCGTGCTGGGCGTATTGGCTGATCCAGGGGTTGGCGTAACCGGGGAGGTGGCCGAGGAGCAGGGCTTCGACGGTCGGGGGGGCGACGGGCTCGGGCTCGTCAAAATGGGGGGCGCTGAGGCGGAGATTGGGCGCGGAATTGGAGCCCGGCATTGCGGCTGGGGCATCGACGGGGGGCAGCGCGTGCTCGACGGGGCCCGTGAGGAGCAGGTCGGCGATGGCGTCGAGCGCCTGGCGTGTGTGGCGGTCGTTCATGAGGGTTCAGTGTTCAGGGTTCGGGGTTCAGGAATCAAGTGGGCAAGCGTCGGCGGCCAGTGTCGTGGAGTGACGCCCGATTATCAACTTGAAACTTGAAACTTGGAACCTGAAACTTCTATTTGACCTCGGCGAGGTTGTTTTGTTCGCCGAAGGGGTTGGTTTCGAGGCGGGGGTTGTGCGGGTCGCAGCACCATTTGCCATCGACGACGAGGCGGTAACGGTAGCGGCCTGTGGGCAGGGGGAGGCAGGTTTGCCAGACGCCGAGGCGGCGGTCGAGGGCGAGGGGGGTGGCGACATCGGACCAGTCGTTGAAGTCGCCGGCGATGCAGACGGAGCGGGCGTTGTCGGCGGGTTGGACGAAGAGCAGGCCCGCGTCGGTGCTGCGGGCGCCGTAGAACATGCGGAGCTTTTCGTCGAGGCTGCGGCGGACCTGCGGATCGGCGGCCGGCGGGGCCTGGACGACATCCTCGGCTTCGACGCGGGCGATGTCGGGATCGGCGGCGAGGCGGCGCTGGAGCTGGGCGGTGCGCTCGGTCAGGGCTTTGGCACGGGCGACGAGCTCGGCGACGCGGCTGACGCCGGGTTTGGGCGTGGAAGGGTTCAGGGTTCGGGGTTCAGGGTTCAGGGAAGAGGGAGCAGCGGAAGCGTGGGCGTGTTCGCGAGTTTCGCTGTGATTGTGGCTGTGTGACGGGGCTGCGTCGTCGTTGAACGGGCCGGAGCCGACCATGGCGGGCTGCGCGGATTCGTTTGCGGCGGCGGCGTGCGTGGCGTGGTCACTGAGGCGGACGCGGCTCGGCAGGGTGACGGGCTCGATGCCGATGAACTGGCGGGGCGAGTCCAACGCCTCGGGGGCGGCTTCACCGGCGATGGCCGAGCGACGGGCGGCGTCTTCGCCGACTTTGATGCGTTTGGGCGTGGGCTGGGTCGAGAGCAGGTGGCGGGCGAGGCGTTCGAAATCCTGTGACCCGCGGCTGGCGGGATCGTATTCGCTGATGGCCTGGCCGAAGCTCGCGGCTTCCTTGATCTTGGCGTTGTATTGGATCGGGATGTCGAGCACGGCTGAGCCGAAGTGCTTGTGCAGCTCGGCGACGATCTCCGCGGCCATCTTCGTGCGCATGTCGTACATCGTGGGCAGGACGTGGAAGCAGACGGCGTGGCCCACGCGGTCGGCGAGGACCTGCAGCGTCGTCGCCTGTTTCATCGCTCCGGAGAGGGCGAAATAGCCGGTCTCGACGGGGATGATCACTTCCCCCGCGGCCCGCATGGCGTTGAACGTCAGCAGCCCGATGCTCGGCGGACAGTCGATGATGCAGATGTCGTAGGTCTCGGCGACATTGCGCAGCAGCTTCGCAAGCCGCAGGTCACGGTCGGACTGATGGGCGAGCGTATGCTCGGCGGCGGCGAGCGAAGTGGTGGCGGGGGCGAGATCGAGCTTCGCGGAGATCTGCCAGAGGATGTCCTGGAGGTCGAACTTCTCGATGTTGCGGGAGACGAGTGCGTCGGCGATGGAGCACTTGAGCTGCGCTTCGGGCACGGCGAGGCCCAAGCCGCAGTGCCCCTGCGGGTCCATATCGACCAGCAGCGTCTTGCGACCGAGGTCGGCGAACGCGGCGGCGAGGTTGATCGACGTCGTCGTCTTGCCGCAGCCGCCCTTCTGATTGATCACGGCAAACGTGCGCAAGCGCGAGCCTTTCATCCGTGAAGGCGGGAGGTGAGGCGGCTCACCCGGATCGATCCATCGATCCGCCGAATGCAGTAAGTCTGTCATCCGGTATGCAGTAGTATCGGACGGTGCGTTAAAAAGTCTTGAATTGACCGGGGCTAGCGCTTGAGTTCGGACTTCGGCTCGGCCTTGAGCTCCGGCCAGATGACGACGAGCCGCTCGCCCTCGCGCTTGCTGGGCGGCGGGCCGGGCACCGAATCGGGGTTGTATTTCACGGCGTCATTCCACGGCATGACCACCGCGGCGTGCCCGAGATCCGCGTCCTTCGCAATGTCGGCGAGCTTCGCGACATCACGCACCGGGCGGTTGCAGTAATACGTGAGGATCCCCGCGTCGGCGTTGTAGGCGAGGATCGCGATGTGGTCGGGGAGCCTGGATAATTGCCGGGCGATCGTGACCTCCGGATCATCGGGATGCGAGGAGATGGCACGGGTCCACTCGGTGGCGATGTAGAAAATGCCGATGGCGATCGCCGCGACGGCCAATTGTGCCCTCGCCTGCGCCAGTCCGTGTCGAATCCGGTTCAGGATCACGCACGCCACGCCCGTCACGATTAGCGTGACCGCCGCCGCGAGGAAGAGGTCGCCGCGCTGCTCTTCGATCGGCAGCCGGCCGTAAATGCCGACGCCGACGAGCCCTGCCGCGGCGCCGAGGCCGTAGCCCAGCGCGATCCAGTTGCGCATCAGCCCGCGCTTCGCCGCCGCCTGCGTGAGCATCTGCCGCGCCGCCGCCGCCATCAGCACGCAGCCCGGCCCCAGCAGCGGCAGCATGTAATGCCACCGCTTCTCGCCGCCGAAGCTGATGGCGATGAGCGTCACACCGATCATGATGCCCAGCGCCCGCGCCGCCGCCCCGCGACCGTTCCGCTGGAACATGAGCCACACCGCTCCGGGCCAGAAAATCACCCACGGCAAAACCAGCTCCCACGAACTGACCAGGTAATACAGGCTCAACTGACTGATCCCCAGCATGAACCGCTTGCCCGCGAGCTGCGAATTGGCGAGTTCCTGCGCCCCAATCCGTGCCCGAAGCAATACCCACCACCAACCCGACGCCGCCGCGGCGAGGATCAGGCCGTCGATCGGCCGCAGGATCTTGTACGCCACGCCCCACCCGACGCGCCGTCGCCAGAGGATCAGCGCAAACGTCCCGATGAGAATGAGCGGGAAATGTGGCCCCTTGCTGAGCGTGGCCAGCGCGACCATCAACCACATCCCATACGCCGTCGCAAAGCGCTTGCCCGGTGCCCGCCTCGCGCGCCACGCCACGATGAACAGCCAAATCTGCGCCGTGCACAGCATGGCGTAAAGCATGTCCGGCCGCGCGTTGTGGCTGTAATGCGACAGCCCGATCGTCCCGCACATCAGCAGGCCCGCGAGCAGCCCGGTCGTCCGCCCGTAAAGCCGGCGGCCGATGCCGATCGTCAGCGCGACCATGATCACCGCCGCAATCGCCGATGGAATCCGGCCATGCACCGGCAGGAAATCCGCATCACCGCAAACCCACCGCGCCAGGCCCGTCAGCCAGTAATTCAGCGGCGGCTTGTTGAGCCGAAGATGCCCCGAGATATACGGCACGATCCAGTCGCCGCGCTCCGACATCTCACGCGAAGTCTGCACGACCAATGCTTCGTGACCGTCGAGCGTCTCGAAACCCAGCGCGGTGAAGCTGACCACCGAGGCGAGCACGATCACAAACGCCACGCCGATGCAGTAACGCGCTCCGGACAAGCCCGGGGATGAGGTCCGCCGAATCCCCGGGGTCTCTGCTGCCTCACCGGTTGTGCCCGCAGCATCCGTCATTTCGTTGCTTCCAGCGCCCGCACCAGCAGTCGCACACCGAAGCCCGTCGCGCCCTTCGGATAAAGCCCCGACCAATCGCGCTCCTTGCCGCTCACATCGCTTGTGCCGGCGATATCGAGGTGCGCCCACGGAATCGAATTCTCGCTCCACCGGTTCGCATCGCCGTTCGGCCCGACAAAATAGCTGAGGAACGCCGCCCCCATGATCGGGCTCGCCTCGCGGCCGGCCGCATTCACGATGTCGCCGTGCGTCCCCTTGATCGCCTGCTTGTGCTCCAGCCACAGCGGCAGTTCCCACAACCGCTCGCCGCTCATCCGCGACCCGTCGAGCAGTCGGTTGCGCAGTTTCTCATCATTGACGAACATCGCCGCGCAGAACGAGCCGAGCGCGATCACCGCGCCGCCGGTCAGCGTCGCCAGGTCGATGATCGCCGCGGGATCGTAATTCTTGCACGCATACACGAGCGCGTCGGCCAGAATCAGCCGGCCCTCCGCATCGGTGTTGGTCACCTCGACCGTCACGCCGTTGCTCATCGTCAGGATGTCGCTGGGCCGATACGCCGTCTCGCTGATCATGTTTTCCGCGGCCGGAACAATGCCGATCACCGGCACGTCGAGCTTCAGCGCCGCCGCCGCGTGCAGCGTGGCGAGCACCGTGCATCCGCCGCATTTGTCGTACTTCATCGTGACCATGCCATCGTTGGTCTTGATCGAGTACCCACCGGTGTCGAACGTCACCGCCTTACCGATGAGCACAATCGGCTTGGTCCCGCGCTTCGCCTTGCGCGGCGCGTACTCCAGCACGATCAGCGACGGAGCCGACGATCCCGCGCCGCCGACAGCCAGCAGCCCGCCCATGTTCAGCTTCTTCGCCTGTTTCGCGTCGATGATCTTGCAGCGCAGCCCCGGCGCTTTGGCGATCTTCTTCGCCTCATTCGACAGCCACACCGGGTTCGCCACATTCGGCGGCGTCGCGGCGAGCCGCCGAGAAACATTCACCGACTCCGCGACCGCCAGCCCGCGAGCCAATTCCTTTTTCGCCACCGTGTCGATGTCGATCTGCAGTTTGCCCTTCGCCGCGCTTCCGCCGTTCTTCCCGGCTGCGCCTTTGAATGCCTCAAATTTGAAATTCCCGACCCCTATCCCTTCACCGATCGCGCGGCCGACCTCCGTGATGTGCAGCATGCCGTGAAACACGCCGCCGAGCTCGATGCAGAGCTTCGCCGCGCCCGCCGCCTCAGTCGCGCCAATCAGCGATGCCGCCGCGACGCGCAGATATTCGCTGTCGAACGCCGTGCGTTCCCCGAGCCCGACCACCGCGATCCGCTTCGCGCCCTTCGACGGGTAAAGCCACGTCACCCGCCCGCGCGTCATGTTCCACTCCGATCGGCCCACCGCATCGCTCAGTGCCCCGCCAGTCTCGCGGTCCAGTTCGCCCATCCCCGGCGGCAGCGTCGCCTTCACGCCCGCCTTCTCGGCAAACGCGAAAACCGCCACCCCATCCGCCTGCCCCCGCGCGATCGCGCCTTTGCTCGCTTCGATCCTCTGATACATGGCTCATTCCTCGTGAAGTAGACGCAGCGGCCACCCGCCGATTTGCCGACCATGGTAACTGATCCCATACGGGGCGATGCGCTTCATCTCGTAATGCCCCGACACACCTCAGAATTCGTAGCCTCCCGAAATTAAGAGCCACCCTCCCGACAGGTCGAGACACTTGGATTCTTCCTCAAGTTCGAGCCGTGTCTCCCGATGCGCATTCGCCGCCGCAGCGTTGATCGCCTTGTGATCTTTCATTTTCGCCAGGGGGAACCGCAGTTTGTCTGCTTCGATCGTCAACAGATAGCCGCGCCAATTTACCCTGCTATGGATACAGCAGGGTCGTAAGACCAGCCGCACGTCGTTAAAGTCGAATCGCCGACCCGTTTGGCGAAAAAGGCGGCGATCGCTGACTTCAAGCGAATGGCCGCGATGATCAATGACGATAAGCGTTCTCTTAAACAAGCACGCGATTCCCAAGCCGAAGTTTATGAGGACGGCCACGCCCATCAGCTTCGGAAAAGGGTCGAACGCGTGGGTACGGTTAAAAGAATAGAGTTCCCGCCAAAAATTTCCGCCCGTCGTGTAATCCCAAATAAAAATTGAGAGCGGCATGCAACCGATTGCAATCCACATGACGCCGGTATAAGCCGCATGCGCTCGGTAGACCGGCCGCCCCTGCAGGTCGAGGCGTGGCTTCCAGACATGATCAGGCCCGTTCGTTAGATTCTTCAGGAACGTCGATATCATGCGCCGCACCTCCGGCAACATGATCCGCCCCGGAGCCATCCTTCGCAACTTTCGCCTGCTCCTCCGTGACATTTCCCCCGATCTCGCGATAATTCGTCCACCATGGCTGAAAACACGACCCCGCAAAAAGTCATCTATTCCATGATCGGCGTCACCAAACGCCACGACAAGAAAGAGGTCCTCAAGGACATCTATCTCTCGTATTTCTACGGCGCGAAGATCGGCGTGCTGGGCCTCAACGGCTCGGGCAAATCGTCGCTGCTCCGAATCCTCGCCGGCGTGGACAAGAGCTTCGACGGGCAGATTCAGATCTCGCCGGGCTACACCGTCGGCTTCCTGCCGCAGGAGCCGCAGCTCGACGAGACACAGACGGTCATCGACGAGGTGCGCAAGGCGGTCAAGCCGACGCTCGATCTCATCGAGGAATACAACAAGCTCAGCGATGCGCTCGGCGAGCCGATGAGCGACGACAAGATGACGAAGCTGCTCAACAAACAGGGCGAGCTGCAGGAGAAGCTGGACCGGATGAACGCGTGGGACATCGATTCGCAGCTGGAGCACGCGATGGATGCCCTGCGGTGCCCGCCGGGCGATGCGAACATCAAGATGCTCTCGGGCGGTGAGCGGAGGCGGATCGCGCTGTGCCGACTGCTGCTGGAGAAGCCCGATGTGCTGCTGCTCGACGAGCCGACGAACCATCTCGACGCCGAGAGCGTGGCGTGGCTGGAGCAGCACCTGCAGCGCTACGAGGGCACGGTGATCGCCGTGACGCACGACCGCTACTTCCTGGACAACGTTGCGGGATGGATCCTCGAACTCGACCGCGGGCTCGGAATCCCGTGGAAGGGAAACTACACCTCGTGGCTGGAGCAGAAGGGCGCCCGGCTCGCCATCGAAGAGAAGCAGGAAAGCTCACGTCAGAAAGCACTGGCCCGCGAACTGGAATGGGTCCGCAAGAGTCCGCAGGCACGGCAGTCCAAGAGCAAAGCCCGTCTCGCGGCGTACGACAAGATGGTCAGTGAGAACAACGACCGCCGCGCGTCCGATGTCGAGATCTACATCCCGCCGGGTCCCCGCCTCGGCGACCTGGTCATCGAAGCGAAAGGCATCAGCAAAGCCTACGGTGAGAAGCTGCTCTTCAGCGATCTGTCGTTCTCGCTGCCGCCCAACGGGATCGTCGGCATCATCGGCCCCAACGGCGCGGGCAAGACCACGCTCTTCCGCCTCATCACCGGTCAGGACAAGCCCGACACCGGCACGCTCCGCGTCGCCGACACCGTGAAGCTCGCCTACGTCGAGCAGTCGCGCAACGTCCTCGAAGACAACATGCCCGTCTGGTCCGCGATCAGCGATGGCCAGGAAACCTTCAAGCTCGGCAAGATGGACATGAACGCCCGGGCCTACGCCGCGCGATTCTCCTTCACCGGCGCCGACCAGCAGCAATCCGTCGGCACACTCTCCGGCGGTCAGCGCGGCCGTGTGCATCTGGCGCGCATGCTCAAGAGCGGGGCGAACGTCCTGCTGCTCGACGAGCCGACGAATGATCTGGACGTCAACACGATGCGTGCGCTGGAAGATGCGCTCGAAAGCTTCGCCGGTTGTGCCGTGATCATCTCGCACGACCGCTGGTTCCTCGACCGCCTGGCCACGCACATCCTCGCCTTCGAGGGCGACAGCCAGGTGAAATGGTTCGAGGGCAACTTCACCGCGTACGAAGCGGATCGTCATCGCCGTCTCGGCACGGACGCCGATCAGCCTCACCGCATCAAGTACCGCACGCTGACGCGGTCGTGAGAACAAATCGCTGATCCCCTTTGGGCGAGTCACCGATGGCAATTGCCGAACGCAGCGTGAATGAGCCGGGGCGGTGGCGGAGGCGGCTGCTTCTGTCATCTGTGGCGCTCAATGTCGTGCTGCTGGCGGTGCTGGGGTATTTCATCGCGACGCGCGGCGGGGTTGAGGCGCTGTGGACTCGGGTCACGCCCAAGGCGCCGGTGCCGCTGGACTGGGACCCGAAGGCGATCGAGCACTTCAAGAATTTTCCACATGAGCCGCATGCGACGGTGCTCCTGGGCGACAGCATCACGCACGAGGCTCCGTTCGCGGAGTATTTTTCCAATCTGCGGATGCGAGCCGTTGGCGGTGACACTAGTAAAGGCCTGCTCTCGCGGCTTGACGAGGCAATCGAGAATTCGCCCGACCGCGTCTTCATCAACATCGGGACGAACGACTTTTCGAAGGGCGTCGAGCCCGATGAGCTGCTGGGCAACTACAAAAAGATCATCGAGCGCGTCAAAGCGGCGAGCCCCGCGGCGCGGATCTACGTGATCAGCATCCTGCCCATCAACCTCAGCTTCGGCGACAGCCCGAGGCAGCGCACGAAACAGGCGAATATCGTCACCGCAAACAAGGCGCTAGCCGCGTTTTCGCAATCGACCGGCGTTTATTTCATCGACGCACACGCGAAGATGGTGGACAATACTGGGAACCTGCAGCAGTCGATGACGTGGGACGGGCTGCACCTGAACTGGACCGGATACCAGGTGTATTGCACGGCGATCCATGATTTCGTGAAGCAGCAAGAGCAAGCCGAAAACAAAAACGGAGGCAAGCCATGACACGCAACCCATCGTCGACACGTCGGGACATTCTCAGAGGCGCGGTGATGGCGGCGGGGGCGCTGGCGGTGACGCCGGGGTTGTCGTACGGGGCGGAGAAGGAGAAGGCGGAGAAATCCGCCGCGGCTCCGGCGCCGCACGGCGACTGGTTCCGCGGGTTGAAGGTGGGCATCGCGTCATACAGCTTCCGCAAGCTGCCGCTCGATGCGGCGGTGAAGGCGACGCAGCGGGTCGGGCTGGGTTACGTGTCGATCAAGGATTTCCATCTGCCGCTCAAGAGCACGGCTGACGAGCGGAAGGCGGCGGCGGCGAAGTGGACGGCGGCGGGGATCAAGGTGATGAGCTGCGGCGTGATTGCGCTGCCCGATGAGGATGCGGCTTGCCGGAATGCCTTTGAATATGCGCGCGACATCGGAGCCGGGGCGATCGTGTGTCATCCCGAGCCGGAGGCGCTGCCGCGGCTGGAGAAGCTGGTCAAGGAATTCGACATCAAGATCGCCATCCACAACCACGGGCCGGAGGCGAAGCATTTCCACTCGCCGATGGACGCGATGCCGCTGATCGAAAAGCTCGATGAGCGGATGGGGCTCTGCATCGACGTGGGCCACTGCGCCCGCGCGGGGACCGATCCGGTCAAGGCGATCCACGATTGCCGGGCCCGGCTCTTCGACATGCACATGAAGGATGTCACGGATATTCACGGCAAGAACGGCTCGGTGGAGATCGAGGTGGGGCGCGGAGTGATGGACATCCGCGGGATGCTGACGGCGCTGCTGGAGATCAAATACACCGGGCACATCGGATTCGAGCACGAGCGCGATCCGGCGGACCCGATCCCGGGTGTTGCGGAGTCGGTGGGGTATGTGAAGGGGATTCTCGCGGGGTTGGCGTAAAAAAACACGACGCCCATTGCTCGGCGTCGTGAGGTTCGAGGTGCGATGTCGGGCGCGATTCAGAAGTGGAGGCCGAAGAAGAAGCCACCGGGGCGTTCGATGTGTCGTGGGGCGTCGGCGACCCACACGCGATCGCAACGGGTTTCGTAGACGGCTGGGACCCAGACTTTGACGCACGAGGCCGGGGCGACCTCGACGACGTAGGGCCGGCGATAGTAGTCGTAGCGGGTCTCGAGGACGGCGGGTGTGCGGCGTTCCTCGTAGTGGCCGGGGGAGACGAGGACCTGAACCTGGCGCTCGACGAAGTGGCCGGAGGGCGGGCAGTAGTCGGGGCTGTGGTCGCCGATGCCGATGCGGAACTGGACACCGCCGCGGTGGTCATCGTGGTCCCGGTCACGGTCGTGATCTCGGTCGTGGTCGTTATCACGGTCACGATCCCGATCACGGTCATGGTGATCGTTATCGTGGCCGCGGAAGTCGTGGTCGGCGGCGGAGGCGGTCGCGGTTCCGCCGAACATCACCGATCCGGCGACGAGGAGAGTTGCTGCGGGGGCGATGATCCAACGTGGGGCGAACATGGCGTGTTCCTTTGTGCTGAGGTTCGGGGTTCTTTGCAGGCGTGTTTCGCACGCCACGCCATTAATACGTTAGACGTCGAACTATGTGCGTACGTATGATCTGTTGCGGATCACAAAATGATAAACCACTGGATTGGCGCGGGTTGTGATGTGGATAAGCGGGGGATGGACGTAAAAAACCCACGGACGCGGGTCCGTGGGTTTGGGAATTGAACCAAGGGAGGCAGACTTCATAGGCACTAAAATGCCCATGCCTCGCGCTGGGGGATTACTTGCCCGTCGCCTGGGCGGCGAGGATGGTTTCGGCGACGTTGCGGGGGACTTCCTTGTAGTTCAGCGGTTCCATCGAGTAGCTGGCGCGGCCCTGGGACATGCCGCGGAGCGTGGTGGAGTAGCCGAACATCGAGGAGAGCGGTGCCTCGGCGGTGATCAGGCGGGTGTTGGAGCGCTGCTCCATGGCCACGATGATCGCGCGGCGGCTGTTGAGGTCGCCGGTCACGGGACCGACGAATTCCTCGGGGCTCGTCACGACGACCTTCATGATCGGTTCGAGCAGGACGGGGCGGGCCTTCTTGACGGCTTCCTTGAAACCGATCGAGCCGGCGAGCTCGAACGCCACCTGCGACGAGTCAACTTCGTGGTACGAGCCGTCGAGCACGGTGACCTTGACGCCCTGCATCGGGTAACCGGCCAGGACACCGGTCTTGGCCGTCTGGCGCACGCCGTACTCGATCGACGGGATGAATTCCTTGGGGATGGACCCGCCGATGGTTTCGTTCTCGAACGCGACGCCGTCCTCGAAATCCAGCTCGTCGGCCAGCGCCTGCTCGGCGGTGTAGGGCTCGACCTTGAGTTTGCAGTCACCGAACTGACCGCGACCGCCGGACTGCTTCTTGTGCAGACCGCGGGCCTCGGCGGTGCCGGTGATCGATTCGCGGTAGGACACGCGCGGACGGCCGACGTTCACCGGGATCTTCATGTCGCGGCGGATGAGCGTGGTCTTGATGTCCAGGTGCAGTTCGCCCATTCCGGCGATGATGGTCTCGCCGGTCTCGTCATCCACGTGGAAGTGGAACGACGGGTCTTCGCGGCGGAGCGTGCTGAGAGCGGCGGCCATTTTCTCGCGGTCGCCGGAGGTGACGGGCTCGATGGACATCGAGATCACGGGATCCGGGAAGTCCATGCGTTCGAGGACGATGGGGGCATCGGGATCGCAAAGCGTGTCGCCGGTCGTGGAGTATTTGAGACCCACGAGCGCGACGATGTCGCCGGCCTGGGCCGCGTCGAGGGCGATGCGCTTGTTGGCGTGCATCTGGAAGATGCGCGAGACGTTTTCCTTCTTCTCGCTGGCGCCGTTGATGACACGTGTGCCCTTCTCGAGGGTGCCGGAGTAGATGCGGCAATAGGTCAGGTCGCCGTGCTGATCGCTGACGACCTTGAACACGAGGCCGGCGAAGGGGGCGGCAGGATCGTGGGGGCGGCTGACGACCTTCTTCTTGTCGCGGGGCTCGGTGCCCTGGACCTCGGCGACTTCCGTCGGAGCGGGCAGGTAATCGATGACGCCGTTGAGCACGAGCTGGATGCCCATGTACTTGAGGGCCGAGCCGGTGAACACGGGGAAGCACTTGAGCGAGAGCGTGCCCTTGCGGATGGCCGCGCGGATCTCGGCTTCGGTCAGGGGCTCTTCCATGATGAACTTCTCGGCCAGCGCGTCGTCCATTTCCGCGGCTTTTTCCTCGAGATTGTGGCGCCACTTCTTGGCCAGTTCCATCATGTCCGCGGGGATCTCGCCGGTCGTCGGGTTGACGCCCTGCGTGTCATAATCGAAGTAATAGGCCTTCATCTCGAGCAGGTCGATGATGCCCTTGAGCTCGTGGCCGTTGCCGATGGGGAGCTGGACGGGGACGCCGTTGGCGCCCAGGCGCTCTTTGATGGAATTGAAGCTGAAGGTCCAGTCCGCGCCGATCTTGTCCATCTTGTTGATGAAGCAGAGGCGGGGGACTTCGTACTTCTCGGCCTGACGCCAGACGGTTTCGGTCTGCGCCTCGACGCCTTCCTTGCCGTCGAACACGGCGATGGCTCCGTCGAGGACGCGCAGCGAGCGCTCGACTTCGATGGTGAAGTCGACGTGACCGGGCGTGTCGATGAGGTTGAGCGTGTAGTCCTTCTCGGTTCCGTCGAGGCCCGTGCGGGGCCAGAGGCAGGTCGTCGCGGCCGACTGGATGGTGATGCCGCGTTCCTGCTCGTCCTGCAGGAAGTCCATGGTTGCCATGCCGTCGTGCACCTCGCCGATCTTGTGGATCTTGCCGGTGTAGAACAGGATGCGTTCGGAGACGGTGGTCTTGCCGGCGTCGATGTGGGCGGCGATGCCGAAGTTGCGGATGTGGCTGAGGTCGACGGCGGGTTTGGCGGGAGCGGGAGTCGTAGTCATGGCCGAAATCACCTGCAAGGGGGTTTCACAATGCCTGTTGGCGGGGCCCATCCCGTAGCCGGTCACGGCTCGGGCGCGTCAATGCGTTTTACGGCATTATGCGGGTGAAACATGATAGAAGCGCAGCTAATTTTGTCAATACCTGACCGCGCGGCATCGCCGCCTCCGCTCGGCGTGACGTCGCGGGCTTCGGCGAGCAATATGAAGCAACAAAAACAGGGATTTATCACGAAGACGCGAAGGAGGAGAAGGCGCGAAGGAAGGCAAAGAAATAGGATTGGGTTTTCAAATCAACATCCTTGTCTCCCTTCGCGCCTTCTCTTCCTTTGCGCCTTCGTGATATTCCCCTTCCGCTCCCGTCTTCCCCGCAGTCGTTAAAATGCCGTCATGCCCATCCGCAAGCTCAGTGCGCTGCTCGTCAACCAGATCGCCGCCGGCGAGGTGATCGAGAGGCCCGCGTCGGTCGTCAAGGAGCTCGTCGAGAACAGCCTCGACGCCGGGGCTTGCCAGATCGATGTCGTCGTTGAGGAGGGTGGCCGTGAGCTGATCCGAGTCGCCGACGACGGCTCGGGCATCCCCGAGGCTGAGGTGCTGCTGGCCATCGAGCCGCACGCCACGTCCAAGATCACGACCGCCGACGATCTGGGCGCGATCACGACAATGGGCTTCCGCGGGGAGGCGCTGGCCTCGATCGCCTCCGTGTCCCGTCTCCGCATGACGACGCGCACGCGCTCCGCCGCCGCCGGCTCCGTGATCGAGGTCTCCGGCGACACGCGCACCGCGGTACAGCCCGCCGGTTGCGCGCCGGGCACGGTTGTCGAGGTCCGCAACCTGTTCTTCAACACGCCCGCCCGCCGCAAGTTCATGCGAGCCGCGCCGACCGAGTTCTCACACATCACCGAGGCGGTCGAGCGCATCGCGATGGCCCGGCCCGGCGTCGGTTTCCGCCTCTTCCACGGTGATCGCCGCACGATTGATCTGCCGCCCGGCCAGACGCCGGCGCAGCGCTGCATCGCGGTGATCGGCAAGGAACTGACCGAGGGCATGCTCGAACTCGAATCCGACGAGCGCGGCATCACGATCTGGGGCATGGCCGGGATGCCCGCCATCGCACGGGCCACCAGCAAATACCAATACGTCTACATCAACGGCCGATCAGTGCGCGACCGCAACATCGGCCACGCCATCAAGGAAGCGTACCGCGGTCTCATCGAGCCCAGCGCCCAGCCGGTCGTCGCGCTGTTCATCTCGATGGACCCGACGATGGTCGATGTGAACGTCCACCCCAGCAAGAGCGAGGTCCGCTTCGTCGACGCCAACAGCGTGCATGGCCAGGTCCTCGCTTCGATCCGTCAGCGATTGCTCCAGGCGGACCTGACGCCCAGCGCGAGCTTCGGCTACGGGAAACCGCAGACGATTCAGCCCTCGGCGCTGCCGCTGCAAGGGCAGGGATTCGAATCCCTGGGCTTCGCCTCCGCCGGGATCGCCGATGTGACGGTCGCCCCGAGCGCCGATGCGTTTGTCGAATACTTTCGGCGGATGGACCCGTATCAGAAGACCGTCGCCTACGAGCAGATGAAGCGCGAGGTCGGGCCGAGTGTCGATGAAGAGCCGCGCATGGTCGAGCCGATCCGTGCCACGACCGCCGCGATCATGCAGGTGAAGAATTCCTACATCGTCACGCAGGACGAGCAGGGCATCGTCATCATCGATCAGCACGCCCTGCACGAGCGCGTGATGTTCGAGACGCTCATCGAGCGCATCCGTGCCGCGGGGCATCTGGAGAGTCAGCGGCTCATAACGCCCGTGACGCTGACCGCCAGCCCCGGGCGCATCGATCTGGTCGCGCGTCTGCGTCCGCTGCTCGATAAGATCGGTGTCGAGGCTGATCCGGCGGGCCCGGCGACCGTCGCGATCCACGCCTTCCCGACGCTGCTTTTCGACCGCGGCGTCGATCCGGCCGAGTTCATGGAGACGCTGCTCGACCGCGCCGAAGAGGAGCGCTTCACGCCGACCGATGAGGCGGCGCTGCACGAGACGCTGGACATGATGAGCTGCAAGGCGGCCGTGAAAGCCGGCGATCGGCTTCAACCCGAGGAACTCACCGAACTGCTCCGCCAGCGCACCGAGATCGAGCGCTCCAGCAACTGCCCGCACGGCCGGCCCACGACGATCCGCCTCTCCATCGCGGACCTTGAAAAGCATTTCAAGCGGACGTAGGGCGGCATTTGGCCCCGCCAACAAGAATACTGGGGATGTTGAACATCGCGTTGATGGCGGTGGGTATAATGCCGACGTGCAACCATCAGGGAATGAACCGATGACCGCTCTCGATCCTTCACCGCAAGACGGCGAAGTCGCTCAGCTGGCCGCCAATGCTCTGACGGCCGCACAAGCCCGGGCGATGAAATCGGGGCGCTCGGTTCTGGTGTTGGTCGATGGGGAGCTGGTCCGGATCGAGCCTCGTGGAAAAACGGTCGTCAAGAAACTTCCGCCTCGCCGCAAAGTGCGTGATCGTTTCAAGCGGGCGACTTTGTGAGCGGCGATCCCCCGCGACTACGGATGTTCGCCGGCCCCAATGGCTCGGGGAAGACAACCATCAAGAACGGGCTCCAGCGACCGGCTTCATGGTTCGGCATGTATATCAACCCCGATGAATTGGAAAAAGCTGTCCGTGAAACCGGGGCGCTTCCGCTCGATCCGTTTGGGTTGTCATCGAGCACGGAAGAGATTCGGGGATTTTTCACCGGATCGGAGTTTCTCAAGAGCCATCGGCTCGATGCCGCGGCGAGCGGCATCGAAGTTCGTGGGAATGTAATCGATCTCAGCTGCCTATCGATGAACTCTTATTACGCATCGGTTCTTTCCGATTACCTGCGGCGCAAAGCGATGGAAGCATCGAAGTCGTTTGCATTTGAAACGGTGATGTCGTCCGCCGACAAAGTCGAATTGCTCCGCGAAGCCCGTGCCAGGGGGTTCCGCACCTATCTTTACTATGTCGCAACAGAAGACCCCGCCATCAATGTGCAGCGCGTCAAATATCGGGTCGCAGAGGGTGGGCACGATGTGCCCGAAGATAAAATCATTTCCCGATATCACCGCTCGCTCGGGTTGCTGCGCGAGGCGATTCGCCACGCCGACCGTGCATTCTTGTTTGACACCAGTGGTGCGGAGTCCTGGTATTTTGCCGAGGCAACCGGCGGGATACGGATCGAGCTCAAGTCCGACGAGATGCCGAACTGGTTTGCGTCGATTTGGGATCGATTCTGATTTTCAGACATTTCATGTGATGTTCAATTGACATCTTCATCGAAGCTTCACAACATGACTCGCGGAGGATTTGCCCCATGGCCATTGCCGACGAGATTCAGAAGCTTCACGAACTGCACAAGTCCGGCGCGATCAGTGAGCAGGAGTTCGCCGACGCGAAGGCGAAGCTGCTCAAGGGCGTGGGCGGCGCCGAGCCGGAGCCGATCCTGCTCAAGCCGATGGACCCGGCGAAACTCGAGAGCGAGACGCGGCAGTGGTCCATGCTGCTTCATCTGGGGTTGTTGGCCGGTTACGCCGTGCCCTTTGCCGGGCTCATCGTGCCGATCGTCATCTGGCAGATGAAAAAGGATGAGCTCCCCGCCCTCGATGCGCATGGCAAGAACGCGGTGAACTGGCTCATCTCCCTGCTGATCTATCTCTTTGCAGCCGGCCTTCTGTGCCTTGTCTTTATCGGCATCCTGATATTGCCCGTGGTCGTCGCGCTTTCGGTCATCTTCCCGATCATCGCCGCGGTCAAAGCCAACAACGGCGAGTTGTGGAAATACCCGATGTCGATCACGTTCCTGAAGTGAATCCACGGCCCGTCGTTGTTGAGACTCGGTCTAAGGTGCTCATTTGAGCATCTTGAAAATCGTCCTAACGCGCGCTTCCGCTGTTAAATCCGTCAAGGTGCCAAGATGCTCATCCCGGGAGCGCGGGGGTGTTGGCGCAGTTGCTGCCTCCAATCGGACACAGGTGACGCCGCCGCTTGGACTTGCGCCCGAAACGCCTGCGACCCGCGACTCGGTTATGCGCACCGGTGCGTCGCGCGGCCTGTCTCACGAATCGTTCTTTGAATCGTTGAATTCACGGTGAGATCGTCGGATTTGTGGGGTATAGCTATGGATACACCGGTTCCCCTTCCCGGCGGAGCACGCTTCTGGACCTCGAATCACGCGACAGCCAGTTCACCCGCGATCTTCTGGCGTGCCAGGATCGGCTCTATGCCTACGCCATGTCGCTGCTGGGCAGGGCGGACCTGATCGAGGACATCGTGCAGCAGACGAATCTCGTGCTGCTGCGCAAGGCTGATGAGTTTCAGCCCGGCACGGAGTTCGGGGCGTGGGCGTGCCGGATCGCGTTTTACGAGATCCTCAAGCAGCGGGCGCGGTACAGCCGTGAGCGGAATCTGTTTGATGACGATCTTCTGGGGCTGATGGCTGAGCACGCCGAGCGTCAGTCGGAGACGGCTCCGCGCCGCCGCGAAGCGCTCGATGAATGCATGCGAACGCTGACGACCGAGCAGCAGCAGATGGTGCGTGCCCGCTACGAGCCGGGCAGCTCCGTGCAGAGCATGGCCGAGGCGATGGGTCGGCCCGTCGGTTCGGTGTCGCAGGCGCTCTACCGCATCCGCACCACGCTGGCCGAGTGCGTCCAGCGCAAAATGGCTGAGGAGGCGGCGTCGTGAGCGAAACGCTGCAACAACTGATGTGCGCGATGCTCGATGGCGAGCTGGACGACGCGGGCCGGCAGCGGCTCGGCGACCTGCTGCGCTCCGATGCGAATCTGCGGCAGCAATACCTCGATTTCATGGCGACGCAGGCGATGATTCAGCCGCATCTGAATCGCGAGGCGGCGCTCACAGCGTTCACGCCGCTCCGCGCTTCGGACCCCTCGGTCGCGGATCCTTCCGCCCGGCGATCGCTGCTTTCACTGCAGCGCCCCGCGGTGCGATTCGCGCTCGCCGCGATGCTGATTCTCTGCTTCGGCGTGATCGCATCGGTCGTCAGCACGCTCGGCATGCGACATTCCGAAACGCGCCCCGCGCTCCCCGCCGTCGCCACGCTCACCGGCACCATCGACGCCGTGTTCGGCCCCTCCGACCTGCCGACCGAGGCCGGCAGCCAGCTCAGCGGCGGGTTCCTGCGGCTCCGCTCGGGCACGGCGACGATCGACTTCTACGACGGCGCGGAGGTCACGCTCCACGGCCCCTGCGAGTTCGGCGTCAACAGTGAATCGCGCGGCTTCCTGCGGAGTGGCAAGATCACCGCCTTCGTCCCCACGCAGGCGCACGGCTTCACCGTCGGCGCTCCGGCGTGCGCCGTCGTCGATCTCGGCACGCGGTTCGGCATGAGCGTCGAGGGCGGCGACACGCAGGTCCACGTGCTCCAGGGGCGTGTCATCGTCCAGCGCGACGCGGTGCAGGACGTTCCGCTGGATATCGGCCAGGCGCTGTCCGTCACTGCGGACGGCCAGACGCATCGCATCGCATTCAACGGCTCGGAGTTCGCGCCGCCGGCGACCGAACCGATCGAGGAAGCGGGCGACCTGATCCGCAATGTGCACGCGACCGCATCGAGCTCCGAGAGCCCGATCCGTTTGCCCGATCGCGCGGTGGACGGCTCGGGGCTTCAGCCGGTGACGCTGGAGCACACCAGCAGCAGCAATTATTCGGTGTGGAACAGTGCGCAGGGGGATGTGGTCGGCGCGTGGTTCAAGGTGGACCTGGGCCGCGTGTATTGGCTTCGGGAGATGTGGCTGTGGAACTATAACGACGCTGTCCGCGGGCTTTTCCGTGATCGTGGCGTCAAGACCGCTGATATCTATGTTTCGGACAGCGGGATCGGATCGCCGACAAAAAATCCCGCCGAATGGAAACTCTTCCGCGCGGGCCAGAATTTTGAGATGGCCACCGGGAAATCGAGTTACAATAAACCGACTAAGTTAGACATGCAGAACACGCCGGCGCGCTTTGTGGCACTGGTCGTTCGTGCTCACTTTGCCCCGGACGACGACGGCAAGAATTACGTGGCGATCAGTGAGATTCAGTTCTTTGGTGAGCCCGTTTCTGGTGATGCAAAACCATGAAGAATGGCACCGCGATCAACGTGGCGGGAAACAATCTCGGTGCGATCCGCGGTCGCCGGCTCGGTTTCACGCTCATCGAGCTGCTGGTCGTCGTGACGGTCATCGTGCTATTGATCACGCTGCTGATGCCGGCGATGAGCCGCGCGATGTTCATCACCAATGTCACCGTCTGCCAGTCAAGTTTCCGGCAGGGCAGCTACGCGGTGATTTCGTACGCCACCGACAACCGCGGCTATTTCCCCCGGCACGACATGCCTTGGACGGTCACCGGGCGGAACCCGTGGGACGTGGTCACGCCTTCGACGCGGGCGCTGGATGCGTACGGATTTTCGTGGAAACTCTGGTACTGCCCCGTTCAGACCGCCAGCGCGACGTCCTGGTACCAGTCGAACACCGCCCCGGATCGCGTCTATCAATCTTTGGACCAGTGGATCGCCGTCGGCGAAGCGGTGTGGGGCAACAACGGCTGGTGGATCCCGCCTTGGAGCTACTGGGTCCCGCGTCTGCACGGCAACACAAACCCCGTGCCTTCGACCGTCGATGGCCCGACCGGCGCCAGCGCCGCCGCAGTCTTCGCCGCCTGGCCCGACAGCCCGCGACACATGAACGTCTCCAGGCGGCCCGTGCTGACCGACTTGACCTCAAGCAGTCTCGCCTCGGTCAGCCCGACCGATCCCACCAAGGCCGAGGGCGGCCACCCCTACAACGGCGCGATCGAAAACCTGACCGACGCCTTCGGCGACGGCCACGTCGAACTCAAATACCCCGTCACCATGCACTACGCCGGCAGCCCCGCGAACTGGAACGCGTGGTGGTAAGCTAAACTTGAGGCAATCACGCATCAAAGTCGCACACGCCACAACCCGCCGCATCGCCGCCTTCACGCTCGTCGAGCTTGTGGTCGTCGTCACCCTCATCCTGCTGCTGATTGCGCTGATGATGCCCGCCATGCAAAAGGCCGTCACCACGACCATGACCGTCACGTGCCAGGGCAATCTCCGCGAATTGAACGTCTCGCTGATGGGCTACTGCGCCGATAACACCGGCAAATATTTCGAGTACCGCAACGACAGCATCTACATGACATTCCTGCTGCCCTACCACGGCAACATCGAATCGCTCCGCTTCTGCCCCGAGGCTGTCGAAATCAATCTCAGCGGCGCGGGCTACGGCGGGAAAACCGCCTGGACCTATGGCACCACGCTGGGCACCAAGAACGGCTCCTACGCCGTCAACGGATTCCTCTACGGCCCGCTCCAGAACCTAACCGGCGGCGGGCCCGGCGGCCGCGACTATTTCACCGGTGGTCCCGTCGCCAATGCCTGGCCCGATGCCTGGTATCGCAACTTCTCCTCCACCCCGATGCCCGCGCTCGCGCCCGCTTTCCTCGACTCGCTCTGGGTCGATCTCTGGCCCATGGACGGCGACTACGTCCCGCCCGACCTCACCGGCGTCCTCAGCGGCCCGGGCAACCAGAACTATTACCAGATGCAGCGCGCCTGCATCGACCGCCACAATCGCACCGTCAACGTCAACTTCGTCGACGGCCACGTCGACAACATGAACTGCGGCAAGCTCTGGAACCTCCAGTGGAACCGCCCGTTCAAACGCAACGCCAGCGTTGTAATCCCATGATCCCCCAAGGAATGAATGCTCACCAGTTTTCATTATCCCTCTCCACACCCCAATTTCATCATTGCACATGAGAACTATTCCGATCTTTTTCCAAACGCTATCCATCACAGCCCTCGGCGCTATGCTCTCTCTGTCGTGTGCCGTCGCCGACGCAGCGGGTTCCGGCGACCACGTCGAATTCAACCGCGATGTCCGCCCCATCCTTTCCGACACCTGCTTCAAGTGCCACGGCTTCGACAAGAACTCGCGCAAGGCCGACCTGCGCCTCGACATCCCCGCCGAGGCGTTCGCCAAGCACAAAAAGATCACGCCCATCGTTCCCGGCAAGCCGCTCGAGAGCGAAGTCTTTCGCCGCATGATGACCGACAATCCTGACGATCTGATGCCGCCGCCGAAGTCGAATCTCTCGCTGACGCCGGCCCAGCGTGACACGATCAAGCGCTGGATCGAGCAGGGCGCGGTGTATCAGCCTCACTGGGCTTTCATCCCTCCGAAAACTCCCGCGGTTCCCACCGTGAAAAACGCCGCGTGGGTGCGCAACCCCGTCGATGCCTTCATCCTCGCCAAGCTCGAGCACGAGGGCATCGCTCCGTCGCCCGAGGCCGACAAGGCGACGCTGATCCGCCGCGTCTGCCTAGACCTGACCGGCCTGCCGCCGACGCCCGCCGAGGTCGCCGCGTTTGTCAGCGACTCCTCGCCGCAGGCCTACGAGAATCTCGTCGATCGCCTGCTCAAGAGCCCGCGCTACGGCGAGCGCATGGCGATCGACTGGCTCGACGCCGCACGCTACGCCGATTCCAACGGGTTCCAGGGCGACCGCGACCGCACGATGTGGCCCTGGCGAGACTGGGTCATCCACGCGCTCAACAGCAACATGCCCTTCGACCGCTTCACCGTCGAGCAGATCGCCGGCGACCTGCTGCCCGGCTCGACCGTCAGCCAGAAAATCGCCACGGGTTTCAACCGCAACCACATGCTCAACGGCGAGGGCGGCCGCATCGCCGAGGAATCGCGCGTCGATTACGTCATGGACCGCGTCGAAACCACCGGCACCGTCTGGCTCGGCCTGACGATCGGCTGCTGCCGCTGCCACGATCACAAATACGATCCGCTCCTCCAGAAGGATTACTACCAGTTCTATTCCTTCTTCAACAACGTCGCCGAATCGGGAGCCGTGGACGCCGGCGGCAATGCCAATCCCGTGATGCGCATCGTGCGTGAGAAGGACGATGCGGGCCTGATCGCGCTGCGCGAGAATCTCGCCGCCGCCGAAGCCGACCTCGCCTCGCAGCAGTCGCAGATCGACAGCGGGCAGGCGGCGTGGGAGAAGAGCGTCACGCCCGTCGAGTGGACCGTGGCGGACATCGCGACATTCAAGTCCGAGGGCGGCGCGACGTTCAAGATGCTTCCGGACAAGTCGCTGCTCGTCTCGGGCGCGAATCCCGTGACCGATGTGCACGAGGTGACGCTCCGCACGGATCAGGTTGAACTTCGCAGCCTGCGCCTCGAGGCGATGCGCGATCCGTCGCTGACCGAGGGCGGACCCGGACGGGCGCTGGACCACGGGAACTTCGTGCTCGACACGATCGAAGCCCAGGCCGTTTCTGTCGCCGATCCGAAGCTCGTCAAGAAAATCATCTTCGCCACCGCACACGCCGACTATTCGCAGCCGGGGTGGGACGTCGTCGGCGCGATCGACAAGGATCCCAAGACCGGCTGGGCCGTCTTCGGCACCAAGGTCACGCGCACCGCGCAATTCACCTTCGCCGAGCCCGTCGGCTTCCCCGGCGGCACCGAGCTGCGCTTCCGTTTCCATTACCAGACCTCGAACCGAAACCACTCCATGGGTCGCTTCCGCCTCTCGCTGACCAGCGGCACCGCGCTGCCTCCGGACATCGCGTCGATCCTCCACACGCCGGCCGACGATCGCAACGACACGCAGAAGAAACTGCTCAACGATTACTACCGCAGCAGCGTCGATGCCTCCTCGCGCGATCTCATCGCCGCCGTCGCCGCCGCGAAAAGGCGGCTCGAGGATTACGAGAAATCGCAACCCCTGACGATGGTCATGCAGGAGCTGCCCAAGCCGCGCCCGGCGCACATCCTCATCCGCGGCGTGTGGGACAAGCCCGGCGAAGCCGTCACCGCCAACACGCCCGGCTTCCTCCCGCCGCTGCCGGCCGGCGCCACCGCCAACCGACTCGCGCTCGCGCAGTGGCTCGTCGATCCGGCCAACCCGCTCACCGCTCGCGTCACCGTCAACCGCTACTGGCAGACCTTCTTCGGCATCGGGCTCGTCAAAACCTCCGAAGACTTCGGCGTCCAGGGCGAGCCGCCCAGCCACCCCGACCTGCTCGACTGGCTCGCCACGCACTTCATCGCTGAGAAGTGGGACGTCAAGGCGATGCACCGCCTCATCGTCACCAGCGCCGCCTACCGCCAATCCTCGCGCGTCACGCCCGAACTGCTGGAGCGTGACCCGGCCAACCGACTGCTCGCGCGCGGGCCGCGCTACCGCCTCTCGTCCTCGGCCATCCGCGATCAGGCCCTGCTGCTCAGCGGCATGCTCGTCGAACGCGTCGGCGGGCCGCCCGTCCGGCCCTATCAGCCCGCCGGTGTCTGGGAAGACGCGACGTTCGGCACCATCAAATACCAACAGGGCCACGGCGAAGACCTCTACCGTCGCAGCATCTACACCTTCTGGCGCCGCATCGTTGCGCCGACCGAGATGTTCGACACGTCCAACCGCAACGTCTGCACCGTCCGCCTGCCCCGCACGAACACGCCGCTCCAGGCCCTCGTCCTCATGAACGATGTGACGTATCTCGAAGCCGCGCGGAACCTCGCGCAGCGCGTCATGCTCGCCGCCGGTCCCGCACCCGAGATGCGCCTCGCCCTCGCTTTCCGAACCGCCACCGGCCGAGCGCCGACCGATCCCGAACTCAGGATCCTCGCCAACGGCCTGCAGCGCGAGCTGATTCGTTACCGCGCCGACACGACCGCCGCGATGAAGATCCTCAGCCACGGCGAATCGCCGCGCGATCCCAAGCTCGATCCCGCCGAGCTTGCCGCCTACACCGCCGTCGTCTCCACCATCCTGAACCTCGATGAAGTCGTCACCAAGGAGTAACCCCATGGCCATGGACCCACGCACCGAAGCCCAGCTCATCGCCTCACGCCGCCAATTCCTCAGCTGGTCCGGTGTCTCGATCGGCGGAGCCGCGCTCGCCACCATGCTCAGCCGCGATCTCCTGGCCGCCGGAGCGCAGCCCGCGGCGTCCGCCGTCGGCAACGGCATCCCGCCCGGCCTCGCGCACTTCGCCCCCAAAGCCAAACGCATCATCTACATGTTCCAGTCCGGCGCCCCCTCGCACGTCGATCTCTTCGACTACAAGCCGAACCTCGCGGCGCGGCGGGGCCAGGAGCTGCCCGAATCCGTCTCCATGGGTCAGAAGCTCTCGACCATGACGTCCGGTCAGAAGTCGCGCGCGGTCCTGCCGTCCATCACGAAGTTCGCGCAGCGCGGCCAGTGCGGCCGATGGATGAGCGACTACCTGCCGCACATCGGCTCCATCGCCGATGACATCTGCGTCATCAAGTCCATGCACACCGAGTCCGTCAACCACGCACCGGCGACGACCTTCGCACTCACCGGAGCCGAGCAGCCCGGCCGGCCCTCGATGGGCGCGTGGCTCAGCTACGGCCTGGGCAGCGAAAATTCCAATCTCCCAGCCTTCATCGTCTTCAACAGCCGCGACAAGGAAGCGTCCTGCGGCCAGATCTTCTACGACTATTACTGGGGCGCCGGGTTCCTGCCCAGCAAGTATCAGGGCGTCAAATTCCGCTCCGCCGGTGATCCCGTGCTCTACCTCTCCAATCCCGACGGCATCGGCGCCAACGCCCGCCGCGACATGCTCGACGATCTCTCCCAGCTCAATTCCATCAAGCTCAAGGAAGCCGGCGACCCCGAGATCGCCACGCGCATCGCCGCCTACGAGATGGCCTTCCGCATGCAGGCCTCGGTACCGGCGCTGGCCGATCTGTCCGATGAACCCAAGCACATCCTCGAGATGTACGGCACGGACGTGAAACGCCCCGGCTCGTTCGCCATGAACTGCCTGCTCGCCCGCCGCCTCTCGGAGCGCGGCGTCCGATTCGTCCAGCTCATGCACGCCGGCTGGGACCAGCACCGGAATCTCATGACGCAGCTCAAGATCCAGTGCGACGACACCGATCAACCCGCCGCGGCGCTGGTCAAGGATCTCAAGCAGCGAGGCCTGCTCGACGAGACGCTCGTCATCTGGGGCGGCGAATTCGGCCGCACCGTCTTCAGCCAGGGCGACATCAACTCCAAGGGCCCCCTCGGCCGCGACCACCACCCCTACTGCTACTCCCTCTGGATGGCCGGCGGCGGCATCAAGCCCGGCTACACCCACGGCGAAACCGACGACTACGCCTACAACGTCGTCAAAGACGGCGTCCACGTCCACGACCTCAACGCGACCATCCTCAACCGCCTCGGCATCGACCACGAAAAACTCACCTACCGCTTCCAAGGCCGCTACTTCCGCATCACCGACGTCCACGGCGAACTCGTGACGCCGATCATCACGTGATTTCCCACCTCTCCCTCCCAGGGAGAGGTCGGCGGTCCTCCGCCGGGTGAGGGTGAGACGTTGAAACCTGCACAACGCCCCGCGCCGGGGTGCCACGGCCAGCGCAGTCCGCGGAGTCGGCCGTGTGGTTTGGCGCGCCGCGCATGAATTATGTCCGGCGTTTCCCGTCCCGTATTTTCTTAACTCAGAGCCTCCGGTGCGATCGCGTTGCTGCGGTCGAGCAAAATCTTGCGGAAGAAATTCATCAGTGGAAACACCGCTTGGCCCATGTGATCCAAGGCAACTTCACGACCATCGACCAATTCGACAATGACACGCTGGAAGTGTGATGTTTTTAGTTTGGCAGCGACATTGATATCGCGATCAATCCAATGGAATTTTTGCAATTCTGTATATCTGAAAAGAGTCGATGTCCCCGAGATCAGTCGAATATCGGTGAGCAGTAACGGGGGATCTTCCGGCCTAAGACGGATAAGAAGAATGGCGGTCTCACCGGGTTCCTGTGGGATGCCGACTTTCGTATGCGGCTCCAATATCGCGACATTTGGGGTGTATCCCTTTCTAAACGACTTGCCGAACTGCCAGCGAAGATAATTCTCGTTTGTACGTGTCACAGGTCACCCTTCGGAGTACGCGGTCGATGCGCCGATCCCTCGGCGCGGAGCGTCTCAACAAAGTGGCCAGTCATTCGTCAGCCGGCTCACCAATCGCCAAGTTCTCGTCGGTAACAGTGATCTTGTTGTTCTTCGCCCAACTCTTGGGCAAGTCCGTTGCTCCGAACTCAACCAGCGCTCGGTAAAGATACGGTCGAAAAACTTCATCAAAGACGCGGTGACAATTAGGGCACAATGGGATGCCATTGGTCTGTCGTGACGAGCCGACGCGATGCTTCCATTCCTTTTCATCGATCAAGTGGACAGCGTCCGGCAACGGATAGTGAGTGCCGCACATGACGCACGGCAGATGCTTGCCGGTCTTACGATCGCGAACGATCTTCGCTTTGACGGTGGGATTGAAAGCCAAAGTACCTCCGATGCATCGAGGATTACGCGCTACGGTCCGTAGCACAACGTGCGCTGTGGCCATTTATTCAAATCCAACGTACCGCGGGGTCGCGGGGCGGTCCACCGCGGCGGCGAATCGGACGCGAAGCAATTGGGCGCGCACCAACGTGTCGCCGAAACCGGACGTCCGGGGGGTTTCCCGGAGGTGAGAGGAGTGTGTGTAGGATTCACAGCTTTAAGGTGTGGAATCTGCGGGGTGTTAAGACGGGAGGTTCGGCGGGAGCGGGATGAAAAACGGGGGTGGGGGGAGGGGGTAAAAATGTCCGGTCGACGCGTTTGTGCGCACAGACGTGGTCTTGCGTCTTGGGTTGTGGGTCTTGCGTTGGAACGCGAGACGCGAGACCCAAGACGCGAGACGAGAACGCTCTCCTCGCGGACTCGGGTCGCGGCTAAACGGGGACACGGAACATCACGCCGCGTGCGACATCGGCGCGGTGCGGAGGCCCAGGTCCGTGGCGACGGTGCGGCGCCATTGGTGGGCGGCGGTGGGGTTGAGCGCGGTCAGCTCGTCGGCGATGGCGGAGGCGATGGCGGACTTGTGGTCGCGGTCGAGCGGTGCGGAGCGGAGCTGGTCGATGGCGGCGGCGAGGTTGCCGGTGAGGATTTCGGTGGTGAGCTGGAGGTCGAGCAACTCGGTCGAGTGGGGTTTGCCGGCGCGGGCGGCGTCGAGCAGGGCGGCGGCGGCGGGGAGATCGTGCTGGGCGAGGAGCAGGCGGGCGCGGCGACGGGCGGCGGCGATGTAGCGCGGGTTGAGGGCGAGAGCGGAATCGAGAGCGCGGCCCGCGGAGTCTTCGTCGCCGAGTGATTCGTGGCAGACGGCGGCGTGGTAGTGCAGGTCGGCGTGGTTACGTGTGGCGAGCTGGTGGTCGAAGGTGGTGGATGCTTCACGGAGGAGGAGCGAGAGCGTGTCGTGGCTGTGCGAGGCGGGGCCGCGGAGGAGTTCGAGTTGGAGGCGGCCGGGCATGGCGAGTCGCCACATCTGGGCGACGAGATCGCGGCGGGCATCGGCGCTGAGGCGGTCGGTGAGCTGCCGGCGAACGCGGTCGGCGAAGCCGATGCGATTAGCGCAGAGCGAGCAGACGAGCAGGCCCGCGAAGGCGATGGGCTCGGGGTCGGCGAGGCGTGTGAGGTGGAACCAGAGGCGAGCGGCGGCGGGGAAACGGCCGGCGGCCATGTGCTGCTCAGCGAGTGCTCGGCGGAGCGGGGCGAAGTCGGGGCGGGCGTGAATGGCGGCGGTGAGCCAGGCGACGGCGAGGCGGTCCTCGCCAGTGGCGGTGGCAAGCGCGGCGGCTTCGAGTGCGAGCGGGGCGTCGTCGGGCAGGATGGTGAGCAGATGGGCGAAGATGTCCAGTGCATCGCGCGTGGAGCCGGCGGCGCGGCAGAGACGCGCGATGTGCAGGGCTTCGGCGGCGCGGTCGATGGTGACGTGCGCCATGGCGGCGGGGCTGCGGCCCAGCGTGGCGAAGAGCGCGAGGGCGCCGGCGAGGTCGCCGGCGGATTCGCAGGCTTCGGCGAGGAGTTCGGCGGCGCGGCGGTCGTGGGGCGTGGCGCGGTGGTAACGGGAGAGCACGGCGATGGCGCGGTCGGGCTGCTGCTGGCGTAGCTCGATCGCGGCGAGCGCGAGGACGGCGGCGCGGTGCAGCGGATTGAGGACGAGCGCTTCACGGAGCGCGGAGCGTGCGGCGTCGGGCTGATGGAGGCGGGCGAGAGCGGCGGCGCGGAGGACGAGGGAGGCGAGAGTGTGGCGGGAGGAGGAAGGGGAACCCGCGGGGATTCGGGGGACCTCATCCCCGGGCTTGGGGGAGAAGGGGGAACCCCCGGAATGCTCGGCGTGGGCGTAGAGATGTGCGGCGTCGAGTGTGCGGAGCGCTTCGTCGGCGTCGCCGGTTTGGAGGAGCGCTTCGGCGTGGGCGAGGCGGGCGGCGATGTCGCTGGGGGATTGGCGGAGCGCGGCGGCGGCGACTTCGGCGGCGCGCGGGGCGTCGCCTGCGGCGAGGTGCTGCTGCGAGTCGCGGATGAGCTTGCGGGTTTGATGGGCGAGGTCGGTGGTCATGCGGCGAGCTCCGCGAGGGTCTTGCGGGCCAGCGGGTGATCGGGCTGATTGGCCAGCCAGGCCTGGGCGTGGCGCTGGGCGAGATGGCGGAGGCCTTCGGAGTCGTAGCGGAGGATGAGGGCGCGGCGGAGATCGGCGTATTGGCTATTGGCGTGCGAGGCGACGCGGAGGTTGTGCAGCGTCGCGGCGGTGTCGGTAGCGGAGTCGGGCGCGGTGCGGTCGATGCGGTCGAGCATGAGCGCGAGGGATGCGGAGAAGGGCTGATCGCGCAGGCCGTGGCGGACCCAGCGGCGGGCGTCGTCGTATTGGCCTGCGAGAAGCGAGAGCTCGCCGAGCGCCTCGACGGCGGGCAGCGGGTGCTCGAGGTCCCAGACGATGCGGCCCAGCGCACGGCGGAGCAGTTCGACGCGGTGCGGCTGCTCGGCGTGACGCTGGGCCACGACGAGCGTCGGGATCACATCGGGCCGCTGCAGGAGCTGGGCTGCGAGCTGGTCGATCATCTCGAGCGGCACATCGGGCAGCGCGGCGGGAGCGGGGAGTTCGAGGCTGGTGATCCAGCGGTCCACCGCGGCGTCGTGGCTGAAGGCGTGGGCGAGGAGATTCACGGAACGGGAATTCGGAATTGCCTTGGTTTCGTCTTCGAGTTCGAGCAGCACGAGCATCTGACACGTGAGCGTGTCGGCGTCGTGCTGGAGTGATTCGGTGAGGATCGCGCGGGCGGCTTCGCGGTTGCCCGCTTCGGCTTCGAGGATGGCGAGGAGGAGCCGGGCTTCGGTGGGGCAGCGCTCCTCGCGGTTCCAGGCGAGCAGGTCGAGGTGCGCGGCTTGCTTCTGTGCGGACTGGCAGCGGGCGACATTCAGCAGCAGACGACGGCGGGCGACGTTGCGGGCATCGCGGCTGAGCGACTCGACGGCCAGATCGGCGCGGCCCTCGATCAACTGGCACCACGCGGAGAGCTCATGCAGCGTGGCGTGCTGCGGATCATCGATGAGGCCGAACTGGATGGTGTCCTGCGCGTCGTCCAGATCGCCGGCTTCGATCGCGGCCCGCGCGGCCCGGGCGGCGGCACTGGCGGCGACATAGCGGCCGGCCTGCCAGTGTGCGCGGGAAAGCGCGGTGCGTTCATGCCCGCCAAACCACCACCGGCGGACACGCCGACGCACCGCATCCACCGTGCGGCTGACTGCATCGATCATCGCGACTGCACTGGCCATGCAGGTTGTATCGGTTATGCGGGTTGGGCGGTTAACCACGCCGACCGCGCGATATGCGGCGAACCACCACAAACCCAACTGCGTATCAACAGCAAGCTTACGCGTGGCACCCCGCATTATCGGCCCATCGCCTATGCCGCACTTCGTCCGCCAACCGCGGTCCGCATGGAGTAAGATCACACGCATGAAGTGGTCTACGCTCTGGGGCATCTGCTCGCTCATCGTCCTGCTTGTGCCGCTCACCGCCCGCGCCGATGGCAAGTTCATCCCGCCCACCGCACGTGCCAACATCACCATTCCCGATCAGGCCGCGCTGATCCGCTACGCCAATGGCGAAGAGTATCTGGCGATCGACACACGCTTCGTCGGCGAGGGCAAGGATCTGGCGTGGGTGATCCCGCTGCCGTCCACGCCGTTCATCGAGCCGGTCACGCGCGGATTGTTCCCGACGCTCCGCACGCGATTCGCGCCGGATGTCGTGGACACGGTGACCCGGTACTGGATTAGCATCCTCGTAATTGCGGTATGCGTTGCCTTTGTCTATAGCCGGCCGAAAGGGCAGCGTCGCGCGCGATTGGTCGAACTTTTCGCCTTGCTGTTCATTGTGGTGTTACTCGCTGGAATCCTGCTGCCCAGCCTCGGCCGAAGCCTGCCGCCCGGTGTCCGCGTCGGCAGCGAAGGTACCGTCGGCAGCTACGACGTCGCCACACTCACCGCCGACGGCCCGGGCGATCTCAAGGTCTGGCTCACCGACCACGGCTTCACGCTCCCCGCGGAACTCGAACCCGTCGTCGCGCAGTACATCAAAGACGGCTGGGTCTTCGCCGCGATCAAGCTGCACCGCGATGAAGCGGGCGGGCTCGGCGCACCGCACCCGATGGGCTTCCGCTTCAAGACGCCGCAGTGCGTTTATCCGCTCCGCCTCACGGGCGTGAACAACGGCAAACTCCGCGTCGAGCTTTATGTCTTCAGCGACCAGCGCGCCCAGGCGGAATATTTCCACGTCGAGAAATGCGAGACGCTCGCCAAGGACGCCATCGGCCACCCCGAGATGTCGCGCATCGTCGGCGACTCCCGCGTGATGACCAAGCTCATCGCCGACCTCGATGAAACGCAGATGGAACGCGATGCCGTGCTCCGCTGGACTCCGCCGCTGGAGAGAACGACCGTGCTCTACAGCGATCCCGCCGCGCTGACGACTGGCGTGAACTACGCCACGCTGCTGGCGGTGATCGCGATCGGAACGCTCTGGTGGCTCCGCCGCGGGTTTGGACTTCGGAGATTTGTGATGTGGCACGTCCGCATCGCGCTGGTCGCGCTGGCGCTCTTCACCGGAATCTATGTCGCCCTGCCCAAGGTGCAGGTGACGCGTTCCGTGATGCCGGAGATGTTCATGGGCAGCGACCATTCCGGTCTTGCAAGGATGATCCAAGAAGCCCAGAACGAAAATCCCGTGCTGTCGATGGAGGACGCACAGAAGATGGTGCGCGACAAGTGGGTCGAGATTGACGAGCATCACGCCTATCGGCGCCGTGATCAGAGTTACGAGGTCGGCTCCAATCTCTATCAGGGCGGCCCGGTGCATGAGGAAGATTCGCCGGGCAACTTCACGCTCGATCAAAATGAGGCCGGCTACATCGAGTACACGTGGTATGACCGAGATGGCAATCCGCGAACCGCCGAGCGCGAACCTCGGCGGCGGCATGATTGAGTAGGGCACCCGGCGAAGTGAAGAGCGCTAAGCCGCAAGCGGCGGAGGCGATCAGTTCTTCCCCTCCGTCACCATCTTGAACGCATCGGTCCGGAACGGTGAGGCGGGGAGGCCTTCTTTGTTGATCAGGTTCGGCTGGGCCATCTCGCGGTAGCCGAAGCGGACGGCGACGGGTTTCGTCACGCTGTCGGCGTGGACGACGATCGTTTCGCCATCGACCGCCGCGGTCGCGGGGACGAACTTCTCATCGGCGCCGGCGATCGTGAATTCATTGAGCGGTTTGCCATCGCGCGCCACGAGGCCGCCGCCGATGTGGTCGAAGCTCAGGCGGATTTTGTCGCCGTCGATTTTCGCATCCTTGTAGACCGGGCCGGAGAAGACGAGGTCGGCTTTGCCGTAGTCCTTGGCCAGGGCCCAGAGTGCGAGGCGTTCGCCGACGGGCTTCTTGTTGGTCGGGTGGATGTTGGTGAGGTTCGCGACGTCGGTGATGACCGCCATGCCCGTGTGCGGCACGGTCTTCATCGTGAAGAGCTGGGCATCCCAGAGTTCGGCGCACGCTTCGCCGCTGCGTTCGCCCTTGTAGTTGTACGGGGCGATCTGCACGAAGTAGAAGGGCATATCGGGCTGGCCCCAGGCGTCGCGCCACGATTTGATCATCGTGGGGAACAGCACGTGATACTGCGCCGCCCGGCCGACGTTCGACTCGCCCTGATACCAGATCGCGCCGGTCACCGGGAAACCGATCAGCGGGTGGATCATGCCGTTGTAGAGCACGGACGGCTGATGCGGGTTGGCCTTGGGCTCGGCGAGCGAGGGCTTGCGCGGCTCGGGCTTGCCGGCGGCTTTCGCCTTGGCCGCCGCGTCTTTCCAGGCTTCAAGCGCCTTCTCGTGATCCGCCTTCGCCTTGGCCGGGTCGTAAGCCGCGAGCATCTTGTCCGAGTTCTCGACCATCGACTTGGTCGCCGGCTCGGCCAGCAGTTTCTCGCGCGGCGTCCACGCCTCGGCCGGTGTCCCGCCCCATGAGGTGTGGATCAGCCCGATCGGCACGCCGAGGTCCTTCTGCAGCTTCGCGCCGAAGAAGTAGCCGACGGCGGTGAACCCGCCGACGTTCGCCGGGGAGCAGACCGACCAGCTTCCCTTCGTCGTGCTCTGCGGCGACTGGGCGATGGTTTTGGGCACGGTGTAGAGACGGAGCTGCGGGTTGCCGGCCGCGGCGATCGCCTCCGCGGAGCCCTCGGCTCGGTTGAGCCCGAATTCCATGTTCGACTGGCCGGAGCAGACCCAGACATCGCCGACGAGCACGTTCTTGAGTTCGCGTTTTTCGGTGGGCGTGGTGAAGGTGAGCGTGAAGGGGCCGCCGGCTTCGAGGGGCTTAAGGGTGACACCGAATTCGCCGTCGGCTTTGGCGGTTGCGGTGGCCTTCTGGTCGCCGATCGTGACGGTGACGGTTTCGCCGCCTTTGGTGACTTGGCCGGTGATGGTGATGGCGGCGCGGCGTTGGAGGACCATGTCATCGGAGTAGGTCGATGCGAGCTTGATCTCCGCGCGGCCCAGCGAGGCGGTGACCAAAAGCAGGGCGGCGGCGAGAAGCGAGCGATTTGGGCGGATCGGGCGGATCATGGGAGGCTCCGGGGTGCGGGATGGGGGCTGTTTCGAGGCATCGAGTTATCACGCCGCAGCCTGTCGAGTTTTTGGGCAGGCGGGGGGTGCTGATCGATTCCTGTGCATATAGAAGGGCCCAGACGGCTTTTTAATGCCCGAAAACGCCATTTTCGTTTGGCACGGCGATTGTGATAAGGCATCTGTCAGAACGAGAAAAGAACGGTCTCTTAACCTGAACTGAACCGGGAAACCCGATACTTCCACCCGTCTACCGCCTCCTTTACGTCTGCCCCGTCGCAGATACGCCTCATCTGCGACGGGGTTTTTTTATGCGCGGAGACGGAATGGGTTCAGGGTTCAGAAAAAAATAGCCGGGCGGCTACGCCGACTCGCTGAGAACGAGGGGGAAGGGCCATCACTTCTTGTTCACGGGTTTTTCCGTCGGCTTGTTCATCGCCTTCTCGATCGCTTCGGCGACGGCTTTGGCCTGGAGGTCGCTGCCGGGTTTGGTCCAGTGCCAGCGGTCGCCGCGGGCGAGTTTCAATTTATCGCTCATCAGGGCGTAGAGATCATCGACGGTGATGTGTTCATTTTCGACTGCCTTGCGCGCATCGCGGTTGAACTGCTCGATGCGGTCGTTGACTTCCTTGTCGAGCTCACCGGGTTTGTCCTTCACGGTGACGGGCGTGTTGCTGGCCCAGATGAGCGTGGCGCCGCCGCCGTGTTTTTGCAGGGCGTCGATGTATTTTTCCATCAGCGGGCGGTACTGGCCGTCGGGGATGGCGCCGACGGGCCAGGCGTGCAGGCCGGATTCGTTGAAGTGGACGACGCGGTAGGGGCCGTGCTTCAGTGCCGCTTCCAGATCGTCGAGGACGCCCTTGCTGGCGAGGTTCTTGGGAGTGATGTAGAGATCGACGTTGACCTTGCCCTTGAGGAGGCGTGCGACCTCGTCGTGATAGCCTTTGGCGATGGAATCGCCGACGAGGAGGATGCGTGGCAGCTTGGGATCATTGTGCGCCGCGGGCTTGACACCCCACTGACCGCCATCGGAGTGCTGTTCGTCGGCGGGCTTCTTGGCGTCGGCCTTGGGCGCGTCGGCTGCGACGAGGGGGCCGGACAGAAGGATGAGGAGGGTGGCGAACGCAAGTGCGATATGGAGAGGGTTTTTCATGGGACCCGCCAACTTACTGTCGCGGCGCGGGGCGGTCTACCTCAGTAGGTGATTCTGGGTAGCTCCAACCCCTGACCCTGAACCCTCGGAAATGCCCCTTTGCCTTGGCGGGCGGGTGTGTATAATGCCCCGTCGCCGTAGTTCACGTGTTGGAAACGGGTTCCGCGCGCCGGGTGGCGCGTTCATCACCGGTGAGGAGGCCTCGACATGGCCAAGATGTTCTACACGCTCGATGAAGCCGCGGCCAAACTTGGCGTCAGTGAGGATCAGGTCAAGCAACTCGCTGAGGAAGGCAAGCTTCAGCAGTTCCGTGACCGTGACAAGGTGATGTACAAGCGCGAGGCGGTCGACGAGCTGTTCGGCATGTCGCGCACGATGAAAATGGACAAGCCCGGCAAGCCCGGCGAAGAGAGCGGGATCCGGCTCGCGGATGTCAACGAGAACAAGTCGAGCAAGACCGACACGATCGATCTGCTGGCTGACACGGACATGCCGAGCAACAAGGCGAGCGACACGAAGAAGTCCGCGACGGCGACGGGCATCAGCGTGTTCGATGCCGACGAAGTCGAGGCGGCGGATCCGATGGCGCAGACGCAGGTGACCAAGGATTTCCGCGGGGCTGAGGATGAGCTGTCGCTGGAGTCGGTGGGCAGCGGCTCGGGCCTGCTGGATTTGACGCGTGAGAGCGATGACACGAGCCTCGGGGCTGTGGAGCTTCTTGAGGATATTGGGCCGGGCGGCGACTCGGATGCGAAGATGGCATCGGGCGGCGCGCTGCCGGGATCTTCGACGGGGATTTTTGAATCGGCCGGCGGTGTCGAGTCGCATCCTTCGGCGCTCAGTTCGCTGGAGGAGGGGCCGAGCGAGGCGCCGGTGTACGTGATGGAAGAGGAATCGGCGGACCCGGCGTGGGACGGTTTCGCGGGGTTTGCGATGTTCGGCGTGATGGCGGTGCTGATCGTGGGACTGATCGTGGTCATCACGGGCATGCAGGGCCTGATCATCGACATGACGGCGAAGCTCGTGGAGCAGCCGATGTACTTCGCGG
Source organism: Planctomycetota bacterium (assembly GCA_043788485.1). Lineage (GTDB taxonomy): Bacteria > Planctomycetota > Phycisphaerae > Phycisphaerales > Zrk34 > JAYVTU01. The sequence continues at coordinate 84,456 of JAYVTU010000221.1, forward strand.
GCATGTTCATCGGATGCCTGGTGCTGGGCGCGATCGGCCTGTTCATCGGCAAGGCCGGTGGCAAGAAGAAGGCCGAGGTCGCGGCCTGATCGGGACGCCGAGCCGCGCGGCTCGTCAACCATCGTTTATCTACACAGACTTCCCGCACTGTATGCGGGGCAATCGGCGCTAGTGCCGAGGTCGCTTTCGTCCTACCGTTAATCTACTTCCATGCTTAGTCCGCTCGGCAGACCGCAGACCACCATCCTCGCTCTGGGCGGGGCGGTCGGCGTGGGCGTGAGTCTCTTCCTGCACTGGTGGATCCCGGCGGGTGTCGTGGCGATCATCGCGGTGGGGGGATTGGCGTTTTTCCGTGATCCGCAGAGGCGGACGCCGACGATGCGCGGGCAGATCGTGTCGCCCGCCGACGGCCGCATCAGTTCGATTCACAAGCTGGAGCATTACGAGCCGCTGGGCGGGCCGGCGGTGTGCATCCGCGTGTTCCTCTCGGTGCTCGATGTGCACGTGAACCGCTCGCCGGTGCACGGCCGCGTCGTCTCGATCACGCACAAGGACGGCCAGCACCTCAACGCCCTCAAGGCGGAGTCCGCGGAGCTCAACGAATCGGTGACGATCGTCCTCGAGCACCCGTCGCACCACGACATCGTGGCCGTCGTCCGGCAGGTCGCCGGCGCGATCGCACGGCGGATTGTCTGCGCCACCAAGCCCGGCGAGATCCTCCAGCGCGGCGAACGCTTCGGCCTGATCAAGTTCGGCTCAACGACCGAGGTGTACCTGCCGCACCCCGACCGCGTGACTGTTCAGGCCCGGCAGGGCCAATATGTCTGGGGCGGCGAAACGGTGCTTGCGACGGCGACGAGCCCGCGCGACGCCGCGGAGCCGGCGGTGCCCCGCGCCGCTCAGTCGCCCTCGACTGCGAATTAAACCCGCAGGGGAATCGGAGAATTAACCGCGAAGGCGCGAAGTACGCGAAGAAGAATTAGGATTTGGTCTAAAAGCCATTTCGTTCTTCTTCGCGTACTTCGCGCCTTCGCGGTTAAACCTTCCTGAAAACAAAAACCCCCGATCGCTCGGGGGTTGGATTTAATGCGTGATGTGGCGGCGGAATCAGGCGGCGATTTCGGTGGCTTTTTCGCAGAGCAGGGTGAGGCGGTTGTTCTGCATCTGGGCGAAGCCGCCTTCGAGGGCGAAGCTCTTGTGGCCGCCGTCGGCGAGGTCCAGGGTGAGCGTGCCCTTGCCGAGTTCGACGAGCATGGCGGCGCGGTCGCGCATGACGCCCATCTGGCCGTCGTGGGCGGGGAGGTTGGCGTAGGAGACCTCGGCCTCAAGGACGGCTCGTTCGGGGGTCACCAGGCTGCATGTGAAGGTCTTGGCCACGGGGAGCTCCTGCGGAAGAACGGGGTATTTTAGGGGATGGACGGGGGGCGTCAAATCCAATGACCCATTTGGATTTGTTTAGCCGCGACCCGAGTCTGCGAAGGGAGCGCTGAGGCGTGAAGCGCTCCCCTCGCAGACTCGGGTCGCGGCTAAACGGGAAATGTTTGAGGATTGGTCATTGGTATTTGGGATTTGGTCATTTCCGCCGCGTCGTGTGCTAAACTCCCGTGATGAAGTCCCTGCGTGGTCAATTGCTGATCGCTTCGCCGCAGATGCGCGACCCGAATTTTGCGCAGACGGTGCTGTTCATTGTGCAGCACGATGAGGACGGGGCGCTGGGGCTGGTGCTGAATCGGCCGACGCAGACGACGATCCGTGATGCGTGGGAGCAGCTCAATGAGGAGTCGTGCACGTGTGAGCAGCCGCTTTATCAGGGCGGGCCGTGTCCCGGGCCGCTGATGGCGCTGCATACGAGTGATGGGGATGCGGAGGTGGAACTGCTGGGCGGGATCTGTTTCAGCGCGGAGGCTTCGAGCGTGGGGGCTCTGGTGGGGCGTGAGGAGTCGCCGATCAAATATTTTCTGGGGTATGCGGGGTGGTCGCCGGGGCAGTTGGAGAAGGAACTGGGCGAGGGCTCGTGGCTTACAACGGAGGCGGCTCCGGAGCTGGTTTTCAGCGACGATACGCGGCAGTGGAAATTTTTGGTGCGGAGCCTGACGGCTCCGCCGGGCGTGCGACGGGACCGGATCCCGGAGGATCCGTCAGTGAATTGAGGGGATTTGCGGGGTTTGGGATACGGCTTGACGCGAGGTGCCTGTGGCGGGGCTGAGACGAAATCGTGAAAGTTTGACTGGCCAAGTCGTCGATGTGTGTTATTATTGATTGGAATAAGAGTGCCCGGATGGACGTTGTGCTGTAGGTCGATCCGGTGCGGTTGGAATTTTGCCGTGTGCGTGAAACATGGCAGGCACATATCAGGCGTAGCCGAAGGGTCTCGGCATGACATTACTGTTTCATTGTCCAAGTTGTGACGCACCGTTGCGTCTACCTGAGGGATCGGTGGGCAAGGCGGGTCGCTGTCCGCGCTGCTCGGCGAAGTTCCTGGTGCCTTCGGAGGAGAAGGTACTCGAGGAATCGGTCGCCGACTGGCTGGTGAAGGCGCCCGGCGAGAATCCCGACGAATCGGGCGCGATGCCCCCGGTCAAGCCGTCGGGCAGCTCGATGCCTCAGTGGCGCGCGGGTCAACCCGGTGGATCGCCCTCCGCCCCGGCGGCGCCGCGGCCCGGTTCCGCGCCGCCGTTCGGTGACGCCGCCAAGCCGCGCACCCCGGCCCCACCGACGCACCGCGACGGCAAGCCGCTGTATCGCGTGCAGTCGGCGATGCGGACCGCGCAGCCGCTGCCGGCCGAGGAGCAGAGGCTCCGCGAGGAAGCGCGCGCCGAGCGCGCCAACGTCGCCTCGACGCAGACCAAGCCCGAGCCCATGCGCGACGCCGCCGTCCGCGACGAGATCCGTCTCCACGTGCTCGATGTGACCTCGGCGGGCGTGACGCTCGGCTTCAACGCCACGCTCCTGCTCCGCCCCGCGTTCCGCGCGTCGATGCCGCTGACGTGCATCAGCTGCGGCGAGCTCGACGTCGAGCAGCTCATCGCCCGTCCGCTGGCCTGGCTGGACAAGGCGACCAACAAGATTCAGAACGCCGCGGAGATCGAGAAGCTCTACGAGGTACGCTGCAAGCCGCACCAGACCGTGCGCGAGCTGGTGCAGTCGATGCGCGCGATGGATGGCTTCATCGCGCCGTTCAACGCACCGATGCCCTATTTCGTCTGCACCAAATGCGTCGCGCAGGTCTCGATCTTCTGCCAGCTCTTCGCGACGCCCGAGGGCGTGCAGTGCGAGGCGGTCATCCCGGCCAGCTACGCGCTCAAATGGTTCGGCCGCGTCAACGGCGTCTGCGGCGACGACTACGCGAATCTCGAGTCGCAGGTCGTCCGCTTCGAGAACGAGGCGTGGCGGAGCCTGCCCCACCCGGTGCGTGGCCGCATCAGCGCGTGGTGGGATTTCAAGGCCAACGAGCGCTTCGTCGCGTATTTCAGCGATAGCGACTTCGCTAAGAAGGACGCGGGCCTCGGCGGCATCGTGATCAGCAACACGCGCCTGGCCTACTGCAAATACCACGTGCACGGCGACATCCCGCTGGACGACGCCGACGGCGAGATCCTCATCGTCCCGGCCGAGGAAGTCTTCTTCGATCTCTATTACCACACCGGCGGGCAGCGCAAGAAACTGGTCCGCCTCCGCGCCGACGACGCGACGCACTTCGCCTCGTTCCTGAATCAGATGCAGCCGGCGCTCCGCGTGATTCGGATGTGAAGGCCAGAGGCCAGAGGTCAGAGGTCAGAGGTCAGAGGTCAGAGGTCAGAGGTCAGAGGTCAGAGGTCAGAGGTCAGAGGTCAGAGG
>JAYVTU010000222.1:0-4775 GCA_043788485.1 Planctomycetota bacterium
GTCCTCGACCACAACAGCCAGTTCGCCGTCATCCCCGAGCCCCTCGCCCTGCCCGGCGGGCTGATGCTGCTGTCCATCGTCGGCGTGATCGCACGCCGACGCAGGGCCTGATGCCCTTTTCCGTGTGCCATGCCGTCGGCTCTGCGTCGGCATGTCCTCGGGATCCAGAACCATGCCCACGCCGAGCCGAGGGCATGGCACACAAACGTCGGAGCGACCCTATGCCTTCAACTCCGCATCCCAAATTCCGTACTCCGCGCCCGCGCCGCGCCTTCACGCTTATCGAACTGCTCGTCGTCGTTACGCTCATCGTCCTCCTCCTCTCCGTGCTGCTGCCCACCATCGGCTCGTCCATCGAGATGTCTCGCCGCACACGCTGCGCCAGCAACCTCAAACAACTCGCCCTGGCCGGCACCACCTACGCCAGCGACAACTTCGGCCGCTTCGTCGTCCGCGATCAAGCGACCCAACCTTCCCTCTACGCCGGCGGTTTTCACGATGATGCCCAGGTCTTCCATTGGGGCCGGCTCTTCCAAGGCTACATACCCAATCTCGACTTCGACGGCCACGGCTCCCCGCTCTTCTGGGATCCGAGCATCGACAACCCCGGCAACGGCTGGCTCACCGCCAATGCCTTCTGGCGATGCGCCGATTACTCCTACTGGCCAAGCCTCGATACCGCCATCGCACGCATCGGCGGCGCGGGAATCCAGTGGGTCTCGCCACGACCGACCGCGCAGTCCGTCCAGACCGCCCGAACCAACTCCGCCTTCTTCGGCGACGAAATCTTCCAGTTTCAGCAAGGCACATTCGGCTGGTTCGTCGTCGCCCACCCCGTCGCCGGCGGCGGCGCCAACGGATGGAACAGCTACCTCGACAACATCGCACGCACCGATGCCCCGATGGGCGGCAATCAGGCCAACGTCGACGGCGCCGTCATCTGGGCCTCGTACGCAAAACTCGAGAAGGCAAGCTGGCATCCCGCCTGGGGTGCCGATGGAAATATCGCCTACCAATACTGGCAGCGGTGAAACCCACATGAAAGCAATCATGCCACCACATCTCGCCCTCAACTTCCGCAGCTCGCGACCGTCCCGCGCTTTCACGCTCATCGAGCTGCTCGTCGTCGTCACGATCATCCTGGTCCTCATCGCGCTCCTGATGCCCGCGCTGTCGGCATCCATCGGCAACTCCCACGCCACCGTCTGCCTCAGCAATCTCCGCCAGCAACGCCTCGCCATGAGCGGCTACCAGTCCGACTACTACGGCCGGTTCCCCGATCACCGCATCGACGCCGTCGGCGCGAAAAGCCGCCCCGATGGCTACGACGCCTACTGGGCCACGACGCTCCTGGACTACGGCACGAAGCCCGAGCTCTACCACGACCCCGCCATCGCCACCGAATACGAGCTGTACCACGGCTTGTCATGGACCTGGGCATTCGACCAGGACCGGCTCGGCTACGGCTTCAATGGTTGGTTCCTCGCGCTGCGGCTTTACGCCGATCAGAGCTACGGTGGGATCAGCGCGGTCGGGAACCTCGGCCAGAACGCCGTCAAGAGCCCCAGCGAAAACATCTGCATCGCCGACAACAACAAGGCCATCTGGGGCCAGTCCATCTGGTGGCCCACCAGCGGACTGAATGTCAGTTATTGGGAAGGCATGTACGACGGCCGCCATTCCGCCGGCGGCGGCGTCGTCTTCAACGACCTCCACGCCCAGCTACTCAAATCCACCCTCATCAACCCCGCCGGCGATCCCGCGCTCTTCCGCGGCCCGCTCAAGTACTGGGACCCGTACCAGAGGCAGTAAGAAATCGCGTTCGCGATGCATTGATCCGCCGCACCCAGGCGTTCCACCGATCCCAATCGTGGACCAAACCGCAATATCCTCTTATCGCCATCCCATCCGCGCAAGGCGCCGTGGCGCTGTGCCGCAAACAATCTAGAGTACATAGATGACCCCGAAAGATCTGATGAACCGCGTGCCATCCTTTCGCGTCGCGCTGCTCGCGGTTGCCGTGTGCCTCGCATCTGCGGCCGCGCCAGCGCTTGCGGCGCCGCCCGTCACGCTCGAATCGCTGCTCCACGAGATGACCGATCCCGCGGCCGTCGCCCGCATCGATGTGCCGGCGTTCACGACTCATCAGGCCAGCAGCTACGATCGCGCCTCGACCGTGCCGGCCGATGCGCGCGGCTGGTTCGCCAACCACGACTTCGGCCAGTTCATCCGCTCCGAGGAAGTCGGCGGCAAGCGCGAATGGGTCATAATGGACGCCGACGGCCCCGGAGCCGTCACGCGTTTCTGGCTCGGCGGCAGGGATTTCACGGGTCAGATCCGCATCTACCTCGACGGCGATAAGGAGCCCGTGCTCGCCGGCGGTCCCGCGTTCCCCTTCCTGGCCAATCTCACCGCGCACCCGCTCTCCGTCACCACCTCCGGCGGCGGACCGAATCTCTTCCTGCCCATCCCCTATTCCCGGCACTGCAAGATCACCTACGTCGAGGGCGCCTCGCCCAAGCCGCCGGAGTATAGGTGGTACAACATCGAGTACCGCAGCTACGAACCCGGCACGCCGGTCGAGTCATTCACCGCCGCGGATTTCAAGGCGAAGCACGATGCCATCGAAACCGCCGCAAAGAAACTGCTCAACCCCGCCGCCGCAGCCGGCAGCGCGCTCGCGCTCGATCAATCCATCGACGCCGGTCAGCAAGCCTCACTTGATCTTCCGGCCGGTTCCCACGCCGTCCAGCAGATTCAGCTCCGTATCACGCCCGCCGATCTGCGGGACATCGCCGCTGCGCTGCGCACCACGGTGATCCAAATCGACTGCGACGGCGAGCAGACCGTCTGGGCTCCCGCTGGCGATTTCTTCGGCTCCGGCGCCGGCCTCAACGAATTGCACAGCTGGTACCGCACCGTCGAGAAAGACGGCACGATGACCTGCCGCTGGGTCATGCCTTACGAAAGATCGGCGAAGATCACGCTCCTCAATCTCGCCGACAAGAAGATCACCGCGACATTGACCGCCACCGTCGGGCCCTGGCAGTGGGACGACCGTTCCCTGCATTTCCACGCCACATGGCGGATGCAGAATCCGATCCACACCCGACCCTACTCCGATTGGAACTACGTCACAATCACCGGTCGCGGCAAATACGTCGGCGACAGCCTCGCGCTCTTCAACCCCGTCCGCGACTGGTGGGGCGAGGGCGACGAGAAAATCCGGACCGACGGCGAATCCTTCCCCTCGCACTTCGGCACCGGCTCCGAGGATTACTACTGCTACTCCTGGGGACACACCGCGCTCTTCCAGACGCCGTTCGCCAATCAGGTCCGCTGCGATGGCCCCGGCAATGCCGGCCACACCGTCGTGACGCGCACACGTAATCTCGACACCATCCCCTTCAGCAAATCCCTTCAGGTCGACATGGAAATCTGGCACTGGAAGGAGACCGACGTCGTCTACGCCGTGACCAGCTACTGGTACGCCGCGCCCGGCGCCACCAGCAACCGCGGGCCCGATCAGCAGCAGGCGCTCGCGCCGATCTCCGCCATGCCCGAGATCCCGCACATCGCCGGCGCCGTTGAGTGCGAAACGATGACCGTCGCCGATCATTCTCCGGGACTGAAAATCGAAAAGCAGGGCGGCATCCTCCTCCAGCACGGCAAGCGATGGAGCAGCGACGCGCAGCTCTGGGTCCGCGCCGAAAAGGTCGGCGAGTTCATCGAGCTCACCATCCCCGCCCAGGCCCCCGAAACTCGCAGGCTCATCCTCCACGCCACACGCAGCCACGACTACGGCATCCTCGGCTTCACCGTCAACGGCAAGCCCGTCGCAAAAACCCTTGATGGCTACAACGACCAGGCCGCCCTCGCCGAGCCCTTCGACCTCGGCAAATTCGAGCCCAAAAATGGCATGTTCACGCTGCGCATCGAAGTGACCGGCGCCAACCCCGCTTCGCGCGGCCCACGCTACTACCTGGGTCTCGACTGCATCGAAGTGCTCAAGCCCTGAGATTCACTCGATCGCAAACTCCAGAGTGACGACCGCCTTGATCACCTTGTTGATGCTGCCGGTGTCGTTTTCGCCCGAGCCGGTGACTTCGGTGGAGTAGGCGGGTGTGATCTGGAAGACGCCCTGGGCGGCTCCGCGGAGCGGGCCGAGCTTGCTGCGCGAGCCGCTGACGAGCTGCTCGCCGCGCTGGCGGGCATTTGCCGTGGCCTGGCCGATCATCTCCAGCTTCGCCTCGTCGAGCTTGGTGAACAGGTAGCGCGGAGCGCTGGAGTCGAGTTCGATGCCGGTGCGGATCAGGTCGCTGGCCTCGTGGGCGACCTTGGAGACAAGCTGCACGTCAGCCGACGCGATGCTGAACGACTGGCTGAGCGTGTAGCTCTCGATCTTGTTGGTGTCCTTGCCCTTGTCGTCCTTGGCGTAGACGGGATTGATCGCCACCGGCGACGGCTCGACCTGATCCCCGGCGAACTTGTGCGCCGCGAGGAACTTGAGCAGGTCGCCGCGGTCGGTTTCGAGCTTGTTGTACCCCGCCTTGATATCCGGCTCCCGCTCCGTGATCGCCGCGCTCCACGTCGCACGGTCCGACACGATCGGCCTCTCCGCATAACCCTTGACCGAAATCACCTGGTCCCGCAGCTTCACCTTCTCAAAACTCGACCGCGCCAGATGCGTCGAAAACACCACGGCCAGCGGCATGGTGATGGTGAAAAGCACAACGATAATCACATTCTTGCGAGCATCAGACATGGAAGGGCTC
>JAYVTU010000223.1:0-8951 GCA_043788485.1 Planctomycetota bacterium
AACAAGCCGTGACCACCCGCCCTCCCGCGGTGAAAGACCTGTATGTGTCCCCAAAACACAACCAGTAGTAATCACTTGAGTCAAGCAGCTACCCAGAAACAAAAAAGGGCACGGCTTGCGCCGTGCCCTTTGGATGATCGTGACGTTCGTCGGTCGTTACTTGGCGACGACGACTTCGACGCGGCGGCTCTGGGCCTTGGTGGGCTGGGGATTCGCGGCGCCCTTGCCGAGGGCGACCATATGATTCTTGACGCCGACCGACGCCAGATACTTCTCGACGGCGTCAGCGCGGGCGTTGCTGAGCTCTTCGTTGCTCTTCCACTTGCTGTGGCGGATGGGATCGGAGTCGGTGTAGCCGATGACGTTGATCGGCTTGCCGGCGTACTTGGTCTTGATCATCGACGCGAGCTTGGAGAGGCTCTGCTTGGCTTCGGTCTTGAGCGTCGCCTGGCCGGGGGCGAACAGGACATCGCCGGTGACGCGGATGGTGGTGTTCTTGGAGTTGCTGGTGACGGTGTAGCCCTCGTCGAGGGTCACGGGGGCGTTGCTGCCGCTGCCCTTGGCGATGACGGTGTCGCCGGCGGGAGCCGCGGCGAGCGGGGTCGTGGACTTCTCGATCGCGGCCGCGGCGGCCTTCTGCGTGTTCTCGAGTTCCTTGGCCTGAGCGTCGCTCTTGGCGCGGAGTTCCTGGTTTTCCTGAAACAGCTGATTGCGCTCAGCCTTGAGCTTGTCGTCGCAGCCGCCGAGGAAGAGGAAGCCCAGCGCGAGCGCGCAGGCGAAGCCGGTGGAGCCAATCTTGTTCAACATGGGAATCGTCCTTTTGATCATCCGTGATCCTTCGGGTTCGCCGGTCCGTCGAAAGGACCACACGAAATTCGACGGCCGAAATGCTGCGGTGCGATCCTCGCACCACTCTCAGTTGTTTGAGATTCTCCCGATTTATCGGCCGCTTGTCCAGTGGCAGATGAAAAAATTATGACGCCTGCATCTCAGCCGCCGGTGAGGAACAGCGTGATGCGTTCGAGCATCGGCTCTCGGAAGACCATCACCAGCAGCGACGCGATCGCCAGATGCGGGCCGTAGGGGATCACGCGGACCTGCCGGCGCAGCAACTTGGCGATACCCGTCGATCCAGCCGCCCAGAGCAGGCCGAAGACCGGGGCGATGAAGAATGCCATGACAGCGACCTGCCACCCCGTCACCGCCCCCACCGCCGCCATGAGGTGCACATCTCCGAGTCCCATCGCTTCCTTGCCAAAGCCGAGCGTGCCGAGGATGCGGGTCAGCCAGACAGTGACGCCCCCCGCCATGTATCCGATGAGCACGCCGCCGAGCACAGCGGGCCAACCGCTGAGCGTCCCCGGGGCGAACGTGACCGCGGTACCTGCGAGGAAGCCCATAGCCGGCGGGACTAGGAAGAGGCACTCCTTGAGCACCTCGCGCCGCGGATGAGGATGAGCGATCCACGTGCTCGGGTCGCTTGAATCCTCCACCGCCTGCGGCTTATCGCTTGGATTGACACCCGCGTTCTCATGTGCCGCCGGATCATCCGCAAAGCTCTGCGGGATACACTTGAGCCTGAGCAGCACAATCGAGATCAGCAGCCCCACCGCCCCGCCGACCGCCGCGGGGACGAACACCGTCGCCACGCGCGGCGCCGCGGAGACGACGACATCACTGGCCTCCGGTCGCTGCGCCGCCAATGCCACAACTGCGCTGCTTCGGTAGATCGGGCGCACCTGGGCCAGCCGATCTTTGGACAGCATCACGTGGCCATCTCGCATACGCGCCGGAACGGCGACCGTCACGGTCGCATCGAACTGCGTGGCCACGGTGAGCGGTAGAACGACGATCGCGACCGCCGTGACGAGCCACGGGATCTCGAGCGGAATGATGTAGTGACGCGCGTCGATGAGCGTCGCGGCCATGAGGCCGGCGATGAGGATGAGCGAGACGGCGAAGATCGGCGCGGTGCCCGGCAGGCCCGGTCCGGCGAAGTCGGGACGCAGCGTGGAGAAATAGCAGATGTAGAACCACCCGCCGAAAAGCAGCGCGATTATCGCCTCGATGATCGGGTACTGGGCACTGATTGGATTGGCGCAGTAACGGCAGCGGCCGCGCAGCATGATCCAGCCAAGCACGGGTATGTTGTCGTGCCACGCGAGTTTGTGGTTGCACTTCGGACATGCCGACGGCGGCGTGACGATGCTCTTGCCGATCGGCAGCCGATACGCCACGACGTTGAGAAAGCTGCCGACGCAGGCGCCGACGACGGTGACGAAGATCAACCAGAGTACGTCCATCGTCATCAGGCTTAATCCTCGGGGTCCGCGATCTCGCCGCTCTCGCGCAGGTTCCCCTGCTCGTCAACGGTGATCTGCTTGATCTTCTGCTCGGCGCGGTCGAGGATCGTGCGGCAGTGGCGGATCAGTTTCATGCCCGCGGTGTACTGCTCGAGGCTCTGCTCCAGGGGCACCTGCCCGCCCTCGATCGCATCGACGATCGCCTGAACTTTCTCGAGCGACTGTTCAAACGGCGGGAGCGCTTCGCCGGCCTCATCGGTTTTCTTTGCGTTGGCCATGGCGACAGTGTAGCAAATGAAAATGACCCATGACCAAACCCCATGACCAATCCGCGAGGCGGCCCTTGATCATCCGGGGCTTGGTGAAGGGTCATTTATTCTTTGACGAGTTCATCGGTGAGGATGATCTCGACGCGCTGATTGAGCCGCTGATCCGCAGGGGAGTAGGCCAGCGCCTTAAGGCGTTCGTGGTCGCCGCAGGCGATCATCCGCATCTGCTTCCACTCGATGCCCGCGGCGGCGAGCTGTCGCGCGACGGCCATGGTGCGCTCGAATGACAGGGCCATCGCGCGGTCCTCGTTGACAGCGTTCTCAGCGGCCGAGACATGACCGCGGAGCTCGATGACAAGCCGCAGGCCACGCAGATGTGCCGCGGCGCTGGCGATGGTCTTGAGCGAGCCGCTGCTGAGAGTCGCGGACTGCTCCTCGAAGCCGACGGCGGCGCTGAGCTTGTGGTAATCGGTCGGGCGGATCGACTGCACTTCCTTGTCGTGGCCCTCGGGCGCGATGTCCTGCGCCTCGGCATTATGCTGATTTATGAGCTTGACGAGCTCCATGTCGCGCGGATCGGGCGTGGAAAAATCGACGGGGTTGTTGAACGCCTGACGGACGGCAACGACGAACCGAGCGAGCTGCAGATCATTCTGCTTTTCGGGGGTGCCCTGCTCGTCGTCGTGCTGGCCCTTGCTGGCGTGCGCATCGCCCTTTGGGGCCATGCTCATGGCCAGCAGAATCACGAAGAATCCCATCATCAGCGCGACGTTGTCGGCGAAGGAAATGAGCCATTCTGGAGCACCTTCGTGATGCTCCTCGTGACTGCCCTCGTCTTCGTGGCCCCCACCGCCGTGGCCACCACCGTGACCGCCGGCTGCGGGAGCGTGTTTTGCGTCGTGTGCGTCGGACATGGTTCCGCTATTCCTTTAGGCCGCCGCGGCCAGTTTGCCCCGGACATCGTTGGGCAGGAAGGCGGCCATCTTGTCCAGAGTCATGCGGGGGTTGTCGCCGGCCTGGAGCGAGAGGATGCCCTGCAGGATCATCTTGCGGCACATGATCTCTTCGTTGGAGCGGGCGCCGAGCTTGTCGCCCATCGGGCCGGCGATGGCGTTGGCCAGCACGGCGCCGTACATCGTTGCGACGACGGCCACCGCGAGCATCTTGCCCATCTGCCCGATGTCGCCCGAGCCGAGGTTACCGAACATGCCGACCTGACCGACGAGCGTGCCGACCAGGCCGTAGCCGGGGCCGTAGAGCTTGATGAGATCGAAGAACTTTTTGCCGGCCTTGTGGCGCTCGCCCATGGCCATAATCTCGGTCTTGAGCGTCGCCTCGATGTTTTCGGAGGGGATGCCGTCGATCGCCATCTTCAGACCCTTGATCAGGAACGGATCGGGGTCCTGGATCTTGCTGACTTCGCTTTCGAGGGCGAGGATGCCGTCGCGGCGGGCGCGCTCGGAAAGGTCGGCGAGGATCTTGGCCGTCTCGACGGGGCTGCGGCCCTTGTGGAACATGAATTTCTTGAGCCAGCTCGGCAGGCTCTTGAGCTGCGACATGGGCATGCCCATGAACACGACCGACACCGATCCGCCGAACACCATCAGCACGCCTTCCTGAGAATAAAACATGCTCAGGTGGCCGTGCGAGGCTTCGAAGAACACGAAGCCCAGGGCGCCCACGGCGATCGCCAGACCAATTGCACTCGCCTTATCCACGGTGAGCTCTCCTGCCGGCACGCCGGCGCAAATGGACCTGTGAAAGGTCCGTGTCCAGAACATCGGTTTGCAGGGAGTTGCACTTAATCGCTGGGGGCGTCAGAGGCGTAATAACCGGTCTTTATTGCGAGAATTTCGCGTCAACTGCGTCCGGTAATTCAGTGCGCGGGCAAAAAGCCCTGCGCGATGAGTCCGATCAGCACATCGTAAAACGCATGCGTCGCCGCGACGATCCCGAAACCGCGCAGCACATAGACCGCGGCGAGATACACGCCCATCGCGAAGTATCGGACGAACTGGGCGAGCGTGAACTCCTGATTCGTGAAGTGATACGCACCGAAGAGCACCGCGGAGCAGAGGATCGCCATCACCGCCCCGGTCGCCGGTGAGACGTCCAGCAGATCGACCAGCACGAAATGGAGAAACGCGATCGCGACGAGACGGAACACAAAGTCCTCGTAGATCCCGGCGCCGAATGAGAGGCTGAACCACTCCAGCAGTTTGAAATGTGCGGGGTTGACCGGACCGCCTATCGCGAGGGTCTGCATCGCGGGGTGTCCCCTGCTGTGCTGGCCGAGCAGCAAGCCGAACATCACCATCGGGATCGCCATCGCGACGGACTCGAAGAACATCTCAATATAGAGGCGCGGCTCGAAGCGCCAACGGTCGCGCCGCGTCAGATGCAGGCAGAGTAGGACGACGACGATCGCCAAGCCCGGCAGGTAGTCACCCACAGCGCCGAAGAGATGCAGGAAGTCACGCAGGAAGGTCGCCGCGAGCACGCGTTGCTGGCCGGTCAGCGCGCCGATCTCGTAGGCAATCAGCAGCGGCGAAAGGAAGATCAATGCCTGCAGCGGCTCCTGCGACCTCATGAAATAGTGGTCGGGAGAGAGCGTGCGCCGAACTGGACGTGTCGCGGTGGGCATCAAAGAGCAGAACCTATTTCTTGGGCTCCTCGATGACACGGATGCGCAGCGTCACCTTCGTCCCGAGCTTCGGCAGCGAGTTGGGCGTGATCTCATATTCAAGTGATTCATTCGAATCCGACGCGGCATTAGGCAGGGCGAGAACCTCATCGGGCTTGGACACAACCGAGATCACATCCGCATCCGAATCCGCGGCGTAGATCGGCTCTTTCACATCGGGATGCTTGACCATCACCGAACCGGCGAAGACGAAGACGTCGCTGTCGAGCTGCTTCTTGGTCTTGGTGTCACGGATGAATGTATTGATCGGCTCCTCAACTGATTTGTTGTCCTTATCGTAGACGAGGCTCAGCTTCACCTTGTCGCCGGTCGGGTTCACGGCGCGGCCCTTGCCGTTCTCGTAGACCCAGGTGCCGGGCTTGCCGGGCTTGAGACCGAGCATCAGCAGCGCGAGGTGCAGATGCTGCGGACGGGGCTTGAGCGTGAGGATCGATTCGTGCTGCTTTCCCTGCGGCGTGGTGCCAAGCAGTTCGAGCATGCCGGCTTCGAGGCAGATCTCCGCATCGACATCGATCAGCTTCTGCTGGAGATCGATCTTCAGGCCGGTCAGGATCGGCGCCTTGTCGGCCGGCGGCGCAACGGGCGGGGCCGGAGCGGGTGGCTCGGCGAGCGTGGCGCAGGCGGCGAGCATGACCGACGCGCCGATCAACAGCGCGCCGAGTGTGCGGTGATTTGTCATGGGATGCTCCATCGGTTGTTCGTGGCATTGTAACGCGGCGGTGATGAAACACCCGATGCGTTACACTTTCACGCATGGCCGTGATCACGATTGACAGTCTCGACGACCCGCGCGTCGCGCCCTACCGGGACCTGCGCGACAAGGAACTGGCGCGCGATGGGCAGCGTTTCATCGCCGAGGGCGAGCACCTGGTGCGACGGCTCCTGGCGAGCGATTTCCCCGTGGAATCCGTGCTTTCCAGCGACAAGCGGCTGCCGCGCCTCGCCGAGCTGATCCCGCCGCACGTGCCGGTTTATCTTGTCACCGAAGCGCTGCTGAGCGCGGTGGCTGGTTATAAATTTCACACCGGTGCGCTGGCCGTCGGCGTGCGGAAGCCCTCGCCGACCGTGGACAATCTTTTTGCCCGTGGCGCAAAAAGGTTGACGCTCGTCGTCTGCCCCAAGATCCTCAACACACACAACCTCGGCTCGATCATCCGCGTCACCGCGGCGCTCGGGGCCGATGCGCTCGTGCTCGGGCCGCTCTGCTGCGATCCGTACTACCGCAAATCGGTGCGCATTTCGATGGGCTCGGCCTTCAGGCTTCCGATCGTGCAGAGCGATGATCTGGAGCGCGACATGCTGCGTCTCCGCGACGAGTTTGGTGTGCAACTGATCGCGACGGCGCTGGTGCCCGGGGCGGAAGAATTGCAAAACGCAAAGAGAAACAGCGAACGTGTCGCGATCGTGCTTGGGCCGGAGGACACCGGCCTCGACGACCGCACCTTGTCCCTTTGCTCACGCAAGGTGATGATCCCGATGCATTATGGTGTGGACTCGCTGAACGTCGCGATGTGTGGTGCGATCGTGCTGCAACACTTCATGATCGCATAAAAATAGTCCAAGGTCCGTCTGCGACTTCATCCAAGGACCTTGGACTCGTTCCAAAATGCCGGGGGCGGGAACCCGGAAAGCGAGAGCCCTTTATTGTTCCACGCGGCTCAAGCTATGCGTCGGCGAAATCCCAATCGGGTTTCGCCGGGGGCTCAGCGGGGCACACGCGGTTCGAGTTATTGTCCTCGTCCGGTTTTTTTGGTCCCGCTCCCGATCTACTTCGAGTCTATCGCTGTGATACCGCCAGGGCGAGGATTTTTTTGAGAACCGCGCAGCAGATGTGGTACGACACGCCGATGGAGTCAAGACAAATCCGTCATTACGCGCAGCCTTTTGTTTTTGCGTGTTTCAGATAGAGCTGCTGCAGCTCGGGCACGCAGCAGTGCCCGCTGGCCGCACGGAACAGGCAATCGGCATCGGGGCTCTTGCTCCGCTCGATGATCTGGCGGATGGGCTGAGGATCCGCAACCCGTGCGGCGGCGATCACATCCTCGGCGGTGGCGCCGAAACATGCACATACGGGCGCGAGCGGATGCTTGGGCCAGCTGGGATTCACGATTTTCGATGCGGGGATCGTCTGCCCGACGGTGTCAAAATAACCAACGTCGCACGAGGGATTGGCGCAGTAGGCGACCTCGCCGGCGAGGCGCATGGCGTCTTCCTCGGGGAGATGGGCATTGAGCGTGACGGAGCCGACGCCCTGTCCGATCGCGCGGCACGCCGGGCAGCGCTGATGCTCGGGCTCCTCCGATTCTCGAACAAACGCTTTGTTCATCGTGTCACGCGACCCCTTGACGATTCATCGATGGTGAGAGTGAAAACCGACACCGACACCGACGCGCGGGCCCCACCATGAATCGTAATAATACGGATTACCGTAGGGGCCGTCGTAGTAGGGACGGCGTGTGAAGTTCGACGAGCAGGTGACGGGCTGATCGCCGACCTTCATAGTCCAGCGGAGATTTAGGCCGGCGAGGGGACCGCTGCGGCGCTGCGAGTCGCGCGTGATGAGCGGGAAATAAGCGGTGACTTTCGCATCATCGCCGGGCTTGATGCGCACACCCTCCGCCGGATCAACTTCCGGCCGCTCGAACACGCCGAGGTCCGATGCGATCAGCTGCATGGATTCGGGGATGAAGATGGCGAGGGCTGGGGTGTGGTTCTCGATGCGGATGCGGACTTCGATGGTGTTGGGATGTTCCTTGGGGTGATCCGTGCGGACGCCGATGATGGAAACTTGCAATTCGAGGGGCTGCGCGGCTGTGGCAGGTGGACTGGTGATGAGGAAACCGTCGGGACGGGGCGTGTACTGAAAATCGTCGCGGTAGGTGGAGCAGCCGCTGAGGAGAGCGAGGAGCAGCAGAATCGTGATTTTTTGTTTCTGGATCATGGGGAATCGTAGCGTGGTAAAAAGGCACGGCCCGCAAAAGCGGGCCGCGTCTGGGAATTGCAGGTTTCAACCTTGGGTCACTTCTTTTCAGATTCGATTTTGACTTCTTTTCCGCCGCCGTCGGCGGGGTTACCGCCGATGAGGTGATCGCGCATCGCGGCGGGATGAACTTCGATGCGTGTGTTGGCGGCTTTGCCCTCGGGGGAATCCTCTGCGGCGGCGGGTTTGTTGCCTCCGAAGCCGACGGCGATGAGGCGTTTGGAATCGACGCCGTGGGCGATGAGCCATTTGGCGACGGCGGCGGCACGCTTCTCGGAGAGTTCCTGGGCGCCGGCGCCGACGCTGGCCGAGACGTGCCCCTCGATGCGGAGCAGCGAGATATAGGATTTCGTGTCAAGGAAATCGGCGATGAGCCAGAGGGATTTTTCGGAATCATCCTCCTTGATCTCATCGGAGCCTGTCTTAAAGAGGATGGGATCGGGGAGAACCAGTTGACCCGATTCGATCTTGAACGACGTATTTTTCTCCCGCTCCGCGGCGGTGACGGGGAACGTGGAGGCGAACGTGACGACAAAGACTAGGGAGAAGGCGGCAAAGCGAAGCATGTTGTTCTTCCTCAGAGATTGTTGGGATTACGATAACGTCCTGATTCATGCGCAGATTTGAAGAAAGAGCTCTCCCGCTGGAAGGTGTTGGTGCTTTGGTCAACCCCTTACCAGACAGGAGAGCCTATG
>JAYVTU010000224.1:0-13448 GCA_043788485.1 Planctomycetota bacterium
GCAGGCGGAAGCCGGCGGGTCATTCGTCAGCCTCAATGATTCGGCGCGCGCGGGGTGATGGGGTGAAAAATTTGATTCGCGGTGATTCGTCATCCCGGAGGGATGCCAGCGATTAGCCGGGGGTTGAGCGAAGCGACACCCCCGGTTGCGAGTCGCGCGCGTTTCCGATCCCGGAGGGATCGCAGGAATCTAGCACCCCGCCGGGGTGCGGGCCGAGAGGAAAGAAAAGAGGGGTGTGTGTAATTCGCCGTCCGGGGGTGTCGCAAAGCCTCAACCCCCGGCTAATGGCTGCGAACCCGCCGGGTTCAGGAACACATCTTCACCTCAATGATCTCGACCGACACCCCAAGTTCTCTCGTGATGGCGTTATGACTAGCGGCCTGTTTCTCGGATACACGGTCGCGTGGCCCTTTGACCTCGGCGAACCAGTATCGGGTTGAGTTCGGCACGAAAACGAAGAGGTCGGGTAGCTGGACAGCATGGGTCTTTCTAATCCCATCAAGGATGGTCCGCTGATCCAGTGAAAGTAGGGAGACCAGTTTCGCCATTTTCGTGGGGTGAGTCTTATACACGTACTGCTCAACCAGAGAGTGAGCCCCATCCCGCTCGAAGAGATGAATCGCCGCGAACCACTCGTAGAAGTGGTTTTTGGGTTGGGTCTTTGTCAATCGTAGATCATCAGCATCGAACAAATCTGGATACTGTTGAAGCCAATGCAGAGCCAGCGGATCCGGCCAAAGATCTCGAATAGCCTTCGTGAAATGAATTGTGGTGTGTAAGGGCGTCACGGTCTGCAACTCTCAAATGATATTGGTAGCGCGTAAAACTGCGACGCTCAAACATATCAAAAAACCCCTCCGAGGGGAGGGGTTGTGAGATTTGAGATTTGAATCCGCGTCACCCATTGACATCATTATCATCAAACTCATCCAACTCCGCGGCGGCTTCTTCGTAGGTGAGTTCCTTCTGCGGGCCGGCGGTGCCTTTGGGGTTGTCGTTGCCGACGGCGGATTCGCGCATCTGCACCTTGAGGACTTCCCATTCCTCCTTGGTGAGCAGGACCTCGCGGGCCTGGCTGCCCTTGTATTCGCCGAGGAAGCCGGCGATCGCCATTTCCTCGATGAGGCGGCTGGAGCGTGAGTAGCCGATCGCGAGGCGGCGCTGGAGCAGCGAGACCGAGCCGCGCTGCGATTCGACGACGACGTCCATCGCCTGCTCGAACATCGGGTCGCGCTCGGTCGAATCGGTCTCGACCTGGCCGGGGGCCTTGAGCTGGACGAGCTGCGGCTCGAAGCTGGGCTGGGCGACGGTCTTGAGGAAGCTGACGGCGGCGCGGACCTCTTTGTCATCGACCAATGTGCCCTGGCTGCGCGTGAGCTTCGAGGTGCCGGGGGCGAGGTAGAGCATATCGCCCTTGCCGAGCAGGAGCTCGGCGCCCTTCTGATCGAGGACGATGCGGCTGTCCATGCCTGATGCGACCTGGAACGCGACGCGGCAGGGCATGTTCGACTTGATCAGGCCGGTGACGACATTGGCCTGCGGGCGCTGCGTGGCGAGGATGAGGTGGATGCCGACGGCGCGGGCCTTCTGGGCGATGCGGACGATGAAGCCTTCGACTTCCTTGTTGGTCATCATCAGGTCGGCCAGCTCGTCGATCATGAACACGAGGCGGGGCAGCTTGCGGGGGATCTTCGACTCTTCCTCTTCGGAGACGGGGTTGAAGCGCTCCTTCATTTCCTCCCAGGTCAGGCCGTTGTAGGAATCGATGTCGCGGACGCCGGCCTCGGCCATGAGCTCGTAGCGCTCGTCCATCTTGGTGACGGCCCACTCGAGGATGGCGGCGGCTTTGTTCATCTCGGTGACGACGGGGCACATGAGGTGCGGGATGTCGCGGAACTGCGCCATCTCGACCATCTTGGGATCGACGAGGACGAGCTTGAGCTCATCGGGGCGCTTGGTGTAGAGGAAGGACATGATGATGGAATTGATGCACACGGATTTGCCGGAGCCGGTGGTGCCGGCGATGAGCATGTGCGGCATGGAGGCGAGGTCGCCGATGAGCGGATTGCCCGACGCATCCTTGCCGAGGAACATCGGCAGGCGCATCTTCTCGAAGACTTCGGTTCCGCCGAGGAGCATGAGCTCCTTGAAGCGGACCTTTTCCTTTTTGAGGTTGGGGACCTCGATGCCGACGGTGGATTTCCCGGCGGTGTTGGGGACGATGCGGATGTTCTGGGCCTTGAGCTCGCGCGCGATGTCGGAGGAGACGGAGCTGATCGCGGCGACCTTCGTGCCGGGGGCGGGCTGGACTTCGTAGAGGGTGATGACGGGGCCCGCGTCGATGGCGACGACTTCCGCGTCGATGCCGTAGAGGTTCAGCGACTTCTCGAGGATCTCGGCCTGCTCGCGGACGCTCTTGGCCATGTCATCGTTGAAGTTGGATTCGGTCTCGATGAGCAGTTCCATGGGCGGGAACTTGTAGCCGGTGAGATCCTGTTTCGGAGCGGGCGGGGCGGGGGCGGGCTTGTTCTGTGCGAAGGTGATCGGCAGCTTCTTGAACCGGGCGCGGAGCGCTTCGGCGTCGAGCGGCTTCTTTTCGAGCTCGGTGTCCGCGGCGACGGCATCGTCGTCCGCTTTTTCATCCTCGGCGTCGGACTTCTTCGCGGCGGCGGCTTCGGCCTCGTCGTCGGCCTTCGCTTCATCCTTGGCACGCTTGGACTTCGACTTGACCGATGGCGGCTCGGGCAGCTCGGCGACGGCGGTCGCTGTCGCGCTCGCGGATTCGTTGGCCTCGTCGTCCTGCATGGAAGCGGTGGGGGGGGCGGTCTTGCGCGTCGCCTTGAGCAGCGGATGTTCGGCGGGGGTGTTGTCGATGGGCTTGCGTGCGAAGAGGCGGGGCATCGCGCCCCACACGCCGACGAGGACGGGCTTGGGCCAGTTCAGGCCGCCGAGGTAGCCGGCGGCCTTGAGCAGCGCATTGGGCAGCGCGAGGACGATCTGGTCGATGGCCATCATCGCGCCGACGCCGAAGACCATGAGGAGGATGAAGGCGGTGCCGATGGTGTTGAAGCTGTGGTAGAGGCGGCCGACGGCGGCGATGGCGATCAAGCCGCCGGCGCCCTCGGGCATGTTGCTGGCCAGCGGGAAGAGCAGCGCGAGGAACCCGCTGGTCGCCAGGGCCATCAGCACGACGCCCGCGATGCGGCACTCGATCTGGTCAACGCGTTTGCCGATGCCGGTGGTGGCGAGGTACATGACCGCTCCGGCGACGATGACCCACGCCCCCGGGCCGAGCATGTGGTACGCCTCGAAGGCGATGCGCGCGCCGATCCAGCCGCACCAGTTGGCGGGCTGGTTGTTGAGCGGGAACGTGCCGTGGTTCGGCGGGTCGGCGCTGGAATAGCTCACCAGCGACGCGATGAGCATGAGCATCATGCCCGCGAAGAGGATCCAGACGATGCGTTTCACCATGCCCGGGGCGGGCGTGGACGATTCTTTTGTTTTTTGGCGACTCATACGGCGCGCAGACCTCCTTGTCGTGCGTTATCGGCCATCTGGGCATCCGTGCGCCAAAACTTCGGGCCAATTGCTGCCAAACAGTATAACTCCGCGCGGACCCAACAGCCCGTCCGTCACTCCGTCCCATGAGCCGCCATCGTCGGCTCCGTCTCCGGCAGGGCCAGCAACTCCGCCTTCGGGTTCCGGTCCTTGAAGAACCGCTCATCCCAATCGTCGGCCATGAGCACGACCAGCCGGCCGTCCGCATCAAAAGCCAGCGCGGTCTGTCCCGGCGTCGCCAGGGAGTCCGCCGTCACGCCCTCCGGCAGCTTGATCCAACGCACCCGGTCCCACGCGCTCCGCGACACCCGGCTCGCCGCCCCGTATTCGTTCTCCATCCGGTACTGCACGATCTCAAACTGCAGCGGCCCGATCGCGCCCAGCACTGTCGATTTCGCATGCCCCAATCCCACCTCGAACGCCTGCACCACGCCCTCCTCCATCAGCTGCGCCAGCCCCTTGCGGAACTTCTTGTACTGCGCGGTCGATGGATTGTGCAGATACGCGAAACACTCCGGCGCAAACCGCGGGATCTCGTGGAACACGACGCCCGGCTTGTCACTGATCGTGTCGCCGATTCGGAACTCCGCCCCGCCGACCAGCCCGATCACATCCCCGGGGTACGCCAGCTCGACCGTCTCGCGCTCCCGTGCGAAGAGCCGGTGGGCATCGCCGAGCCGGATGCGTTTCTCGCTGCGCGAGTGGACGACCGACATGTCCCGCTCGAACACCCCCGACACGATCCGCGCAAACGCGATCACATCGCGGTGCTTCGGGTCCATGTTCGCCTGCATCTTGAAGATGAACGCCGAGAAGTCTGGCATCTCCGGCGAGATCGGCCCGTTGGTCGTCCGCCGCGGCGTCGGGGCCGGGGAGTATTCGAGGAACCCGTCGAGCAGCAGCTTCACGCCGAAGTTGTTGGCCGCGCTGCCGAAGAAGACGGGCGTCGTCTTGCCCGCCAGGACCTGTTTCACGTCGAAAGCGGCGCCCGCGCCGTCGAGCATCTCGATCTCGTGGCACACCTGCTCATATGTCTGCTCATCGAGGCTCTCGCGCACCACCGGATCGCTGAGCCCCGCGACCTGCACCGGCGCCCGGTGCGCCCCGTGCGCCGAGCGCTCGAAGACGTGCACCTCGCGCTTGAGCCGGTCGTAAACCCCCTTGAAACTCGGTCCATTGCCCAGCGGCCAGTTCATCGGGAACGCGCCGATCCCCAGCACCTGCTCGATCTCATCGAGAATCGCCAGCGGCTCGCGCGCCGGGCGATCCATCTTGTTGACGAACGTGAAGATCGGAATCCCGCGCCGCCGGCAGACCTCAAACAATTTCCGCGTCTGCGGCTCGATGCCCTTGCCCGCATCGACCACCATCACCGCCGAGTCGACCGCGGTGAGGACGCGGTACGTGTCCTCCGAAAAGTCCTTGTGACCCGGCGTGTCGAGCAGGTTGATGCGGTAGCCGTTGTAATCGAATTGGAGCACGGTCGAGCTGATGGAGATGCCGCGCTTGCGTTCGAGCTCCATCCAGTCGCTGGTGGTCGCGCGCTGCTGCTTACGCGCGGTGACGGAGCCCGCGAGCTGCAGCGCGCCGCCATACAGCAGCAGCTTCTCGGTCAGGGTCGTCTTGCCGGCGTCGGGGTGCGAGATGATCGCAAAAGTCCGACGCCGCGCCGTTTCCTTGGCGATCGACATGCGCGTGTCCGTCCATCAAAAGGGGTGCGTGATGGTATACGAATCGCGCTATCTTTTCAGCGGCGCGTTGCCTTCATTGCCTCGCCGCTTGCGGCTTCGCGGCGAGCGGACCACCAAGCCTTAACCTATTTCTGGAACTTGAACGGATACCGTCCCGCCGCCCTGAGTCTCACCGCATACGGCGAATTAGGGCTGTGCCCCGGGTGCAGCGGCCACCCGTCATAGGGAATCACAAACGGCCACAACTGCGCTGGCAGATGCGATTTCTTCGGATTGTCGTCGACGTAACCGATCGTCCGCCGAATCTCATCGGGATGATCGAGGAAGACTTTCCAGCCCGGGCCGCCCCAGACGGGGTGTTCCATCGGAATCATTCCCTCGTTGTGGAGCCGGATGCGCGTCGCGAGGCGCAAGTTCGCGATCATGTCCTCGGCCTGATGCTTGTGCTTGCGGATCAGAATATGAACGTGGTCGGGCATGATCGCGCAGGCATAACAGGTGTAGCGCTCGGCGGCAATGACCTGTGCGAATGTCGCCGCGACCAGGTCGATTGCGGCGGGATTCAATGTGAGAAGCGGGCAGGACAATCGCTCTGCAGCGTCGGCGTAAAATTCGCGGATAACGACCCCCGCGGGCTGCACCCGCTTCCGCCCCTGATGCAGCGCCCCGAGATCGGCCAGCGTGTCGTTGCGGATCAGGTGTGAGCCGCTGCCACGCGGATCGTTGGGCAGCCACCATCCGTAGATCGTCCAGATCAGGTGATAGGCGATGACTATGGGCTGTGTCACGGATCACTCCTTTGATACTCATTTTCCAGTCGAAACGACATGGAGTCAAAGTGATCTGTTCCCCGCGAAGCCGCAAGCGGCAAGGCAGGGATCACACCCCGACCGGCGCGACCTGGCATTCGAGCAGGTGATATTCGAACGCATCCACGATCGCCTGCCAGCTGGCGTCGACGATGTTTTCGCTGACGCCGATGGTCGAGAAATAGTCGTCGGCGCCGCTGTCGTTCTTGACCGCGAAGTCGATGATGACGCGGACCTTCGCGGCGGTCTCCTCGGTGGCGTTGACGACGCGCACCTTGTAGTCGCGCAGGTGGATGTTGCCGAGTTGCGGGTAATAGCCCAGCAGTGATTTACGCAAGGCGCCGTCGAGGGCGTTGACCGGGCCGTCGCCCTCGGCGACCTGGTGCTCGCTTGATCCGTTGACGGCGAGCTTGACGATCGCCTCGGTGCTCGCGGCATGGCCATTAGTGCGGGAGATCACGCAGCGGTAGTGGTCGAGCTTCCAGAACGGCTTGCGCTTGCCGAGCTCTTCATAGACGAGCAGTTCGAAGCTCGCGGTCGCGGCCTCGAACTGGTAACCGGCGTTCTCCAGATCCTGCACCTTGATCAGCACGCGGCGCTGCAGATCCTTGTCGGTCGAGATGTCGAACTTCCCGCCGAGCATCGCCTGCACGTTTGACACGCCCGAGAGCTCGGAGACGAGCACTCGGCGGGTGTTGCCCACGGAATCGGGCTCGACGTGTTCGTAGCTGCGGGCGAGGCGATTGACGGCGTGCACGTGCATGCCGCCCTTGTGGGCGAACGCCGCGCTGCCGACGTAGGGCTGATTCACCACGAGGTTCAGGTTCGCCAGCTCGTAGATGAAGCGGCTGGTCTCGGTCATGTGCTTGAGCGAATCGGCGCCGGCGAGGCAATCCATGCCGAGCTTGAGGCGGAGGTTCGCCGCGACGGTCGTCAGATCGACGTTGCCGCAGCGCTCGCCGATGCCGTTGATGGTGCCCTGCACTTGCACGGCTCCGTGTTCGACGGCGGTGAGCGAATTGGCGACGGCCAGGCCGCCGTCGTTGTGCACGTGGATGCCGAGTTTCGCATTCGGGAGTTTGGCGCGGATCTCATCGACGAACCTGGCGACGCGCTGCGGCAGCGATCCGCCATTGGTGTCGCAGAGGACCAGACGCGTCGCACCGCCGTCAACGGCGGCCTGAAGCGTCTGCATGGCGTATTCGGGGTTCGCCTCGTAACCGTCGAAAAAATGCTCGGCGTCGTAGAAAATCTCGCGGCCCGCGGCGTGGCAGTAGGCGACCGACTCGCGGATCATGTCGAGATTTTCCTGCCGGCTGACGCGCAGGATCTCATCGACGTGCAGGTCCCACGTCTTGCCGACGATCGTGATGATCGGCGTCATCGCGCCGACTAGCGCCTGCATGCCGACGTCGTCGGCGCAGCTGGTGCCCTTGCGGCGGGTCATGCCGAACGCGACGACCTTGGCGTGCTTGAGCTTGAGCTTCGCGGCTTCCTCGAAGTAGGCGGCGTCCTTGGGATTCGAGAGCGGGTAGCCGCCCTCGATGAAGTCGAAGCCGACCGCGTCGAGGTGCTTGGTGATCTTGATCTTGTCGATGAGCGAGAAGCTGACGCCGGCGCCCTGGGTGCCGTCGCGGAGGGTGGTGTCGTAGAGTTCGACGCGTCGTGTGGTCTTGCTCATGATCGGAGTCCTTGGAATCGCTGAGAGAGGATTGTTAACCGCGAAGGCGCGAAGGACGCGAAGAAGAAAGAGAGGGAAAGATGTGCCGAATCAGCCTTTTTCTTCTTCGCGTCCTTCGCGTCTTCGCGGTTAATCTTCGGTTGCCTTGTGCATCTGTGGTTCGGTTTTGGGGTAACAAAAAACCCTGCCGTCGGGCAGGGTTGGTTTCGTTCATTGCTGGACGATGACCGGCCCTACCCGCGGAGTCCGCTGATAATAATAATGATGCCGGCGATGATATTGGGGGCGGTGGCCATGGGTGATTATTCTAACCGTGCGTGGGCCGATTACAAGCGTTTCATGCGTTATCATCGGCGACATGGCGAGCGAGCTTGAAATTGCGGGGTTCTGTCTTGGGCCTTGGCGGACGAACTGTTACATCGTCTGGCAGCGGGGGTTCAAACGGTGCTGGATTGTGGATGCGAGCTTCGATCCCGAGCCCATGATCGAAATGATCGAGGAACGCGGGCTTGAGCCGGAGATGCTGGTGCTGACGCACGCGCATGTAGATCACATCGCGGGGGTGCGCGAGATGCGGAGTCGTTGGCCGAGTCTGCCGATCGCGATCCATGAGGCGGAAACGAAATTCCTTTCAGATCCGAAGTTGAATCTTTCGGCGGTGTTGCCGCTGCCGATCACGGCACCCGCGGCGGACCGGCTCCTGCACCATGGCGATGTGCTGCAACTCGGTGATGTGAAGTTCGAGGTGCGCCACACACCGGGCCACAGCCCGGGCGGGATATGCCTTTACGACGCCGAGCACGGGCTGGCGATCGTCGGCGACACGCTGTTCGAGGATTCGATCGGGCGGAGTGATTTTCCGACATCCAACGGCAATCAGTTGATGCGATCGATTCACGAGCAGCTCCTCACGCTGCCCGATGAGACGCGCGTGCTCCCGGGCCACGGCGGGGCGACGACGATCGGGCGCGAGCGGGCGGAGAATCCATTTCTGCAGGAATGAAAAATTTTCGCTACTGCAGTGGCGATTACTTCGCGAGCTTGATGCGCCTGGCGGTGTTTTTTTCGGCGAGGTGGGTCAAGACATTTTGCGTCAGCGTGCAGCGCTGGATCGCTTTGGCGAGGATCTGGATGAGTTTGCTTGCTTCGTTTGGCGAGATGATTTTCCCGCGGGTCGCTTCGCGGATGCCGGACATCGCTTCGGTGGCGCAGCGCATCATGTCGATGGTGGCGTCGAGCGCATCATCGGAGGTGACGCGGCCATCGTGGTTGTGGTCGAGATCGGTCTCGACGTGGTAGAAGCGCCAGGCGGTCGCGCTGGTCAGGGCGGTGAGCAGCATGGTCTGCGCGGCGCGGTGGGGGAGATGTCGGATGAGGATGCGGACCTGTGTGCAGGTCGGTTCGGAGCGGCCGGAGACCCAGCGGTAGACGGTGGAGGGCGCGACGCCGGCGAGGTCGCCGATTTCGCGTGCGGTGGTCATGCCGTCGTCGATGAGCTGCTGGAGCGTGGTGGAGAGCATGGGGGAATTGTAACGGGCGGTAGGTTGCCGGGGATGGGAAAATGGGGCTGGAAAGTGGTGGGAATGAAAAACCCACGGACTGGGGTCCGTGGGCTTGGGGTTGTGGTGGGATTGGGGTTATTCGCCGGGTTCGATGGTGACGGTGAGGTTCTTGCTGGTGAACTGGTCTTTGTAGAGTTCGGCGCGTTCTTTGTGGGTGGTGAGCAGGAGCGCGACGCCGGATTTGTCGGCTTCGAGCATGCGCTGCTGGGCGGCGGTGCGGCTCAAGGGGGCGAGCATCAGGATGGTATCGACGACGTACTCGCGGTCGTTGACATCATCGTTGTGGAGCAGGACTTTCCAGGGCGGGAGCGTCTGGACGACGGGCGGGGCGGTGCGCGTTTTGGTCGCGCTGGCGGAACGGCCACCGTTGTCGTCAGCGGGGGGCATCGCGTCGTCGGGCTGTTGGGCGTTTTCCTGGCTCATGTGCATTCTCCCTGCGGTTGAAGCTTCATAAATCATAGCTGGGCAACCATCGCTGGGCTCGCGGAGCTGCGGCTTACTTTTCAGGGGCGGGCGCGGGAGCAGGAGCCGGTGCGGGGGCAGGTGCGGGCTCGGGCGCAGGCGCCGGTGCGGGCTGCTCGGCCTTGGGATCTGCAGGAGTAGCGGCGGCGGGGGCGGGCGCAGGAACCGGGGCGGCGGCATCGCGCTTGGTGCGGGACCACTTGAGCAGGACCGGGTCGCCGTTGAGCTCCTGAGAGTTGGTGAGCACGACGACGCTGTCGCCGACGCCTGATATCTCCCAACGGATTTCGTCAGCAGACGAGACGCCGGTCTGGCTCGCGGTCCATGAGTCCTTGTGCTTGAACTGGACGATGCAGCGCTTCTCCACCGGGACGTCGATCGTCCAGACGGTCTGGCCGGTCAACGTATCGACGAGCGTGAGCGTCACGGGCATCTCACGGGTGGAGACGAAGGGGTGCATGTCGCGGGAGCCGTGGACGCCGAACGCGGCTTCGCCGACGTTGACGTAGGTGTCGCAGCCCGTGAGGGCGGCGGCGGCGAGAGCGGCAGCGACGATTGCGGTGCGGAATGTGGTCATCTTATTTCTCATCGGGGTCCAGAGGGTCGGATGGCTGTACAATAGGATACCATCGTGAAGGGTTAGCGTGCATGGGCAAACGTGACGAACAACCGGTGTCGGTCGACCGCCGCTCCTTTTTTCGGCAATTGTTGGCTTCGGCGTTGAATCACGTTGAGAAATCGGGGCGTGAATTGGCGGCCCGGACGCGGTTTCCGCTCGAGAGCCTGGGGATGACCGGGCTGGGTGGCGGGGGGGAAGTGGCGAAGGAGACGCATGCTCCGGCGCGGTATTCGTGGGAGGTGAGCGGGCCGCCCTGGCCGCCGCCGCTGGGGCCGCCGGTGCCGATGGGGTTGCAGGTGAAGCTGCGCGAGGAGCGGAGGCGTGGCAGCGAGGAGAGCGTGTCGCGCTCTGCAAATCCCGAAGCGGGCGAAGCGGCGCGGAGCGCCGAAGGCATCACGCCTCCCTACACGCCCGACTGACATTTAGAGTTCCTAAAAGAACGGGGATTTAACGCAGAGATCGCGGAGCAGCACGCAGAGGACGCAGGAAGAATACCTTTGTTTTTCGATTCAAATGCGTTTCGTCTCGGCGTTCTCCGCATCCTCCGCGACCTCTGCGTTGAGTTCTTTTCTGAGCTCTTAGAACTCAAAAAAAACTCAACGCAGAGGCCGCAGAGATTGCAGAGGACGCAGGGAAGTATCGTTTTGAATCGAAAAAAATGGATTCACTCGGCGTCCTTTGCGTCCTCCTCGGCGATCTCTGCGTTAAGTTTTTTTTCTGAACTCTCACTGCCCGACCTTCACATACTCCGCGACACTCAACCCGAATCCCTCCAGCCCGTGATAGTGCTGCGGATGATTCGTCAGCACGCGCAGGTGCCGAATCCCCAGGTCCCGCAATATCTGCGATCCGATCCCGATGTTCACGCGTCCCTCCGCCGGCGCATCGCCCTCCGCGACTTCCGCCGCGCCGCTGAGGCGCTGCGTCTGCAGCCGTTTCACCAAGCCGTCGCCCATCCCATCCTGCCGCATGTAAACCACCGCGCCTTCCCCCGCCTCCTGCACACGCCGCATCGCCTCCCCGAGCACGCCCGCGCCGCCCTGGCCCAGATCACCAAACACATCCGCCAGCAAATTATGCGGCTGCACGCGCACGAGCACCGGCTCGGCAATCTCCTGCTTCCCCACGCGTCCCGTCACCAGCGCCACATGCGGCAGCGCATCGACCAGGCTCCGATACGCGATCATCCTGAAAACGCCGTGCGCCGTCCGCACCTCCGCCTCATCCATCCGCGTGACGAGCTTCTCCCGCGCCATCCGGTGCGCGATCACATCCGCCACCTTGCACATCTTCATCCCGCTCGTCTCGCACAGCTTCTCGAGCTCCGGCTGCCGCGCCATGCTGCCATCATCATTCATGATCTCGATGATCGCCGCCGCGGGCCGCAGACCGGCGAGCTTGCACAGGTCCACGCTCCCCTCCGTCTGCCCCGTCCGCACAAGCACGCCGCCATCCCGCGCACGCAGCGGGTGAATGTGCCCCGGCCGCGCGAGATCGCTGGGCTTCGTGGTCGCGTCGCCGAGCAATCGGATCGTCGTCGCACGGTCCGTCGCCGACACACCCGTGCTCACGCCGAACCGCGCCACCGCATCGACGCTGACCGTGAACGCCGTCCCCAGCTGCGCCGTATTGACCCGGCTCTGCTGCGCCAGCTCCAATCGATCGCACTCCGAACCCTCCATCGCGACGCAGAGCAGCCCCCGCGCGTGCTTCGTCATGTAGTTGACCACGGCCGGCGTCACATGCTCCGCAGCGCACACGAGGTCCCCCTCGTTCTCACGCTTCTCGTCGTCGACCAGCACAACCATCCGGCCCGCGCGAAGCTCGTCCAGAATCTCATCAATCGGTGAAAACCTCACAGCAGCTCCTTGCCTTGTGGGCGAGCATTGTAACCCCTCTCCCCCGGGGAGAGGGTGCCGAGTCCGCGAGGCGGGTGAGGGTGCCTTGAGATTCTCAATACGCGCTCGCTCGCATCCCCTCCACACCGCCGCCGCAGGATATGATTGCTCACGAAGGATCACCCCATGCGCCATCCTTTCCGCACCTGTGCCACGGTCAACCGGTTCCTCCGGTTGTCAGTGTCCCTCCTCCTTCTTTTCATTCTCACCCCCACGTACGCCGCCGATTCCGCCTCTCCCGCCAAGCCCGGGGATGATGAGGTCCGCCGAATCCCCGGGGTATCCCCCGCAACCGCCACCGCCGCCGCCGCGCAGCCCGCCCCCATCCGCGTCGCCATCTACTCCGACGCCGGCTCCACCGGCCGCGGTTTCAAAAACATCAGCAAATGCCTCCCCGCTCCCGCATTCGTCTGCGAGTCGCTCAAAGCCGAGGACATCCGCGCCGGCAAGCTCGCCGGGTTCGACCTCCTCATCTGCCCCGGCGGCTCCGCATCGAAGCAGGCCGCCAATCTCCAGCCCGAGGGCCGAAAAATCATCCGCGACTTCGTCGCCTCCGGCCACGGCTACGTCGGCTTCTGCGCCGGCGCCTACCTCGCCACATCCAACTACCCCTGGTCCCTGAACATCCTCAACGCCAAAGTCCTCGACACCGCCCACTGGGCACGCGGCAACGGCGACGTCAAACTCAAGCTCACCGCCGACGGCAAATCCCTTCTCACCGCCGCCGATGAAATCGTCACCTTCCACTACGCCCAGGGCCCGCTCCTCGCCCCCGGCTCAAACGCCGAGCTCCCCGCATTTCAATCGCTCGCCACCTTTGATTCCGAAATCAACAAAGACAACAAAGCCCCGAAGGGCGTCATGCTCAACTCCACCGCGATCGCCTCCGCCCCCTTCGGCCAGGGCCGCGTCTTCTGCTTTTCACCCCACCCCGAAGCCACGCCCGGCCTCGAAAATTTCGTCGTCCAAGCCGTCCGCTGGGCCGCAACCAGGCAGCCAGCAACCGCGAAGTGAAACGATTCGTCCATATGCCCGAACCTTTTGGGCAATGCCGTGAACTGAACCGATGTCATACGGATCGTGATTAATCCTCGCGCGCCCAGTAGCGCCCTCGCCTATTTTGTGGCAGGATAGCGCCTCCACCATCAAGGAGGCACGGATGCTGATC
>JAYVTU010000225.1:0-4809 GCA_043788485.1 Planctomycetota bacterium
GATCAGCATCCGTGCCTCCTTGATGGTGGAGGCGCTATCCTGCCACAAAATAGGCGAGGGCGCTACTGGGCGCGCGAGGATTAATCACGATCCGTATGAACCCGTCGAAACTCGAATGGATGAAAACTGTCCGATCCTCGGAATCGCACTCTCCACTTTCCATAAATGTCGCCGTCGTGAACAAGCGACAGCTCAAACGTCTCATAGCGCTTTATGGAATGTCGTCCAAATTCTAATCCGACAAACTCCCAATCACCTGGGCTATCCATCAATCTCTGTTCATCAATAAACGCTCTCAGGTAGTCGTTCGCAACGGGAATAAATCGATCGACTTGAGCAACAACCCGTTCGGCAAGGACTAGAAGTGAAGAATCGGGACCGTTGTCATCACCTGGCAGCGAGACTGCGACGTCGTATTTATTAGATGAGATCGTCGTTTCGTATTCGTACGGAAAGGTAAATCGCCAAAATCGATCGTCCATCGTCCGCTGAAGATTTGGCGGAATTACCTCGAATCGTTCAGGACCGAGAACGACTGACATCTGCATCGGCGTCTTCCTATGCATGTTCCGTGGCAACAAAAATTGTCGGAGCGCTAAGCCGCAAGCGGCGCGGCAAATTTACGTCGCGTCGGAGGTGTCCGCGTCGTCGAGTTCGCCGCCGCTGTCGTCGGCGCCTTCGATGCGGGGTTTGTAATTCTCGGGGACGGGGCGGCCGTCGAGGAGCGTCACGGGGGTGACGGGGTTCTGCTTCTCGTGGTTGAGAAGGGCGAGCTCCCACTTCTTCTGGTCTGCTTCGGAGAGCTTGGTCCACGATTCGCGCCCGCGGCACTTGGGGTATGTGGAGCAGCTGAGCCAGGGGCCGCGCTTGCCGGAGCGGAGGGCGAGCGGCTTGGCGCACTTGGGGCAGGGCAGTTCGGCGATGATCAGCGGCGGCGGCTTGGGCGCGGCGACGAAACCCTTGCGGTCGATCTTCACGATGCCGTCGCAATCGGGGTAGCGGCTGCACGAGAGGAACGGCCCGAAGCGGCCCTTGCGCAGGAGCATCGGCGTCATCGCGCCGGGCTTGGAGCATTTGGGGCACGCCACATCCGTGTGCTCGGGCGGCTGCGGCTTGCCCTCGCGGTCGATCGGGGCGGCGTACTTGCAGTCGGGATAGGTGCTGCACGAGAGGAAGCGGCCGTTGCGACCGAAGCGGTAGACGGTCGGCGAGCCGCACGTCGGGCACTTGTACTCGGCGGGGGCGGGCTCGATCGCGGCCTTGGCGTGCTCCATCGTGTCGTAGGCGTTTTTCAGCTCGTCCTTGAACGGGCTGTAGAACTCCTTGAGCATCTTCTTCCAGTCGTGGTGGCGGAGCTCGATGGAGTCGAGCTCGGTTTCCATCGCGCGGGTGTAGCCGATGTCCATGATGCGCGGGAACGCCTCGACGAGCTTGTCGGTGACGACCATGCCCATGTCGGTGGCGAAGAAGCGGCCGTTGAGCTTGTCGACGTACTTGCGGTTCTGGATGACGTTGATGATCGACGCGTACGTGGACGGACGGCCGATGCCCTCGGCTTCGAGCTTCTTGACGAGCGACGCTTCGCTGTAGCGCGGCGGCGGGCTGGTGAAGTGCTGCGACGGATCGATCTGCAGCGGGGCGAGGGCCTGGCCCTCTTCGAGCTTGGGCAGCGTCAGCTCATCGGAGATCGCCGGGACGCCGACCGCTTTGTAGAAGCCGTCGAAGATGAGCATGCGGCCGGAGGTGCGGAAGACGAGCTCGGCGTTTTCGGCTTTCGTGCCGAACGTCACCGTCGTCGCGTCCCACTCGGCGGGTGTCATTTGACACGCGACGAAACGCTGCCAGATCAGTTTATAGAGCTTGAGCTGCTTGTCATCGAGCGAGCGCTTCACGGCCGGATCATCGGGCGTGAGCGTGACGTCCGTGGGGCGGATCGCTTCGTGGGCTTCTTGGGCGGATTTGTTGGAGGACTTGTAGAAGTTCGGGCCTTCGGGGAGATACCTGGGCCCGTATTTTTTGCCGATGAAATCGCGGGCCATCGTGATGGCTTCGCTGGAAATGAAGGTCGAATCGGTACGCATGTAGGTGATGAGACCGATGGACCCGAGGCCGGCGATGTCGATGCCTTCGTAGAGCTGCTGGGCGGTCCGCATCGTGGAATTGGCGGAGAAGCTGAGCACGTTCGCGGCGGCCTGCTGCAGAGTCGACGTGATGTACGGGGGATACGGGCGGCTGTGCGTGCGCTTGGTCTTGATGGAGCGCACGCGCCAATCTCGCGGCTCGCCGAGGTGGCCGATGACGGTGATGCGCTTCGCGGCGGGGCCCTTGCCCTTGGGGTCATTCTCGACTTGCTCCTCGTCGATGGTCAGGCCGGCGAGCTTCGCGGCCTTCAATGCTTCGGCGGCGGTCTTGGGCTCGAAGCGTTTGCCGGCGACCTCGATGAGCTCGGCGGAGAGGGACTTGTGCGTCGAGAGCCAGCCGTTCCGCTCGCGGATGGTGCGGGCATCGGCGGCGTTGGCGCGGGCGACGCCGCTGGCTTTCGCCGCGGCGCGTTCATCGACACCCGTCGCCAGCCAATCGATCCATTGCTCGCGCAGCTTTCCGGCGGCGGCGATTTCGGTCGTGAAGTAGCCGGTGATCTTCCAGAACTCATCGGGGATGAACGCCTGGATCTCGCGCTCGCGGTCGGCGATGAGCCGGACGGCGACCGACTGCACGCGCCCGGCGCTCAAACCGCCGGCGACCTTTTTCCAGAGCAGCGGCGAGACCTGATAACCCACGATGCGGTCGAGGATGCGGCGGGCCTGCTGGGCGTTGACCTTGTCCATGTCCACGCTGCGCGGCTTCTCGAATGCTTTGCGGATCTCTTCCTTGGTGATGGCGTTGAAGACGACGCGCTTGGCTTTGGTCGCATCGAGGCCCAGGGCTTCCTGGAGATGCCATGCGATGGCTTCCCCTTCGCGATCCAAGTCGGTTGCGAGCCAGACTTCCGGGGCGACCTTGGCGAGCTTGCGTAGCTCAGCGATGTTCTTGGTCTTGCCGGCGATGATCTCGTAGGTGGGCTCGAATTTGTCGGTCAGGTCCACGCCGGGGACGGGATTCTTGACGCCCTTCGGGTTGCGCTTGGGCAGGTCGCGGATGTGGCCGACCGAGGCTTTGACCACGTAGGCGGAGCCCAGGTATTTGTTGATGGTCTTGGCTTTGGCGGGGGATTCGACGATGACCAGGTGCCGACCTGAGCCGGCGGCGCGGGAGACCGGGGCGGAGTCGCCCTCGGCACCCTTTGTGGCGGGCTTGCCGGTCTTTTTCGCGGAAGTCTTTGATTTGCTGGAGGTTTTGCGCGGGGGAGCGGCGGTAGCACCGGGGATGCCACGGCCCACCGCGACGGCGGCGTCGGGTGTGGCGGGAGTGTCAGCGTCGGGTTTTGAGGCTTTGGCGGGCATGGTCTATATGGTGCGTCTATCGGTCGGCAGGGGTCGCTTCTTGCACGATTGGCGAGGCCTTTGCGACCCGATGAATTGAATGCCTTTGGGGGCGATTGTCAAGTCTAGCGCAGAAATTGTGTAATTTCAATGGGTTGCGGCATTCGCTCCACCTCTCCCTTCAAGGGAGAGGTCGGCGAGTCCGCGAGCCGGGTGAGGGTAAGACGTTGAAACTTGCAATGTGTGTCGCGCAACGGCACGTCGTATCCCCGTGGTGAGACCCTCACCCCAGCCCTCTCCCTGGGAGGGAGAGGGGGCCGGAGGAACATTACCCCTTCAATTCCATCTCGACTTTCGCAATCGCCGCCTCGCAGACCGCCCGCGGGTCCATCCCATCGGCGTCGAACCACTGCACATTCCGATAACGCTTCAGCCAGGTCCGCTGATTCTTGGCAAAGCGGCGGGTCTCGATCTTCACCCGCTCGACCGCATCCGATAGAGAGCATCCTCCCGCCAGGGCGTCGAGCACCTGTTTGGTCCCCAAGGCTTCGCGGGCTTGCACACCCAGCAGGCCGGCCGCCTCGAGTCGGCGGGTCTCGCTGACTAGGTCCTCGATACCCTCGGGCGGATTGAACATCGCCTTCACCCGGGCATTGATCCGCGGATTGATCGCCGGCGCGGACCACCGCAGGCCGAGGAGGATGGGATTGAAGCGGTAGCCGGGAAGGGGCTGGGGGTTAGGTGTTGAGTGTTGGTTTTTGGAACCTGAACCCTGAACCCCGAACCCTGAACCCTCCCACTGCGTCTGCTGCTCACTGATCGATTTACCCGTGACATGAAACACCTCCAGCGCCCGGATCATCCGCCGGCGGTCCTGCCCATCGATGCGCTGCGACGCCGCCGGGTCCACCGCGCGGAGCCGCTGATGCAGCTCCGCCAGCGGCACCTCCGCCAGCGACGCGCGAAACTCCTCATCCGCCTCCGGCCCTTCGAAAAGCCCCTCGAGCAGCGCCTTCATATACAGGTTCGTCCCCCCCACCACGATCGGCAGCTTCCCACGCTCATGCAACTCCGCGATCACAGCCTCCGTCCGCGTCAGCCAGTCAGCGACCGTGAAACGCTCCGTCGGCTCCACGACATCAATCAAATGATGCACCGCCGCGGCACGCTGTTCGGAACTCGGCTTCGCCGTCCCCGCATCGAGCCCGCGGTACACCTGCATCGAATCCGCGCCGATGATCTCCCCGCCGAATCGCTGCGCAATCGCCACTGCGAGCTCCGATTTCCCGCCGGCCGTGGGACCCAAAATGACCACAATCCGCTTCACCATCCCCGCGATTCTAGCGTAAGAAAGAAGAGATTAACCGCGAAGGCGCGAAGGACGCGA
>JAYVTU010000226.1:0-18110 GCA_043788485.1 Planctomycetota bacterium
CCGCCGGCTCCGGCAAGACACGCGTCATCACGCGCCGCGCCGCATTCCTTCTCCGCGGCGTCGGCATCCCGCCCTGGCAGGTTCTCTCCATCACCTTCACCAACAAAGCCGCCGGCGAGATGCGCAACCGCATCGCGTCCCTCGTCGGCGAGCGCGACGCCCGCAAGATGATCGTCGGCACCTTCCACGCCCTCTGCTGCCGCCTCCTCCGCCAGCACCACGAAGCGGCCGGCGTCCCGCGTGACTTCGCCATCTTCGACTCCGCCGACCAGACGCGCGCCCTCAAGCAGGCCTTCAAGGATCTGGAGATCTCCACGCAGCACTTCGAGCCCGGAGCCGTGCACCACAAGATCTCCAACGCCAAGAATCAGCTCATCGACGCCGACCAGTACGCCGCGTCGGCCGACGATTTTTTCGCGCGCACCGTCGCCAAGCTCTACAAGAAATACGAAGAAGTCCTGCAGCGCTCCAACGCGCTGGACTTCGACGACCTGCTCCTCAAGACCGCCCGCATGCTCCAGCTCGACGCCGCCACGCGCGCCGAACTGCAACAGCGATTCCAGTACGTGCAGGTGGACGAATATCAGGACACGAATCACGCCCAGTTCGTCATCGCCCACTGCCTCGCCGCCGCGCACCGCAACATCTGCGTCGTCGGCGACCCCGACCAGTCCATCTACGGCTGGCGCGGCGCGAACATCGCCAACATCCTCGAATTCGAAAAACACTACCCCGACGCCGTGGTCGTCAAACTCGGCCAGAACTACCGCAGCACGCCGCAGATTCTCCAGGTCGCCGACACGCTCATCCGCGTCAACAAGCAGCGCCGCCACAAGGATCTTTTCACCGAGAATCCCGCCGGTGAAAACATCCGCGTCGTCCAGCTCGCCGATGAGGAGCAG
This sequence comes from Planctomycetota bacterium, assembly GCA_043788485.1. GTDB lineage: Bacteria > Planctomycetota > Phycisphaerae > Phycisphaerales > Zrk34 > JAYVTU01. The sequence goes on from JAYVTU010000226.1 coordinate 903, forward strand.
GAAGCGCAGACGGTGGCGAAACTCTTCCGCGATCAGAATGAGGCGGGCGTGCCGTGGGGCCAGATGGCCGTGTTTTACCGCATCAATGCGCTGTCGCGCACGATCGAGACGGAGCTGCTCAAGCAGAGCATCCCGTACCAGGTGGCGCGCGGCACCGCCTTCTATCAGCGTGCCGAGGTGAAGGATGCGCTGGCGTATGTGCGCCTCATCGCGAACCCGGAAGACGAGGTGAGCCTGCTGCGCGTGATCAACACGCCGACGCGCGGCATCGGCGAGACGACCATCACGCACATGCAGGCCTTCGCCGTCGCCAACGGCCACTCGCTGCTCGAATCGCTCCGGCGCGTTTCACAGGCCAGCGCCGTCAGCGCCCGCGCCGCCGCGTCGATCCGCGGTTTCGTGGACATGATCGACGAGTGGCGCAAGAAGGTCACGACCATCGACGCCGCGAAACTCGGCTTCCTGCCGGGCGCGCGCGATGTCGTCGAAATGGTCCTCCGCGACTCGGGCCTGGAAAAATTCTACAAGGACGAGAAGACCGGCGATGAGGAGAAGCTCTCGAACCTCTACGAACTCGTCACCGCAGCTCAGCGCTTCGATGAGGGTTACGAAGAGGACAAGCCGCTCGACGACCGCCTGCGCGATTGGCTGCAGGACGTCGCGCTGGTCAGCGATGTCGATGCCGTCGAGGGCGGGGCGGGGGCGGTGACGCTGATGACCTTGCACGCCGCGAAGGGCCTGGAATTCCCGGTCGTCGCGATGATCGGTGTCGAGGAAGGGATCCTGCCGCACAGCCGGGCGCGCGACTCCGCCGCGGAGATGGAGGAGGAGCGCCGGCTCGCCTTCGTGGGCATCACACGCGCCCAGTCGATCCTCATGCTCACCCACGCCCGCTACCGCACCGTGCGCGGCATGCGCGACCGCACCATCCCCAGTCCGTTCCTCAAACAGATCGGCGACGAGGGCGTGCTGCGCGAAGACCTGTCGGGCTACGGCACAAGCCCGTGGGACAAGCCGCAGCGCTCGACCTCGAAAAGCGGTGAATACGATGAGTTCGAGGGCGACTCGCGCTCCGACGCCGACGACTCCGGCCCGACCTCCGCCGACGGCATCACCGTCGGCACGCTCGTCAAACACCCGCAGTTCGGCCTGGGCCGCGTGATGGCGCTCACGCCCGAGCACGCACCGACCCGCGCCAAGGTTTATTTCCAGCGCTTCGGTGCGAAGACGCTTGTCCTCGAATACGCGCGGCTTGAGATTGCTGATGGGTGATTTTTCCGGGTGCCATGGCCAGCGAGTCTTCGAGTCGGCCATGTCCCCGTGTTGTGCGCCAAGGCACACGGCCGACTCCGCAAAGCCTGCGCTGGCCGTGGCACCCAATCAACGCAAACGTCCGGCGACAAGTTCCGCGAGACGCGCATGCCCAGCGGCGGATAAATGAAGACCGTCTACCGTTGACCCCGGCGTGTCGAAGAGCGTGGCGGCGAGGAGGCGTTTGGGCAGGAGCGTGACGTCATTTTTCCACGCGGCGTAGCGCTGGAGCCAGCTGTACCACGGGGCGGTGGGCGGGGCGGGGACTTCGAGCCAGATGATTTCGTTGCGGCCCTCGCGGAGCCAGGTGAGGATTTCGTTGACGCTGTGCGTGTAGTCGCCGGCGGTGGTGCCGCTCAGGAAATCGTTGCCGCCGATGGCCAGGAGGACGGTGCGCGAGGCGGGCGGGGCCTGGCCGATGAGGTCGGCGACGGTGCGGACGGTCGCGCCGGCGACGGCGGCGTTGTAGACCGGGACGCCGATCTGTTTGCCGAGCTGCGTGGGCCAGTTCTCGCCGGGTTTCAATTGGAAATCGGTGCCGAGGCTGTCGGCGTAGACCATCACCTGCGGCGTCGCGCCCGGCGCGGTCCACGTCGCGGACTCGTACCGCCACGCATCGACGCAGGCGGCGAGGATCAGGGCGAAGGACGCCAGCGCCATCGCGGCGCGGTTGCGGCGGTCGCCGCGCGCCATCACGGCGGTCACGGCGGTGAAGCTCAGGGCGAGTAGCCAGTGGAGCGTCAAGTCGGAGAGCGTGATAAGCAGTGCGACGGTGCCGAGAATGAAGAATGCGCGGGCGAGGCGACGCCAACGATACATGGGCCGCCACGTCGCGCCGATGCGCATCGTCGCAGCGGCCAGCAGCAGTGCGATCGCGGCGTAGAAAAGGTTGCCGCTGACGGTCTGGTAGATGAGCCAGCGGGCGACGGGTTGGTCGAAGAGCGTCATCGGGCCGCCAACCGTGAATAGCCCAGCCGCCGCGCGGCGGTCAGCGCGATCGCGATCGCATCGGCGACGTCAGGGGGGCTGGGCGGTTCGGGGAGGCGGCACTGGGATTGGACGGCGAGCTGGATCTGCTGCTTGGAGGCGTGGCCGTTGCCGGTGATCGCTTTTTTAACTTCGGTGGAGGGCAGGTGCTCGATGTCGAGGCGGGCCTGCTGTGCGGCGAGGAGGATGACGCCGCGTGCGTGGGCCATGATGATGGCGGTGCGCGGGTGGGCGTAGTGGGAGTAGAGTTTTTCGATGGCCATGCGGCCGGGCTTGAGCTCGGTGATGAGATCGGCGACGGCGGCGTGCAGTTCGGCGATGCGTTTTTCGAGCGTGCGCGTCGGCTTGAACGTCAGGACGCCGGCCTCGATGAGCTTCGGTTCGACGGAGCCCTCGGCGAGCTCAACGCAGGCGTAGCCGGTGATCCGCGTGCCGGGGTCGATGCCGAGGATTCGCATGGGGGTAGTGTAGTGTTCGAGGCTCAATGCTCAACGGGGAAAATGACCAAGCCCCAAATCCCAATTACCAATGAAAGGCAAAGGATTTCCCCTTTGGTCATTGAGATTTGGGATTTGGTCATTCTCACTGATGCCGGATGCGCAGCGGCGGGCGGTCGTCGGATTGAGTCGGGGGAACTGCGGGTGCGGAAGTGGGAGCGGCTTCGGCGGGAGCGGCGGCGGGCGCGGGCAGCGGTGCGGGGATGCCGGCGAGGCGGCGGAGGATCGCGGCGACGGGGGCGGTCAGGGCGTAGAAGACGCAGCCGACGGCGAGGGAGAGTTCGGGGACGATGGAGAATGCGAGGATGAGGATGACGGCGACGACGAGGTATTCAAACGGGGCGCGGCCTCGGAGATAGCGGTTGAGGATGTGGACGTAGCGCAGGGTTGAAACCATGGCGAGTGCGGCCATGAGCGTGACGGCGACGAGGCCGAGTGCGGTGTACCACGCGGCGGCGCTCTGGCCGGTGAGCAGGTGCTGGTGGAGGATCACGAGGCTGGCGACGGTCCCGGCGGCGGCGGGGGAGGGGAGGCCCTTGAAGGAGCTGTGGTCCGATTCTTCGGGCAGATCGATCTCGACATTGAATCGGGCCAGCCGCAGCGCGCAGCAGGCGACGTAGACGGCGGCGACGACGAGGACGGCGCGGTCGAAGAGCGTGTCACCGGGGGACGGGCCGAAGAATGCGGTGCCGATGCCGACGAGCTGAATGATGAGGAACGCGGGGGCGACGCCGAAGGTGACCATGTCGGACATGGAATCGAGCTGCTCGCCGAGCTCGGAGGTGTTGCGGGTCATGCGGGCGATGCGGCCGTCGAGGGCGTCGAAGACCATGCCGAGGAAGATGAGGGACGCGGCGACGGTGAGGACGGTGAAATGCCCGAGGACCTCGGTCGCGGCGGAGTCGCGGGGGCCGGCGGAACCGCCGAGGCGGCTGGCGTAAAAGATCGCGGCGAAACCGCAGAGCAGATTGGCGAGCGTGAACATCGACGGCAGGACCTTGATCATGCGCGCGGCGCGCATGCGGCGGCGCCGGCGCCTGCGGGCACGGCGAGAGTGGGGGGAAGCGTCGAGGTCGAGTTCGTGGGCCATCGTCTTATTCTAGGTTAACGCTTTTCGAGACCGAGCAGCAGGATCACCTGGGCGTTCTTGGTTCCGCGTGTGCCTGTGAAGAGGGCTTGGGAGAGGGGCTGGACGCGGGGGCCGGAGAATTCGGTTTCGGCGTTGGTCTCGGCGGGTGTCGCGGCGGCGGCAGGAGTCGCGGGCTTGGGCGTCACGCCGGCGGCGAGGCGTGGCTCGGACTTGGCATCGGCGGGTTTGGCTGTGTCGTCGGCATCGTCGGCTTCGGCGGGGATCGGGCCGGCAATGTGCGCGGTGATCACCCAGATTTCATCGGCGGAAATCGGATGGGCGATGAGCAGATCGTCGAAGCTGACGCCGTCGAGCACTTTCTGTTCGGGGGAGCGGGGCAGGAGCGTGGAGGTCACGCTGTAGTGATGGGGCATGATCTGGATGCGCGGGGCGCTGGCCGCGTCGGCGGGCGGCAGCATCTTGATGAGCATCTGATATTCGCCGCCGACGAATTTAAGGACCTTGGGCTGGTCGGTGGCGTCGAAGGCTCGGAGGCGTTGCGTTCCGCGGAGCTTGTCGATGAGGGTGACGGGTGTCCACGTGGCGGTGGCCTGCATCTTCGTGACGGAGACGTCGATGGCCTTGGGGAGATTGGCCAGGAAGAGGGGGAGGCTGTCGCGTTTGACGATGCCGATGCGCAGGCCGTTGCGGTGCCAGAGGTGCTGGAGCGCCGGGTCGAGGTCGAGGTTGCCGATCATGGTCAGCGCCAGGCCGAGGCGCGGATCGTCGCGCGGGACGGTCAGGAGCTGCGCGACGAGCGGGAGCGGCTGCTGCGCGGGACCGATGAACGTCGCCTTGCTCACGGCGACGGCGGTGCTTGAGGTGCTGGTCGGCGCTCCGGGAGCGGCGGCGTCGATGTCGGATTCAGCGGGGTCGGCGCTGCGCTGGCGCGATTGTGGAATGCGGGTTTGCGGCGGGAGCTCGGTCGGTGTGGGGCCGTTGATGAGAGCCGGATCGGAGCGGGACGCGAGATCGCGAAGTCGGATCTTTTCCAGCGGCGCATCATCGGCAGAGTTCTGCGTCGTCGGCGCCGACTCACAGGCGGTGAGGGAGGCGAGCAACAGCGCGGCCAGCGCATGGCGAATCAGCGACCGGGTTTCACCCCGGCGCGTGCGATTCAGATTGGCGGCCGCATGTCGCATGTCCACCATCCATCATCAATCACGATCCGCGGATCGCCTGTTCGAGGATTGTCAGGCCCTGGTCGAGCTCGGCGTCGGTGACGGTCATCGGCGGGGCGAGGCGGAGGACAGTCTGCTGGGCCGAGCCGATGAGCAGGCCGTTTTGCATGCACTTGTCGGCGACCTCGGCGGCTTTTTTGAACCAACTTTGGGTCGGGTCGAGTTCGAGGCCGAGGAAGAGGCCACGGCCGCGCGTCTCTTTGAGTGCGGGGCAGGACGCCGCGAAGAGGGCGAGCCGGTCCTGGATTTTTTTGCTGGCCTGCGTGGCGCGATCGAGCAGGTTCAGTTTCTCGATCGTTTCGAAGAGCGCGGTGCTGACGGCCATGGCGACGCAGTTGCCGCCGAGTGTCGTGGCGTGGGGGACGCCGCCGTAGTTCTTGTGGTCGAAGAGTTCGCTGACGCGCTGGCCGGCGACCATGACGCCGACGGCGAGACCGGCGCCTATCGCCTTGCCGAGCGTCATCATGTCGGGCTCGACGTCCCAGTGCTGGTAGCCGAACCATTTGCCCGTGCGACCGCAGCCGGTCCAGACCTCGTCGAAGATGAGCAGCATGTCTCGCTCATCGCAGATGCGGCGGAGCTCGCGGAGGTAATTGACATCGGGCACGTGCACGCCGCCCTCGCCCTGGATCGGCTCGACGATGATCGCGATCGTCTCGTCATCGATTGCGTTGGTGATGGCGTGGATGTCGTTGTAGGGGACGTGTGAGAAGCCGGGGATGTACGGTGCGAAGCCGACGCGGACCTTGTCCTGCCCGGTGGCCATCATGGCGGCGAAACCTCGGCCGTGGAACGAGCCGAGCGCCGAGATGACCTTGTAGCGTTTGCCGCGCCCGTAGAGTCGCGCGAGCTTGAATGCGGCTTCATTGGCATCGGAGCCCGAGTGGCAGAAGAAGCAGCGACCGCCGAAGCTTTTGCCGCTGATGTGCTCGGCGAGCTTGGTCTGCGGCTCGGTGTGCAGGAGGTTGCCGACGTGCCAGAGTTTGTTCATCTGGCGTGTGCCGGCCTCGACGAGCGCGGGGTGGCAGTGGCCGAGGATCCCGGCGCCGAAGCCCGAGAAGAGGTCGAGGTATTTTTTGCCGGTGGAATCGGTGAGCCAGCTTCCGCGGCCCTCGACCATGGTGATCGGGGCGCGGGGATAGTTGAGCGTCAGGTATTGATCGTGCCGCGCGATGGTGGGATCGACTTCGGGCAAGGCCAGGGTCCTCGTGTGCATGGGAGGGATTCCGCAGACTTCCGGTGAATCCGGGGGTGAATCCGGGAGATTCCGGGGGAAACTATCGTAACCAACGGCGGCGTGGGATCAATGATCGAATCGCGAAATGTGCGGGGGGGTTATCGGGTTAAACTTCGTTGGCTGCGGGCATGAAAAAGCGTTTTGCCGCGTTGGTCAGTGCGAGGCGTCGGCGGTCAGCCGCCTCGACGCTGCGAAGTGGGGCACAATGGTCATCGAGCAACTCAAAGGAATTGGCATGAACAGGATCGCCGTCTTCATCCTCGCCACGCTCTTGCTGGCCCCACTGACCGCGCTCCGCGCCGCCGATGCGACGCCGGCGAAGCGGCCGAACATCATCCTTGTGATGCCCGACGATGTGGGCTACGGCGATTATGCGTGCCTAGGCAATCCGATCATGCACACGCCGAGCGTCGATGCGTTCAAGAAGGAGTCGCTGCTCTTCACGCAGTTCCACGTGAGCCCGACGTGCTCTCCGACGCGGTCCACGCTGATGAGCGGGCGGCACGAGTTCAAGAACGGCGTGACGCACACCATCCTCGAGCGCGAGCGCATGGCGCTCTCCACCTTCACGCTCGCGCAGATGCTCAAGACGGCCGGCTACACGACGGGCATCTTCGGCAAGTGGCACCTCGGCGATGAGGCGGAGTACCAGCCCGACAAACGCGGCTTCGACGAGGTCTACATCCACGGCGGCGGCGGGATTGGGCAGACGTTCCCCGGCTCGTGCGGCGATGCGCCGGGCAACACGAATATCAATCCGACGCTGCTGCACAACGGCAAGTTCGAGAAGACCACCGGCTACTGCACCGATCTGTTCTTCGCACAGGCCGAGCGCTGGATGGAAGCCCAGCAAAAAGCCGGCAAGACTTTCTTCGCCTACATCCCGCTGAACGCGGCGCACGGTCCGCATACCGTGCCCGAGGAGTATTACAAGCAATATCTCGGCAAGCCGAAGGTGGACAAGGACACCGCGAAGTTTTTCGGGATGATCGAAAATGTGGATACCAACTTCGGCGTCCTGCTCAAAAAGCTCAGCGCGTGGGGCATTGCCGACAACACGATCGTCATCTACCTGGGCACTGACAACGGCGGCACTGCGGGGACTGGTATTTTCAACGCCGGGATGCGCGGCGGCAAGGGCACGGCCTGGGAGGGCGGGACGCGCTCGCCGTGTTTTGTGCGCTGGCCCGGAGTGACGAAAGGCGGCACGGAATGTGCGGCCCTGACCGCGGCGGTTGATATCTATCCAACACTCGCCGAGATCACCGGCGCGACGTTGAGCGACGAGGTCAAAAAGCAGGTCGAGGGCCGCAGCATGCTGCCGCTGATCCGCAATCCACAGGCGGCTTGGGCGGATCGGCTTCTCGTCACGCACGTCGGCCGATGGAACGACAAGAAGTCGGAAGGAGGTCCGCAGAAGCTCGGCAAATGCAGCATCCGCAACGCGCAGTACAGCCTGGTGCACGAGGGTAAAGGCTGGGAGCTGTTCGATCTGCAGAAGGACCCCGGTCAGAGGGACGACATCGCCGACAAGAATCCGGACGTCGTCAAGGAATTGTCCGCAGCTTACGACAAGTGGTGGGACGATGTCCTTCCGATGCTGGTCAATGAAGAAGCCTACAAGACCGCGCCCAAGGTCAATCCGTTCAAGGAACTCTACAGGAAGCAGTTCGGCAGCGTCCCGGACACCAAACCCGACAACGGATCCGAAAAATGAAGCGTCTCATCGTCATCGCTGTCGCGCTGCTCATGCTCGCGTCAAGGGCGGGCGCTGCGGATCAGAAGCCCAACATCGTCTTCATCCTCGCCGATGATCTCGGCTACGGCGATGTGCATTGCCTGAATCCCTCGCGCGGCAAGATCGCCACGCCCAGCATCGACAAACTCGCGACGCAGGGCATGGCGTTCACCGATGCGCACGGCTCGTCGGCTGTCTGCACGCCCACGCGCTACGGCATCCTCACCGGCCGGTACAACTGGCGCTCGCATCTGGCGTCCGGCGTACTCGGGCCTTACGGCGCGCCGCTCATCGACAAGGATCGGCTCACCGTCCCGGCGTTTCTCAAGCAGCAAGGCTACGCCACCGCGTGCATCGGAAAGTGGCACCTGGGATGGACCTGGCCCGCGGGTCACGACTGGATCAAGCCGATCACCGATGGCCCGACGACGCGCGGCTTCGATTACTACTTCGGCACCGATGTGCCCAATTATCCACCTTACTGCTTCATCGAGAATGATCACGCCGTCGGCATCCCCACCGAGCCGCTGCCCAAGGCTTTGCTGGGGAGTCATCTGGCCAGCAAGGCCGGCCCCGCTGTGCCCGGGTGGAAGCTCGAAGCGATTTTGCCCACGCTCGCCGACAAGGCGTGTGATTTCATCGGCAAACAGGCGAAGGCCGGCAAACCCTTTTTTCTCTACATGCCTCTGACCGCGCCGCACACGCCGATCGCGGTGATCCAAGAGTGGAAGGACAAGAGCGGGCTCGGGCGTTACGCCGATTTCGTGATGGAGACGGATGCGATGATCGGGCGCGTGATCGAGGCGGTCGATAAGAGCGGCGTGGCGGACAACACGATCGTCATCGTCACCAGCGACAACGGCTGCGCGCCCTACATCGGCGTGGCGGAGCTCGAAGCCAAGGGCCATTTCCCCAGCGCCGACCGGCGCGGCTACAAGGCCGACGCATGGGACGGCGGGCACCACATCCCCTTCATCGCCCGCTGGCCCGGCAACGTCAAACCTGGCACGCAGACGAATCAGATGATCTGCCTCAACGATCTCATGGCCACCTGCGCCGAGATCCTCGGCGCCAAGCTCCCCGACACCGCCGGGGAGGACAGCGTGAGCATCCTGCCGCTGCTGCGCGGCTCGGATCAGCCGACGCGTGAGTTCCTCGTGCATCATTCCATCAGCGGCAAATTCGCCATCCGCGACGGCAATTGGAAGTTGCTGCTCTGCCCGGGCTCCGGGGGGTGGGGGAGTCCCAAGGACGACGCCGCACTGAAGAGCGGGCTGCCTGCCGTGCAGCTTTACGACCTGTCGAAGGACATCGGTGAGAAAAAGAATCTCCAGGCCGAGCACCCCGAGATCGTCGCGAAGCTCACGAAGCAGCTGGAAAAATTCGTCGCCGACGGCCGCAGCACGCCGGGTTCTCCACAGAAGAACGACCGTGTCATCAACATCCACGCGGCCGCCGGCGCCGGCGAAAAATCCGAAGGCGAAGACAAATGATGAAACACAGCCTGCTCACGCTCGTCGTTGCGTTGCTCGCCTCCGCGGCTCCGCTCCACGCCGCTGATGCGCCGGCCGCCGGGCAGAAGCCCAACGTCATCTTCTTCCTGCTCGATGACATGGGCTACATGGACATCGGCGCGAACAATCCCAAGACGTTCTACGAGACGCCGAACATCGACAAGCTCGCGGCGACCGGCATGCGCTTCACCGATGGTTACGCGGCGTGTCCGGTGTGCTCGCCGACGCGCGCCAGCATCATGACCGGCAAATATCCGCCGCGCACCGGCGTCACCGATTACATCGGCGGGCACAAGACGGGCGCGCTCATCCCGGCGCCCAATGCCAACCACATCGCGCTGGAGGAAACCACGATCGCCGAGGCGCTGCGCGACGCCGGCTACGCCACCTTCTTCTCCGGCAAGTGGCACCTGGGCGACGGCCAGTTTTCACCCAACGCTCAAGGCTTTTCCGGCGTCCTCGGCAAATCCTACGAGTACTACCCGCCCAACAACGATCCGAACCTGCCCAGCGCCCAGGACGATCCCAAGAAGACGGATCGCGTCGTCAGCGATTTCCTCGCTTTCCTCGGCGGCCACAAGGACAAGCCTTTCTTCGCCTACCTGCCCTTCACCGCGGTGCACCAGAAGATCGGCGCCCGCGCCGACCTGGTCGCCAAATATCAGAAAAAGCAAAACAATGCCCCGGCCCCCAAGCCCGACGGTGAACAGGACTACAAACGCGGCCGCCAGCAGCCCGTCCAGAACAACGCGGTCTACGCCGGGATGATCGATCAGCTCGACAGCGCGGTCGGTCGCGTGATCGCCGCCATCGACAAGGCCGGCCTGACCGACCGCACGATCATCATCTTCATGTCCGACAACGGCGGGCTCTCGACCGCCGAGCGCTCGCCCACGTCGAACCTCCCGCTCCGCGCCGGCAAGGGCTGGCTGTATGAGGGCGGCATCCGCGAGCCGATGATCATCCGCGCTCCGGACGTGACGAAACCCGGCAGCGTCTGCTCGACGCCGGTGATCAGCACCGACTTCTACCCGACGATTCTCGAACTGGCCGGCCTGCCTCCGATGCCCAAGCAGCATGTCGATGGTGTAAGCCTCGCGCCGCTTCTCAAGGGCGGCAAACTGGAACGCGGCCCGCTCTACTGGCACTACCCGCACTACGGCAATCAGGGCGGCGCGCCCGGCGGCGCGATCCGCGACGGCGAGTGGAAACTCATCGAGTGGTTCGGCACGCCGACCCCTGAGCTCTACAACCTCGCCAGCGACCTCGGCGAGAGGCACGATGTCGCCGCGCAGAATCCCGACAAGGTCAAAGAGCTGCAAACCAAGCTCGCCGCGTGGCGCAAGGATGTGAACGCCATCATGCCGACGGCCGCCAAGCGATCTAAAGGGCAGGCGTCAGCCAGCACGCCCGCGGTGTCGGGCACTTCAACGGAAGAGGAATCGTGAACATGAAGATCGCATCGCTGATTCTCGGCGCCTTGTGTCTCATGCCAGTGACCGCGCTCCGCGCCGCCGAGCCGCCGGTGTCCAAGCCCAACATCATCTTCGTCCTCTTCGACGACCTCGGCCAGCCGCAGGTTCCAACCTATCGCGCCGAGAGCGAATTCAAGATGCCGTCGATGGATCGCCTCGGCAAGGAGGGCATGCGCTTCACCGATGCCCACTCCGCCGCGGCCGTCTGCACGCCCACGCGCTACGGTGTCATCACCGGCCGGTATCCCATGCGCATCGGGCAGTTCGGCGTGCTCACCACGTTCGGCGCTCCGATCATCGATCCTCACCGCATGACCATCGGCTCCATGCTCAAGACCGCCGGCTACAACACCGCCATTTTCGGGAAATGGCATCTGGGCATGAACATCCAGGCCAAGGGCAAAGCCACCAACAACGAACTTCCCATCGGCACGAAAGTCGCCGACAGCCCGATCACGCGCGGTTTCGATCACGCCATCGTCTACCCCGAAGCCCGCGACATCGGCCTGATCATCGAGGACGACAAAGTCGCAGCCAACATGAAGGAAGCCGAAGTCCAGCCATTCATGGCCAAAAAGACCGTCGCGTGGTTGGAGGAGCAGTCGAAGCAGTCTTCGCCCTTCTTCCTCTATATGCCTCTGAGCACGCCGCACACTCCGATCGCGCCGGCTCCGGAGTACGTCGGCAAGAGCGGCGTCGGCGGCAAGGAAAAAGCATACGGCGACTGGATCTACGAAGGCGACGATGTGCTGGGCCAGGTCCTCAATGCACTCGACCGCCTCAAACTCGCGGACAACACGCTCATCATCGTCTCCTCCGACAACGGCGCCGCTGGCCGTGTCTATCCGCCGCTGCGTGGCTGCAAGACCAGCATCTACGAGGGCGGCCACCGCGAACCCTTCTTCGCCCGCTGGCCCGGTCATATCAAACCCGCTTCCCTCTGCGATGACGTAATCTGCCTCAACGACATCATGGCCACCGCCGCCGACATCGCCGGTGTCAAACTCCCCGCTAGCGCCGCCGAAGATTCCGTCAGCATCCTTCCCGATCTCATGGGCACCGCCACCGCGCCGGTCCACGAGGCCATCATTAATCAAGCCCCCAATGGTGACCTCGCCATCCGTCAGGGCCCATGGAAACTCATCTTCACCAAGAACGGCAAGCACGAGCTCTACAACTTGAAAAACGATCTGGCCGAAACTCACGATGTCGCCGCCGACAACGCAGCGGTCGTCGAAAAACTCACCGCGCTGATGAAGCAATACATCGACACCGGCCGCAGCACCCCCGGCGTCGCCCAGGCCAATCAGTTCGAAATCCACCTCGGCGGCGGAAAGCCGAAGAAGAGCAAAGTGGACAACAAGGAAAACGAAGAAGTCCGCGCGGCGCTGGATCAGAATTTCGATTGATCCGTTTTCGCACGACAGGTCGCGGCCGAAGTAAACTGTGCGGAACCCAAGGAAACACCATGACCACGAAAGTCACCGATCCGAAGCAGATGCACGCCGTGTATGAAGCCGCGTTCAACGCCGGGAACCTTGAAGGGCTTGTCGCGCTCTACGAGCCCGGCGCGACGTTCGCCCCGCAGCCCGATCAGCGGGCGACCGGCCACGCCGCGATCCGCCAGGCCCTGCAGGGATTCCTGAGCCTCAAGGGCCGCATGACGATGAAGCACGCCTACAGCATGCAGTCGGGCAACATCGCGCTGATCCAGTGCGACTGGAAATACGTTGCGACCGGCCCCGATGGCAAGCCGCTCGAGATGGCCAGCCGCTCCGCCGAAGTTTTGCGTCAGCAGGCCGACGGCTCCTGGCTCTACATCCTCGATCAGCCGTTCGCCAAGGACGCCTGAGCAATCGCCGGGCTGTGATCGACATTGGATTGATCGGGCCGACATTGCCGCGATCCCGCATCTCCGTCCACTTTTCATGCCTGGGGGCTCCCTTGATCACGAAGCGAATGACATTTCTGTGCGCCGCGGCGATCGCGGTGATCCTGGCCTTCACGACGTTCGGCCGCGCTGTCACGGACACCGGTCGCGCGCCGGCTGGGGGCCTCGCCGCCAACGACACCGTGCTGTTCTACGGCAACTCGATGGTCGAGCGCCTCCTCGAGCACGGCGAATTCGAGGCGATGCTCCAGCTCTCCGACCCGGCCAAGAAGCTGCATGTCCGCAGCCTCGCGTGGACCGGTGATGAGGTCGGCACGCGTCTGCGCCCCGAGGGTTACGCCGAGCACATGAAGAATCTCATCGAGCTCTGGCCCGCGCAGGTGATCGTGCTGGGCTACGGCATGAACGAGGCGTTCGCCGGGCAGGCGGGCCTCGCGGATTTCCGCACAAATCTCAATTCGCATATCGATCAGCTCCACCGCGTTCACAAGGGCGCGCGATTTGTGCTCCTCTCCCCGACGGCCGTCGAGGCGGGCGTTCCCCACGGCCACCCCGACGCCGCGGCGCGCAACCGCGATGTCGCCCTCTACGCCAAAGTCATCCAGGAAGTCGCCGCTGCTCGCGGTGCGCAGTACATCGATCTCTTCACCACCACTCAAAAATATTTCGAGCGCGGCGCCGACGCCAAGCCTGCGCCCGACACGACCGATGGCCTTCACCTGAGCGACACCGGCAATCGCCTCATCGCCCGGCTCATCGCCGCCGCGCTCGTGGGTGATGCCGCCGTCGCCAAGCTCGATCCCGTTCGCATCGCCGAGGTCGCCAAAGCCGCCGCCGCCAAGCACGATTACAACGCCTACGCCACCCGGCCCATCAACGCCGTCGTCTACTACGGCGTCCGCAAACGCCCCGAGGAATACAAGACCGAGATGCCGCGCTACTACAAGATGATCGAGCTCCTCGAGGATCAGGTCCACCAGCTCGCCGCGGACCCGAAGCTCAAGTTCGCCGACCTGCCCCGGCCGACGCTCCCCAAGATCGCCGATGGCCGCAGCAACAAGGACCGCCACGGCATCGGCACCATGAAGTCACCGGCGGAAGCGATGAAGGAGTTCAAGATCGCCGACGGTTACGCCGTCAATCTCTTCGCCTCCGAGGAGCAGTTCCCCGACCTGCGCAACTGCGTGCAGATGGCGTTCGACGCGCGCGGCCGGCTCTGGGTCGTCACCATGCCCAGTTGGCCCCACACCGTCCCCGGCGAACCGAAGCTCGACAAGATCATCATCCTCGAAGACACCGACCACGACGGCAAAGCCGACAAGTGCACGACTTTCGCCTCCGGTTTCGATGCGCTCGACGGTGTCGCATTCCACGAGCGCGGCGTCATCATCTCCGCGCAGCCGAGGCTCTGGCTCATGCGCGACACCGATGGCGATGGCAAGGCCGACGAGAAAGAAGAGCTGCTCCGCGGCATCGACGTGACCGATTGCCACCACGGCGGAATGGTCGATGTCGATCCCATCGGCAACGTGCTCTTCAGCGACGGCGTCTTCCACCGCTCGCAGATCGAGACTCCCTTCGGTGTCCACCGCGGCTTCGATGCGACGACCTACCGCCTCGATCCCCGCACCGGCGCCGTGCACACCGAGTATCAAACGCTCACGCCCAACCCCTGGAAAATCACCTTCAACCGCACCGGCCAGATGTTCCAGATGTACGGCGGCGGCAACCTGAACGACGCCGTCCCCCTCGCCTGGACACCGCTGGGCATCTATCACGGTTACGCCAGCAACACCATCCTCGACTACGGCAAGGGCTGCGGCGCCTGCGTGATCGATGGCCCGAATTTCCCCGCCAATCTCCGCGGCGGTTGGGCCAGCGCCACGCTCCTCGGCAACTACTTCGTCGCGCTCACCACGCCGCGCGACAACGGCGGATCGCTCTCCCCCGCAAGCCGCCTCGACGTCATCTCCTCGCCCAATGCCGCATTCCGCCCCGCGGACATCGCCTTCGGCTTCGACGGCGCAATGTACGTCTCGGACTTCTGCAACATCATCATCGGCCACGCCCAGAACGCGATGCGCGATCCGCGCTGGGACCACGACCACGGCCGAATCTGGCGGATCGTCTACAAAGCCGGCCCGATCGTCGCCGCCAAGGATTGGCCGAAAATTGAGGGCGCGAGCGTCGATGAACTGCTCAAGCTCCTCAACCATCCGCAGATGATCGTCCGCCAGCACGCCCGCATCGCGCTCCGCGCCGTCGGCGTCAAAGTGGTTCCCGCGGTCGATGCGTTCGCACAATCGCAAGCCTCCGCCGGCGACGCCGCCGAGCAGCCGCTGCTCGAATCGCTCTGGGTCCTGCAGGGCCTCGGTGAAGCGCGACCGCAGCTCATTGAGAAGCTGTTGCAATCCAAGGACACCGACATGCGCACCGCCGCGGTGCAGCTCCTGCGCTTCTCCGCCGCGTCGAATCCCGCATCCGCTCAACTGCTCGCCAAGGCCGCCGCGGACACCGCGCCCCGCGTCCAGATGGCCGTGATCAACGTCGTCTCGCACCTGCGCGGCGATGGCGTCGTGACCGTCGAGCCCATCGCGCGTTCCATCAAGCCCGCCTCCGATCACGTCACCAAAATGCTCAAGGACCTCGACTACGGCACGGCCTCCCGCCGCGGGCCCAGCGTCCCGATCCTCGAAATGGCCGCCTCGACGCGCGTCGATCACTGGCTCTTCACCGCCAAACCCGGCGACAAGCCCATCGCCTTTACCGTCGGCGGCAAGAAGGACGCGGCCAACGTCGGCAACGGCACGTATCGCACCTACGTGGACGCAGACGTCGCCAAGATGGCGATCCTCGGCATCCGCAACGGCCACCTCGATGTCAGCGTCAACGGTGACCAGGTCCTCTCGCAGGATTCCAATTGGAGCAACGACCAGCAGCCGCAGATCGAGCTGCGAAAGGGTGTGAATCTCATCGAGGTGACGTTCCGCGCGCTCAAGGGCGCTCCGCCGCCGGTCTACCTCTGCGACCCGCTCGGTCAGCCGCTGGCCGGTGTCAAAAACGCCGGCGATGAAGCGAAACTGCACGCCATGGCCGCCGCGTGGGAATCCGCCTACGGCCTGGGCGATGCGATCCGCATCCAGGCCGTCAAAAACCAGATGCAATTCACACCGCGCGAGATCCACATCAAAGCCGGCCAGAAGGTCCGCATCGTCTTCGACAATCCCGACCTCATGGCGCACAACATCGTCATCGTCGATCGCGGCGCCCTCGAAGAGGTCGGCGAGCTGGTCGACAAAATGATGACCGACCCCAAGGCGATGGAAAAATCCTACATCCCGGGCACCCCAAAAATCCTCGCCTCAATCCCGCTCGTGAACTCCGCCGGCCGCGCCACGCTCGAATTCACCGCGCCCAGGGAGAAGGGCGAATACCCCTTCATCTGCACCTTCCCCGGCCACTGGCGCCTCATGAAGGGCGTGATCATCGTCGAGTGAGACGAAATAGAAATAACCACAGAGGCACAGAGACACAGAGGAAGGCGAGAGAAGAA
This sequence comes from Planctomycetota bacterium, assembly GCA_043788485.1. Lineage (GTDB taxonomy): Bacteria > Planctomycetota > Phycisphaerae > Phycisphaerales > Zrk34 > JAYVTU01. The sequence continues at coordinate 17,416 of JAYVTU010000226.1, forward strand.
TGGGTAGATTTGGAAAAGGCGAAATGCAGGGGAGAGAGGTCAAGAGGAAGGCAGGATGCGGTATGCGGAAAGAGGATAAGGATCCTTTGACGCACCAGATTATTGGTGCGGCGATTGAGGTGCATCGGGGGCTTGGGCCGGGGTTGCTGGAGTCGGCGTATGAGGAGTGTCTCTGCTGGGAGCTCGATCAGCTCAAATTGAAATACGGGCGACAGCTGCCGCTGCCGGTTGTTTATAAGGGCGTGACGCTTCCGCTGGGCTATCGAATGGACATCGTCGTGGAATCCAAAATCATTCTCGAACTCAAGACCGTTGAACAGCTTTTGCCGGTTCACGAAGCCCAGATGCTCAGCTATCTCCGCCTCAGCGGCATCCACGTCGGCCTGCTCATCAACTTCCACGGCGAAACGATCCGTGACAATCTCAAACGCATGGTGCTTTGAAGAAGAGAAGAGAAGAGAAGTGAAGAGGAGTAACCACTGAGGCACAGAGGCACAGAGGAAGGCAGGGGGCTTGTCTATAAGGCGGTTTTGAATCGGCTGTCTTCCTCTTGACCTCTTTTCCGCCTTGTCTTGATTCATTCCCCATATAAAAGCCTTTGCCTTCCTCTGTGTCTCTGTGCCTCTGTGGTAATCCCTCTTCGCCTTCCTCTTGCCCTCGCTCTCTGGCTCGTTGCCTTTTTAATCAGCAAAGTC
>JAYVTU010000227.1:0-52408 GCA_043788485.1 Planctomycetota bacterium
CTGGAGAAGCTGATGCAGCAGGTGATCCTGTTCGTGTGCAGCGGGAATACTTGCCGGAGTCCGATGGCCGAGGCGATCGCGCGGGCGGAGCTGTCGGCAAGGTTGGGCGTGGCGCCGGGGAAGCTGCGTGAGGCGAAGGTGAGTGTGATGAGCGCGGGGACTTCGGCGAATAGTGGGTCGCCGATGACCAGCGAGGCGGCGGCGGCACTGAAGCAACTGGGCATTGCGGTGGAGCCGCACCGGTCGCGGCCGCTGACGGCGGAACTGGTGCGGTCGGCCGACGCGGTGTACTGCATGACGGGCTCGCACCGTGCGGCGGTGCTGGAGATCAGCCCGGAAGCGAAGGGCAAGACGGAACTGCTGGACACGGAAGGCGAGGATATCGCGGACCCGATTGGAGCGGGGATGGGTGTGTATGTACAATGTGCCCGTCACCTCCGCGAGATGATCGGCAGGCGTCTGGATGAGCTGGGGTTCGCTCGTCCGGGAAAGGGCTGATTCGCGGGGCAATTCGGCACTTGGATTACCTGGAGATTCGGCGTGAAGGTCGCTCTGAGCTGTGATCATCGAGGCGTGAATATCTACCAGCAGCTGGCGGATCACATCCGCGGGCTCGGGCACGAGCTGGTCGATGTGCCGACGTCGTGCGGGCCGGCGACGGATTATCCGGATATGGCTTGGGCGGTGGCGCGGGCGGTCGCCGACGGGAAGGCGGACCGCGGTGTGCTGGTGTGCGGCTCAGGGATTGGGATGTGCATCGCGGCCAACAAGGTGGATAAGGTGCGTGCGGCCCTGGTGCACGATGACATCACCGCAGAGGTCTCGCGCCGGCACAACGATGCGAACGTGCTGTGCCTTTCGGCGGACATGCTGGGATTGAGGCTGATCGAGAAGATCACGCAGATCTGGCTCGCGACGGACTTTGAGGGCGGGCGGCACGCGCGGCGTGTGGGCAAGATTACGGCGATCGAGAATGGGCAGGATCCGAATAGCATAGCGGCGTCGTGAGGCGTTTGGCGTGATTCATCGTTCGGCCGCCGCGCGGTCGATAATGTCTGTATGAAGATGATGAGGCGATGGCGTGTGTGGGTTGCCGCGCTGGCGCTGGCGTGGGTGTGCGGCGGACTGTCGGATGCTCGGGCTGCGGCGCCGGGTGTGGTGCAGAGCCCTGCTGATGGGCTGGAGTTGCAGGTCGTGCTCGAACGCTGGGGATTCTCGCCGGGCGTGATCGACGGAAAACCAGGCCGCAAGACCAAAGTCGCACTCGATGCCCTTCGGCTCACTGGAGCGAATCCGCCGCAGCTCCGTGTCGGGTTCCCCGCCACCGCCGCGTACGGCATTACCGCATCCGATCTCGCCGACGTCGGTGCTTGGCCGGAGGACTGGAACGAGCGGGCATCGCTCGATCGCCTGCGTTATCCGTCGCTCACCGAGCTGCTGGCCGAGCGCGGGCATTGCACGGTGGCGCTGCTGGCACGTCTGAATCCCGATCGCGACCTCAATACGCTCAAGGCCGGTGATGTTGTCACGCTGCCCAATGTTTGGGCGGACACCCACGATCCGCAGCGTGCTGCGAAGGTCGTCATCAATCTCGATGAGAAGACCGTTACCGCGATGGATGACAACGGCAAGCCCATCGCGCTCATGCACTGCTCGATCGCCAAGCTCGTCGAGAAGCGGCCGAGCGGCGCGACGACGGTGAAGGTCGTCGCGATGAATCCGACTTACACATTCGACCCCGCGATGTGGCCCGAGGTGAGCAACGTGACCCGCAAGCTCACGATCCCCGCCGGACCGCGTTGCCCGGTCGGCATGGCGTGGATCGGCCTGGACCTGCCCGGCTACGGCATCCACGGCACGCCCTGGCCCGAGCTCATCGGCAAGACCGGTTCGCACGGCTGCTTCCGCCTCACCAACTGGGACGCGGTGCGCCTGGCGAAGATGGTCAAGGTCGGCACGCGCGTGGAGTTCACCGCCCCCGGAAGCGGCGGCGAACGTGTGGCCGAAGCGGGGAAGTGATTGATGTTGCGGCGGAGTTCGGTGCGGCGTGGTAGCTCGGTTGCAACCCGCCGCGTCGCTCACGTGTAGCTTGTGCGGAGGTTCCCATGCGCATGCCTATGCTGCTCTACCTGCGGCCCGTGCGTCGTGTGATCGTCCTGATGCTGGTGCTCGCGCTCGGCATGCTCGTTCATGTGCACCGCGGTCACGCCGAGGATGCTAAAGACGCCAAGGACACTGCGGGCTCCAAGGACGGCACGAGCGCCACGACGGCCGCGAGCATCTCGCACACCTTCGACGCCAAAGGTGTGAAGATCCATTACACACTCGAAGGCAAGGGCGAGCCCGTGATCCTGATCCACGGTCTCCTCGCCAGCGGCGACCTCAATTGGCGGCTGCCCGGGATCACCGCCGCGATCGCCAAAGATCACCAGGTCGTCTCGATCGACATGCCCGGCCACGGGCAATCCGACAGGCCCAAGGAGGAAGCGGCGTACGGCAAGCAGATCGTCGAGGACGTCGTGATGATCATGGACGACCTGAAGATCAAGAAGGCGCACATCGTCGGCTATTCGCTCGGCGGAATGGTGACCGTGAAGATGATGGTGACTCACCCCGACCGCGTGCAATCCGCGGCGGTGTGCGGCATGGGCTGGCTCAAGGAGGGCGGCCCGATGCAGAAGTTCTGGGAGAAATGGGGCGAGCGCAAGGGCACGGGATCGATGCCATCGTTCCTCCACGCCGTCGGCCAGCTCGCCGTGACCGAGGAGGAGCTCAAGAAGATCGATCTGCCCGTGACGGTGATCGTCGGCGACAAGGACCCGGTCAAGGCGATGTACGTCGAGCCGCTCAGGAAGGTGCGCACGGATTGGCCCGTCGTCGAGATCAAGGATGCGGAGCATCTGGGCTGCGTGATCAAGCCGCAGTTCCGCGAAGAGATTGTCAGTTGGCTCAAGAAGAACGAAGCGATCAAGACGGCGAAGTGACTTGCTGATAGCGCAATTGCCCGCACGCCGCGGCGATGTCGCGGCCGCGGCTGGCGCGGATGTGGGCGTTGACGCCTTGCTCCGTGAGTATCTGCTGGAACTGGTGCACATCATCGGTGGTGGGGCGGCCGTACGGCATGCCTTTCACCTCGTTGTAGCGGATCAGGTTCACGTTGCATCGGTACTGCCTGGCGATTGCGGCCAGCTCATCGGCGTGCTCGGGGCGATCGTTGACGTCGCGCAGCAAAATATATTCGAGCGTCACCTCGCGGCCGGTCTTCTGGAAGTAGTAATCGGCGGCGCCGAGGATCGCGTCGATTGTCGTGTACTCGGCCCATGGGATCAGCGTCTTGCGGAGCTCATCGTTCGGGGCGTGCAGGCTGATCGCCAACGTGACGGGCGGCAGGTCCTTGTCGGCCATGCGGCGGATCTGTGCGGGAAGGCCGACCGTGCTCACGGTGATCTTCCGTGCGGAGATGTGGAACGCCCACTCGGCGGTCAGCGTGCGGATCGCGCGGGTCACGTTGTCGAAGTTGCTCATCGGCTCGCCCATGCCCATGAACACGATGTTCGTGATGCGCTGGCCGAGCTGCTTGAGGGCCGGGAGCTGATTGAGGTGCCAGACCTGCTCGACGATCTGCCCCGCGGTGAGATTCACATCGAGCCCGCCGATGCCCGAGGCGCAGAAGCGGCAGCCGACGGGGCAGCCGACCTGCGAGCTGATGCACGCGGTGCGGCGGACTTTGCCGGCCTCGTTCTCGGCGGGGATCATCACGCACTCGACGGATTGCGGAGCGCGGGGCGTTGATTCCGGTGTGACCGACGCGGGCAATTCGAGCAGCAATTTCTGCGTGCCATCGCTGGCGATCTGATGGGCGGCGGCGTGGAGCGTTGAGAAATGGAGTTCGCGCTGCAGCGTCTCACGATCCGCGGCGGAGAGGTCGGTCATCAATTGCGGGTCGGCGATGCCCCGCTCGTACACCCAACGCATGATCTGCCCCGCGCGGAAGCGAGGCATACCCCACTGCAGAACCAGCTCCTGCAAGGCGGGGAGATCGAGGTCGAAGAAATGGGCTTGTGCGTCGGGCATCGAAGTAGTCTATGCCCGGTGGGCGGTGAGCGGCTGTATAGCCGCCGTGCGAAATGTGGATCAGGCCGGCGCCTTCTCGTTTTGCTTCTTGAGCACGCGGAGGCTGCGGGGCAGTTCGAAGTGCATGTCCTCGGACGTGACGACGCGTTCCTCGATCGTGGCCGAGAAGGCGTTGCGGAGCCAGTCCATAATCTCCTGCACCAGGTGCTCCGGAGCCGAGGCGCCCGCGGTCAGCAGCAGCGAGTTGACGCCCTGCAGCCAGTTCGGATCGATCTCCGAGACGTCATCCACGAGGTACGCCTTGGTGCCGGTGTTCTCGGCGATCTCGGTGAGGCGGACGGAATTGGAGCTGTTCTTGGAACCGACGACCAGCACGAGATCCGCCTCGGGGGCGAGTGTGCGCACGGCGTGCTGCCGATTCGTCGTGGCGTAGCAGATGTCCTCGGACGGCGGTTCCTTGACCTGCGGATAGCGGGCCTTGACGGCATTGATGATCCGGTTCGCGTCGTCCATGCTCAGCGTCGTCTGCGTGAGATACACGAGCTTCTCGTCCTGGCCGAAGGGCAGCTCCGCGACGTCCGACGGGCTTTCGACGATCGAGATGGAGCCGGGCGCCTCGCCGACGGTGCCGACGACTTCATCGTGGCCCGCGTGTCCGACAAGGATGATGTGGAAACCCTGACGGGCGTAGCGGATGGCCTCCATGTGGACCTTGGTGACCAGCGGGCAGGTCGCGTCGATCATCGCGCACTTGCGTGCGGTGGCGCGCTTGCGGACCTCGGGGCTTACGCCGTGGGCGCTGAAGATCACGACCGAGCCCTCGGGGACCTCGTCGATGTGGTTGACGAAGAACACGCCGCGGTTGATGAAGCGGTCGACGACGTGGCGGTTGTGCACGATCTCGTGGTAGACGTAGAGCGGGGCCCCGACGATCTTCAGGGCCTCTTCCACGGTGTCGATGGCCATGATGACGCCCGCGCAGAACCCACGCGGATTGGCCAGCAGAATCTTCATAAGGTCGTTTCCAAGGTGGAACAGGGGGGATTAAAAGCCGCATAAGTATACACATCCCCGCACCGCAGGCCAAAAGCGGCGGTGCGGTTATTGTATAATCGGGCGCTCGGTTTTCGCCGGGCGAATCACCTATGGGCAGCGTAATCCTCGATCAGCTTGAGACTTTCGGCCCGACGCACTGCCCGCAGCTCAGTTACGAGCAGGCCGCGGATTACACCCGTTCGCTGGCCACGAGCCACTACGAGAATTTCTCCGTCGTCACGCGGCTGCTCCCGGCGCGTCTGCATGGCGACTTCGCCAATGTGTATGCGTTCTGCCGCTGGGCAGATGACCTTGGCGATGAGACCGGTGACCCGAAACGCTCGCTGGAATTATTGGCGTGGTGGCGCAAGGAACTGGCCGATTGCTACGCCGGGAAACCGCGGCATCCGGTCTTTGTCGCACTCGCTGAGACGGTCCGCCGTCACGGGATTCCCGCCAAGCCTTTCGAGGATCTCATCGACGCCTTCGAACAGGATCAGCGCATCAATCGTTACGAGACGTGGGAGCAGGTCGTCGACTACTGCACGCGCAGCGCCGATCCCGTCGGCCGACTCGTCCTCTACATGTGCGGCAACAGCGACGCCGAGCCGCAGAGCCTTTCGGATTCCACCTGCACCGCGCTACAACTCATCAACTTCTGGCAGGACGTCCGGCGTGACATCCTCGAACGCGACCGCATCTATCTGCCCGCCGAAGCGCTGACCGCCGTCGGGCTCACGCATCAGTTGATCGTCGATCACGTCCGCGGCGTCCGCCCGCTGACCACCGAGCAGCACACCGCCTATCGCGCCGTCCTCTGTCAGCTCGTCGAGCGCACCGCCCCGATGTTTGTCCGCGGCCGCAGGCTCTGGCCCCTCATCCCGCGCGAGATGCAGATCCCGATCCGCCTCTTCACGCTCGGCGGCGAGGCGATCGCGCACCGCATCGCGGCCATCGGTTACGATACGCTCGAGCGCCGCCCGGTGTTGGGCAAGGCCGCGAAGATCGGCCTCATGGCCCGCGCGGTCATCGGCAAAGCGCTGTCACGCGGTCCCCGAGGCAACGGATAACGGATGAGTCTGGCGATCACCACAACCCAGGATCCGCAAGCGCAACAAGCGCTGACCGAATCGCGCGTCTATTGTCGCCAGCTCAGCCGCGAGCGCGCCCGTAATTTTTACCACGGCATGAAGCTCGTCCCGGAGCCCAAGCGCTTCGGCATGGACGCGCTCTACGCCTGGATGCGTCAGGCCGACGACCTGGCCGACGAGGCCGGGGACCTTGAAGCCAAGAAGCGCACGCTCGCGGAGTTCCTCCACGAGACCGACATCGCCACCGATCCGGCGCTGACGGACATGAGCAAGATGCCGCGTGGCCCGATCTGGCTTTCCGTCCGCGACATGGTCCTCAGCTCGCAGATGCCGATGGATTACCTGCACCAGATGATCGAGGGTCAGCTCCTCGACCAGCACAAGACACGTTACCGCACGTTCGATGAGCTCTACGATTACTGCTACAAGGTCGCGTCGGTCGTGGGCCTGGCGTGCCTGCAGATCTGGGGCTACGACGGCGGGGCGGAGACGCGGAAGCTCGCCGAGTGGCGCGGCATCGCGTTCCAGCTCACGAACATTCTGCGTGACGTGAAGGAAGACGCCGAGCGCGACCGGGTTTACGTGCCGGCCGAGGATTTTCACGCCTTCGATCTCAACCCCGTCATGTTCACGCTCGGCAAGCCGCACGATCTGCTGCCCGGTCTCAAGCGCGTCGTCGCGCGGGCTGTCGAGTATTACGACAAATCGGCGCCGCTTGACAAACTCGTCCATCCCGAGGGCCGGCGATGTCTCTGGGCGATGACGCAGATCTACCGTGGCCTGCTGACAAAGATCGAGCGCGACCCGCTGGTGGTGCTCCGCCAGCGCGTGCGGCTCAGCGGGCCACACAAGATCCTCATCGCGCTCCGCGCCACGCTTCCCGGAGGCCCGGGGTGATGCGATTCAAACTCATTTTTCCGCTGCTCGCTGCGCTGGCGCTCCCGGCCTGTGCCGCCGACAGCGGGCTCAACGCCTCGTCGTTCCTGGTGCGTCCGACGCTGCAATGGCATTGCAATACCGTATCCCTCACGATCCTTGAAGCCGCACGCAACGACGACAAGCAGGGGCTGCTCGAAGCAGGGTTGGGCAATGCCGCGGCACAGCATGCCATACAAATGCTGCGCGGCTTTGCGCCCAAGAGCGAGCCGCAGTACATCAGTCACCGTTTGGTCACGACCGAAACCTACTACCGCCAATACGTGATCCGAGACACGCCGACCGACGGGAAAGCCGCGGCGGAGAAGATCGTGCGTGTGTGGTTTGTTGCACACGATGCCGACATCACCCCGTCGCGTCTCGAAGCGATTGATTCGGAGACACAGAAATGAGCCAGCCTCCGATCCGCAGCGCGATCGTCATGGGCGGCGGGCTCGCGGGCATCGCCGCGGCCGTCAGGCTCTCGCACGCCGGTGTGAAGGTCACGCTGCTCGAAACCTCACGCCGCCTCGGGGGCCGGGCCAGCAGCCACCTCGATCCCGCCACCGGCGAGATGCTGGATAATTGCCAGCACGTCCTGCTCGGCTGCTGCACGAACCTCATCGATCTCTATCACCGCCTCGGCGTCGCCGACCGCATCGAGTGGGTCCCCGATCTGCACTTCTTCGACAAGCTCGGTCACCACGATGTGATGCAGGCCAGCGATCTTCCCGCGCCGCTGCATCTGAGCATGGCGATGCTCAAGTTCAAGACGCTGAGCCTCGGCGAGAAACTGGCGATCAGCCGCGCGATGCTGGCGATGATGCGCATGGGGACGGCGGGGCGCGACGCGACGGCGGGCATCACGTTTCGCGCCTGGCTCGACAAGCAGAATCAGCCCGAGGGCGCGATCGATAAATTCTGGGCGGTCGTGATCGTCAGCGCACTCAATCAGCACCCGAATCACGCCTCCGCAGCCCCTGCAATTCAGGTGTTTCAAGACGGCTTCCTCTCTCACGCCGGGGCGTATCGCATGGGCGTCGCGTCGGTGCCGCTCCGCCAGCTTTATGATCCGGCGGAGACGGTGATCACCGCGGCGGGCGGCATCATCATGATGGGCGCTTCGGTCGAGCGTGTGAATTTCGACGGCCAGCGCATCACGAGCGTCATCGCCGAGGGCCAAGCGCTCACCGCCGATGTCTATGTGAACGCAATGCCGTTCGATCGTCTCGACAAAGTGGTCGATGACAAGCTGCGCGAGGCGGACATCCGCCTGGCGAATCTCGACAAGTTCCACCACAGTCCGATCCTCGGCATCCACCTCTGGTTCGACCGCAGCGTGATGGACATCGCGCACATGATCTTCGTCGATTCGCCGCTGCAGTGGGTGTTCCGCAAGAACCCGGGTGAAGCGAGCGAGCATCTGCACTGCGTGATCAGCGCGGCCGATGAATGGGTCGATCAGCCGCAGGACGCGATCATCGAGATGGCGGTGCGCGAGCTCGGCGGATATCTGCCGGCGATTCGCGACGGGGCGAAGCTGGTGCGCGGGCGCGTGATCAAGGAGAAGCGGGCGACGTTCAGCGTTGAGCCGGGCGTGGAGCGGTGGCGGCCAATGGCGACGGGCGCGGTTGCGAATCTGCTGCTGGCGGGAGATTGGACGAAGACGGGCTGGCCAGCCACGATGGAGGGCGCGGTGCGCAGCGGTTATATCGCCGCGGGGGCGGCGCTGGCTGACAAGCACGCACTGGCTGAGGATTTGCCCGTGGCGGAGCTTTACCGGTGGATCAGCGGATAAGCAGTGCGTTCGTGTGGCATGCCCTCGGCTTTGCGTGGGCATGGTTTTCGTCACGCGCACAATGGGGAACATGCCCACGCAAGACGAGGGCATGGCACACGGAAATACATGCCAAAACCGGGGTCAAGCTCACCCGCTGATATTGCCGATATCAGTGGACGGATGAGCACCTGGATCAATGACAATCTGCTGATTCTCTGGCTGGCGCTGGGCGCGATCGGCAGCATCGCGGTGTTGCGCGTGCTGGCCTCGTTCCGGCAGCAGCAGATCGAGTCTCACGAAATCGCGCGCGAGGCCCGCCGCATCCGGTATGAGTACAAGAACCGGATCAGGTCGGACGCGAAGACCGAGTCGTTCTAAACACATCAGTCTCGGGTCTTGCGTCTCGCGTTGAAGGCATCAACGCGAGACCCGAGACGCAGGACCCGAGACGTTTTTGTTATTTCGCCGCGAGTTCCGCGAGCAGGGCGGCGTGTGTGCGGCAGCCCATGCGGTAATTCTCCAACTCGAACTTCTCGTTGGGCGAGTGGAGGTTGTCGTCGTTTAGGCCGAAGCCGATGAGCAGCGTGTCGAGGCCGAGCTTGGTCTTGAGATCGGCAACGACGGGGATCGTGGCGCCCTCGCGGATCATCACGGGGGCGACGCCGCATCCGATCTCGACGGCTCGCTTGGCGGCGGCGACCTCGCGCGTGTCGGTCGGCGCGCTGACGGGCCGTGCGCCACCGAAGAATTCGATCTTCCACTTGCAGCCGGGCGGTGTCCGTGCAGCGAGCCAGTCGCGGAACTGCTTCTCGGTTTTCACGGGGTCCTGGTCCGGGGCGAGCCGCATGCTGACCTTGGCGCCGGCGAATGCGGGGATGACGGTCTTGGCCCCTTTGCCCATGTAGCCGCCGTAGAGGCCGTTGATGTCGCAGCTCGGCTGGGCCCAGCGGCGCTGGAGCGTGGTGAAGCCCTTCTCGCCGTGCAGTTGTGACAGGCCGATCGACTCGCCGAATTTCTTTTCGTCGAAGTTGAGATTCTCCCACGCCTGTTTCTCGGCGTCGCTGAGCGGGCGGACGTCGTCGTAGAAGCCGGGGATGGTGACGTGGTGATTGGCGTCGAAGAGCTGACCGAGCACGAGCACGAGTTCGGTGGCCGGGTTGGGCACAGCGCCGCCGTAGACGCCCGAGTGCAGGTCGCGTGACGGGCCGTGGAGCTGGACATCGAAGTACATCAGGCCGCGCAGGCCGTAGACGATCGCCGGCCGGCCGCGGTCCCACATCGCGGTGTCGCTGACGACGGCGACGTCTGCCTTGAGCTCCGACTTGTGCGACTCGAGGAACGCGCCGAGCGAATTGCTGCCGCACTCCTCTTCGCCCTCGATGAGCACGGTGACGTTCACCGGCGGCCCTCCCGCGGCGACCTTCCACGCCCGCAGAGCTTCCAGGAAGCACATCACCTGCCCCTTGTCATCCGAGGAACCGCGGGCGAAAAGCTTGCCATCGCGGATCGTCGGCTCAAACGGCGGCGTGGTCCACAGGTCCAGCGGATCGGGCGGCTGAACATCGTAATGGCCGTAGAACAGGACGCGCGGCGCGATGGGTCCCGCGCCGTCGTAGCGGCCGAGCACGACGGGATGGCCCGCGGTGGGATACACCGCCGAAGCGAGCCCGCACTCTTTCATCTGCGCAGCGACCCAGTCGGCGGCGCGAACGCAGTGCGGTGCGAACGCCGGATCGGTGCTCACGGACTGGATGCGGAGCAGATCGCTGAGCCGCGCGACGGCGACGTTGTGGTCGGAATCGATGGAGGCGAGGACTTGTTTGAGCATGACGGGCATTCTAAGGAACTGCCCGCTGCACCGCACGCCGCACGGCTGTCACTTATAGTGGTTGCCGGTGAAGAAGTACCACCACAGGGCTACTGCATCGCGGCTGGTGTGAAAAATCAGCTGATCCATTGGGTAATTCGTCTGTGCGGGGACCGTGTAGACCGTGACGCCGAAGCGTTCATAGGCCAGTTTGATGCGTGGCAGGTGATAGTAGTGGCTGACGACGAGGACTCGCTTGTAATGCGCGCGGCGGAAGATTTTGGCGGTATTGGCGACGGTCGCCTTGGTGTTGACGCCCATCACGTCGAGCTCGATAGCCGAGCGGGGTACGCCGCGCGAGATCGCCAGATCGCGCATCGCCTCGGGCTCGCTGATCGTGCCGGTGCCGGGGCCACCGGAGAAGATGATCTGCGGCGCGAGGCCCTGCTTGTAGAGCTCGACGGCCTTGAGCACGCGGTCGGACAGGGCATCGGAGGGCCGACCGTCGTCGTGGACCAGGCAGCCGAGGACGACGATGACGTCGGCGGGCCTGCGGTAATCGGTGCGGCCGAACGTCGAGCCGAGCGCCAGGGGCGTCGCGATGACCAGCAGGACCAACGTCACCGCGAGCCAGCCGATGCGGAGCGGACCGGGTTTGCGGATCATCGCCACGAGCGTCACGAATCCCAGGGCGATGGCGATGAGCATGGAGAAGGGCACGCCGGTGCGGGAGTGGATCGAGCCGCTGGCCAACAGTTGCCAGAAACGGAGTGAATCGATGATGGCGGTGGCCGTGAGGAAGGCGGTGAGCGAGACGGTGGCCCAACGCCGGCCGGACCCCGCCTGGGGCCTCCGCACGTACATGAGCAGGAGGAGCGTGGCGGTGGTCAGCAGCGTCACAGCCAGCCAGTGGGGCAGCCAGCGCAGATCGACGGGCCACGTCGCGATGCCGAAGCCGTGGCGGCGCAGCTCGCCCATGCCGTTGGCCGCCATCGATAGACCGAAGAAGAGCGCGACGCCGCGCGCGATCGCGGCGAGCCTCGCCGTCGCCCGGCCGGTGCCGGTGCCGGTGGGGGGGCTGCTGGGCGTCACCGGCGAGACGGGCGCTGGGCCCGCGCCGTCGGGCGGATTGGTTGAAACTTCGTCGGCCATATCGTGTCACCGCCTGTTGATCGGATCACCTCGAAACATTAGCGTACCGCCTCATCATCGAACGCCATGGACGGCGACCTTGAAGGACTGCGCGAAATCTTTGCTCCCGTCTCTCGCCTTCGCCTCGGCCGCCGCCGTTGCCGCGGCCGGTGATCTTTACAGTTCCACGCCGTCAACGACCGAAAAAAAGGGGATGCAAACCCTCGCCGCAAGCGATTCGGCGATGGTCGATGCTCCCCCGAGCCTCGCCATCCCCCGGATCCCCGCAATCCGCTCCATCCCCATCCCCGCCAACATGGCCACGCCCGGCAATCTGCTGCAGTGGCTCGTCGTCTCGCTCCTCGCCCTGGCCGTCATCATGGTCAGTTCCGCCGGCATGGTCATCAGCCCCGGCGGCGGCCCCGGCTGGATCGGCACGTTCATGGCGATCGTCTGCGGTCGGCCCATGATCTACGCCGCGCTCGCCATTCTCGCCATGGCCTTCGTCGGCCGCATCGACCTCCGCCACCTCTACAGCCAGCGCGGCCTAGCCAACCCCGCCGCCTGGCTACTCATCGTCTCCGCCGCCCTATGCATCGCCGTCCTCCTGCCCGGCATCGGCAAGAACATCAATGGCGCCAGCCGCTGGCTCTACATCGGTCCGCGCTCGCTCAACCTCAGCTTCCAGCCCAGCGAACTGGCCAAGTGGTCCATGGTCATCGCCCTCGCCTGGTGGGGAGCGCGCCGCGTCGGCGACATGCGCAGCTTTTGGCATGGCCTGCTCCCCGGCCTGCTCGTCCTCGGCGTCGTCTGCGCTCTGGTCCTCGCACAGGATCTGGGCACCGCGGTGCTCATCGGGGCTGTGGGCATCATCATGCTCGTCGCCGCCGGCGCACGCATCTGGCAGCTCATGCTGCTGCTGCCGGCGCCGCTCATCGCCATCTATTTCGCCATCATGCACTCGCCGTACCGCCGCGGCCGCATCCTCGCCTTCATGCACCCTTGGGACGATCCGCAGGGCGTCGGCTACCACCCCATCCAGTCCCTCGTCGCCGTCTCCGGCGGTCACGTCACCGGCCGCGGCCTGGGCAACGGCCTGCAGAAATTCGGTTTCCTCCCCGAGGACACGACCGACTTCCTCTTCGCCATCATCTGCGAAGAGCTCGGCGTCGTCGGCGCAGCCCTCGTCATCGCGCTCTACCTCGCGCTGCTCTGGGTCGGCCTGGGCATCATCAAGGACTGCAAGCACCCCTTCGGTCGCCTCGTCGGTCTCGGTGTCCTGCTCACCATCGGCATCCAGGCCGCGATGAACCTCGCCGTCGTCACCGTCGTCGTCCCCACCAAGGGCATCGCACTGCCGCTGCTCAGCTACGGCGGGACCGGCTGGGTCATGACCGGCGCCGCGGTGGGCCTGCTCGTGGCCATTGACCGCATCAACCGCCTCGAAGCTAGAGATCAGAGGTCAGAGGTCAGCGGTCAGCCGGAACCAATCGCCTCGTAACCGCGCCATTGGCACTGTACGCAACTCTCGCTCCGAACTAGCCCCCGCGAAAGCGGGGTCTTTTTTTCTCCCACTGACCTCTGATCGCTGACCTCTGACCTCTCTTTTCTGTTATCATCCCTCCCCCTATGACCGGCCAAGAAACTAACGATCACGACCATCCCCACGCCCGCACCAATCTCCAGGGCTACGCCGTCACCGCCGCCCAGAAGGCCGAGCTCCTCGCCGCCCTCGACAAGGCTTTCGACTACCGCGGCGATGTCACGCTCACCCTCACCGATGGCCGCACCGTCGAGGGCTACCTCTTCGACCGCCGCCCCGGCAAGACGCTCGAAACCTCCGTCGTCCGCATGATGCCCAAGGACTCGGCCGACAAGCTGCAGTTCACCTACGCCCAGGTCAGCGGCATCGCCTTCACCGGCCGCGACCCCGCCGCCGGCAAGAGCTGGGAGACGTGGGTCAAGAAGTACGTCGAGAAAAAGACCAAGGGCGAAAAGGCCAGCATCGAAGCCGAACCGCTCGAAGGCTGAACCGCCCCGCGGTCCGCCGATATTTCGCGCACAGGCGCGGCAACCGCCCTGCGCTTTGAATCAAGATTTCAGGAATCATCCCCCTCCGCTCCCACCGGCATTTACAGCGACCCGCCCAAAGTCCGCGACGCGCTCGTGCGCACGAACCTGTCGCGGGTACCCCCGGTGGGGGTACTTTTTCACTACCTTCATCGCCGCCGCTTGCGGCTTAGCGCTCCCCGTTTTGCATTCCCTCTTCATCGCCGCGGGCAAACCTGCCCGCGATTCGCGATCCGTTTGGTCATGAATGGTGTCTCTTGGGACCACGCGACCATGGCGAAGATTTGGATTGGCGCCACGCGTGCCAGCCCGGCGGGATGTCAGATACTTCGCAAACGCTCGGATCGTGTGCAACGATCTCCTTCATGCACACCACCGCCGCATCCGCGGGGTCGGCGTCCTCAGCCCCCAGAAACTGCCAACCGTGATCATCCGCGTCGTGCGTGACGTGCAATATCGGTGCGCCGTTGAAGACGATTGATCGCAGCGTGATCGCGACGCCATTGGGTGGCTGATCGAATGGCCAACTATCATCCATTTCCATTCTGCAACTCCTCGTCAATTAGGAGAGGATTCTCACGATAGCATAAGCCGCAGTCGGCCGGTACAAAGTCTTTACATCACGCAATTAACGCCATCTTGCCCGCGTTTTACCATTGACCGGGGCGCATTGCGCGGCCATACTGTTATGGCTCGTCAACTCGCATTTCCGGCTCGCCAATAGGGGTTTGCGTGGTCACGCAGAGCGCTCAACAGCTTGATGTCGCGGTCATGGAGCGCATCCTCGATGTCGTCCGTCGGCTCGGCGCGCCCATTGATCTCGACACGATGCTCGCCGAGGTCGTCGATGCGGCCCTTGCCGTGATGCGGGCCGAGCGCGGGACGGTGTTCCTCTACGATGCCGACACCGATGAGCTTTTCTCCAAGGTCGCCACCGGCACCGGGCAGATCCGTTTCCCGGCGACGCGCGGCATCGCCGGTGAATGCGCCCACGGCCGGGCGGTCATCAACGTCCCCGACTGCTACGCCGACCCGCGGTTCAATCCCGAGATCGACCGCAAGACCGGTTACCGCACGCGCTGCCTGCTCACCGTCCCGCTCATCGGCAACGATGAGAAGCTCGTCGGCGTCATGCAGCTTCTCAACAAGCAGGGCGGCGTCTTCGAGGAGCAGGATGAACGCATCGCCACCGCGCTCGCGGCGCAGTGTGCCGTCGCGCTGCAGCGGGCGCAGCTCATCCAGGCGCAGATCAAGAAGCAGAAGCTGGAGCGCGACCTGGCGCTGGCCCGCGACATCCAGCAGGGCGTGCTCCCCGAAGTGATGCCCGTGCTGCCCGGCTACGACCTCGCGGGTTACAGCCAGCCCGCCGAGGAGACCGGCGGCGACATCTACGACGCGGCCCCGCTCCCCGGCGGCCGCGCCATGATCCTCATGGGCGATGCCACCGGCCACGGCATCGGCCCGGCCCTCTCCGTCACGCAGATGCGGGCCATGGTCCGCATGGCCATCCGCCTCGGAGCCCACCTCGACCTGATCTTCACGCATGTCAACGATCAGCTCGCCGACGACCTCGCCTCCAACCGCTTCGTCACCGCATTCGTCGGCGTCCTCGATTCAACCAACCACCGCGTCGAATACCACTCCGGTGGTCAGGGCCCGCTCCTGCACTTCCACGCCGCCACCGGCGAGTTCGATGTGCTCGACGCATCCACGATCCCCATGGGCATCATGAGCGACCTGCCGCTCTCCGCCCCGTCCCCGATCGAACTGTTGCCCGGCGACATCTTCGCGCTCATCAGCGACGGCGTCTTCGAGTACCTCAACAGCGTCGGCAAACAGTTCAGCCACGAGAGCGTGCAGGACGTGATCCGCGAGAACTGCAAGCTCCCCGCCCCGATGATCATCGAGGCCATCAACACCGCCGTCGCCGCCTTCGCCGCCGGCTCCCCGCAGTGCGACGACATCACCATCGTGCTGGTCAAGCGGCTGGGGTGATGCACGCCCGCCTTCTCGTGGTGCCACATGGCGTGGCCGCTCAGGCCGCCATGTGAATGGGCGCATTGCGAGACGGAACCACCGCAAATTTTCAGGTCGTTACAATCTCACCATGCGACATCCGCTCATCTTCTGCGTCGTCATCGCGGCTTTGCTGTCCCACGTTTTAGTTGCGCGCGCTGAGGATCCCGCGCCGCAAAAACCGGTGAAGGTCGGACCATTCGCCGTGCTCTTCATCGGCAACAGCTACACCAGCGTGAACAATCTGCCGGCGGTGCTGGTGAAGCTCGGCGCCGCGGACAAGCCGGCGGTGATTTTCAAAGTCGCGGCGGAGACACCGGGCGGCGTCACGCTGCAGAAGCATCTCGACGCCGGCAAAGCGGGCAAGAAGATCGCCGAAGGCAAGTGGGACTTCGTCGTGCTGCAGGAGCAGAGCCAGATGCCGTTCATGGCCCCGCAGCAGATGCACGCCGCGGCTCGGAAGCTCGATGAACTCATCACCGCGGCGGGGGCCAAGACGGTGTTCTACATGACGTGGGCCAAGCAGGCGCAGCCCGAGAATTTCGATCCGATCGCCAAGGCGTACACCGACATCGCCGCGGAACTCAAGTCGAAACTCGCCCCCGCGGGCATGGCGTGGCGCAGCGCGCTCAAGGCGGACCCGGACCTCAAGCTCTATCAGCCCGACGGCTCGCACCCCACCGAAGCCGGCACCTACCTCGCCGCCTGCGTGATGTACCAGACCCTGACCGGCCGCCCCGCCCCGGCTACGACCGCGGATCTCAAAACGCTCACGACCAAGCAGGCCGAGGAGCTACGAAAAATTGTGGCGGAAGTGAAGAAGAAGGAATGAACGGAGAAATCCGTTGGACGCCCGTCGATCCGACGATCGCGTAATCGCGGCCTGCATCTGGAACAACCGCGGTATTTCATGTATGTTTTCAATGCGTCAACGGGTGACAGCAACTTCAGCCAAAGGCACGTGAATTGCTCTTCAGCAATCCTTCCTTTCTCTTCTTTTTTCTCCCGCTGGTGCTGCTTGCCTATTTCGGTCTGGGCCGAAGGTGTCGGGACTTGGTGCTCGTGGTATTCAGCCTCATCTTTTACGCGTGGGGCGAGCGCATATACACCGTTGCGCTGCTTGTCTCGATCCTCCTGAATTGGGGCTCGGCCCTGATGCTGGGGGGCGGGAAACAGAGTCCGCTTGCGCGGCGCGTGCTGCCGCTGGCCGTCGGCGCAAATCTGCTCATGCTCGCCTGTCTCAAGTATGCCAACTTCATCGTTGACAACATCAACTCGGCGCTCGGGCTTCTTCACATAGGCCCGATCCATCTCGCGCCCGTCCACCTGCCGATCGGCATCTCCTTCTTCGCCTTTCAGGGCATGTCCTACCTCATTGACGTCTACCGGGGCCACTGCCCGCCGCAGAAAAGCCTGATCAAGATGGCGATGTACAAATCCTTCTTCCCCCAGCTCATCGCCGGCCCGATCGTCCGCTACGTTGACATCAAGGCCCAGGTCGAGAACCGCACCGTCACCGGCGAGGATTTTGCCGTCGGCGTCCAACGTTTCATCATCGGGCTGGCCAAGAAGATGATGATCGCCAATGTCGTCGCCAGGCCCGTCGACCAGATCTTCGCGCTCCCGGCGGATCAGTTGACGACCGGCCTGGCCTGGCTGGCGATAGTCGGGTACGCGCTGCAGATCTATTTCGATTTCTCCGCCTACTCCGACATGGCGATCGGGCTCGGTCGGATGTTCGGATTCCGATTCCTGGAGAACTTCAATTACCCCTACATCGCCGGCTCCATGACCGACTTCTGGCGGCGCTGGCACATCTCGCTGTCGACCTGGTTCCGCGACTACCTCTATATCCCGCTTGGCGGCAACCGTGTCCCGCCGTGGCGGAATTACTGCAATCTCCTGTTCGTGTTCTTCCTCTGCGGGCTCTGGCACGGTGCGAGCTGGAATTTCATCATCTGGGGCTTGATGCACGGCGTCTTTCTGATGCTCGAACGTGTGCAGTGGCTTGCCCCCGTCCGCGTTGAGAGCAGGCCTCTGCGGCACGCCTACGTCATTCTGACCGTCCTCGTGACTTGGGTATTCTTCAGGGCCGAAACGCTCGGCGCCTCGATCACCTTCCTGAGCGCGATGGCGGGGTTCGCCCGCACCGCCAGTGTCGTTCCCACGCTGCGCATGTACGTCGACCACGAGGTCGCGCTGGCTTTCGCGGCGGGCATCGTTGGCGCCATGCCGGTCTATCCCTGGGCCGCGCAGAAATTTTCGCGGCTCAAGGCCCGAGGCATGGCGATCACGCTGCCGATCGAGTCCGTTCAATTCGCGGCTCTCGTGCTGATCTACTTCTACTCCGTGATGCTGATGGCCGCGGGGTCCTACAGCCCCTTCATCTATTTCCGGTTCTGACATGAGCGACACCGCCACACAGCCCGCCGCCCAATCCGATGCCACGCCCGGCCCGTTGCGCGCCGGCGGCGCGTCGCCGATCCGCCGTCTGTTCCGCGGGCTGCTGATCGGCCTGTTTCTCGTGAGCCTGGTCGCGCCCACCTTCGACCTCCTGTTCAAGCTCGATCCCAACCCGCTGCCGCTCCGCACGCACGTCGCGTTTCCCGAGATCAGTTTCGATCGCTCGATCCTCGCACTGCCCGGCAAACTTCAGTGGTACGTCGAATCCACCATGGGCTTTCGCGGTACGCTGGTCCGGCTGCACGGCCTCTTCAAACTGGACGCGCTCGACGTCTCGCCATCGCCCACGTCTGACATTGTCGTCAGTCCCTGGTTTTTCAAGATCAATGAGCGCGTTCTGGATGATTTTCGCCGCGTTGACCCGTTCACCGAGTCCCAGCTTCGCCGCTGGCGCACCGTCCTGGAAGAGCGGCGCGATTGGCTGGCCCGCAGGAACGCGCGGTTCATCTTCGTTGTCGCGCCCAACAAGGAAACCGTTTACGCTGAAATCATGCCCGCATGGATCACCCGCCTCGATCGCCCGTCGCGGCTCGATCAGCTCGTGGACTACATGCGCAAAAATTCGGACGTCGTCGTCGTCGACCTCCGTCCGGCGCTTCTCTCCCACAAGGCAGAAGGACGCCTGTATCACCACACCGATACGCACTGGAACGACCTGGGGGCGTTTTACGGTTACCGGGCCATCGCCGACAGGCTGCACGAGAGCTTCCCGGCGATCCGCCCGCTCCAACGCGAGTCATTTGAGCTGCGCGAGACGCTCGTCACCGGCGGAGACATGGCGCGGGCCGCCGGTCTCAAGCGTGACAGGCTCGAGCCCTTGATGCAGCTCATCAATTCCGGTCTGGCTGCACACATGGCCGGCGGCGGGCCGCTGATCTTTGACCGGATGGATGTGGCGTACAAAGACGATTTCGTCACCCAATGCCCGCGCGGGGAAATCGCCTCGGCGGTGATTCTCCGGGATTCTTTTGGTGAACTGTTGCTGCCGTATCTGGCTGAGCATTTTCAGACCGCTGCCTGGTCGTGGACCCTCGATTTTCCGGTTTCCATGATTGAATCGAATCATCCCGCCGTAGTGATCCAGGAAGTGGTTGAACGCCGGCTGATGAGTGTGAACCCCGACGAGTTCCCGGCGATCCCGTGAAAGGGCGGGTGGGGGACGCGAGGCGAGGAGTTAAAGCATGGGGTGGGTGGGCAGCCCGGCAGCCTTTGGAGGAAGGAGATTGGCGAGGAATCATTGGTCATTTGCCGTTGGTTGGGGAGATTTGGGATTGGGTCCTTTGAATCTCCGTAAACCGGTATCCGAGTAATGTTTGACACCGCTGGCGCGTGGGGCTATCTTCGGCGGGGTCCGAACTTAGCGTCAATGCGCGAGGCACGCGCCGCCCCTTCCTCGATCCCTTCGATGGGAGTTCCAGTATGAACCGTTGGCTCCGTCAATCGGCCCTGGTGCTGTTGTCACTGGCGCTCTGCAGCGCCTCGGTCCACGCCGCGGATGATGCCGCTGCGCCGCCCGCTCCGCCCGAAAAGCCCGCGGCTCCAGCTGCGGCCGAGCCTGCGCCGGCTGCACCCGCGCCCGCTGCGGCGCCCGAACCGGCGCCCGCGGCTCCGGCTGCGCCGGCCGCTGCTCCGGAACCCGCGCCCGCTGCTCCCGCTCCAACACCCGCTCCCGCCGTTGAGCCGGTGCCCGCGGCCCCTGCTCCGGCTGAGGCGCCCGCGGCGGCTCCCGCTGCGGCCGACGGCCCGTCGGCCGAGATGAAGTCGGCGCTGGGTCTGTGGGAAGACTACATCCACTATCTGCGCGTCGCGCAGCTCGACCTGTCCAACAGCGCGGGCACGAAACTGCTGTCGCTCAACCTTGCGCCCGAGAAGCTGCTGAACATTGTCGATGAGATGGGCCCGTACCGTGACTATGACGCGACGCTTCAGTCGGCACAGCGGATGAAGGGTCCCGTGTCGGAACTCGCGGTCAAGGTCGATCGCTCGATCAAGGATGCGCGGATGTCGCTGGCCCGCGAGGGCAAGCGGATCCGTGTGGCGATCGAGTCGCTGGGCAAGGGCCTGCGTCCGCGCCTGCTGGCTCAGGAGCGTCTGAAGCACGCCGGCGAGTACGCCGCGCCGCAGATGCTGGCCGTGCTGCTCTCGACGAGCGATGTGGACCGCGACCTGCGTCCCTATGTGATCGACACGATGGTGCTCGTGGGCCGGCCGATGGTCGTGCCGCTCTGCGAGTCGCTGTCGGACCTGCCGGTGGTTCCCAAGCAGCAGGTGGCGGAGATCCTGGCACGAATCGGTTACCCGATTTCGCTGCCGTATCTCAAGGCCGAGATCACCCGCAAGGAGACCGACGACGCAACGCGCAAGGTTCTGCAGACCGCGTTCGACACGATCGTGGAGCGCACGGGCGTGCCGCAGAAGTCGGGCCCGGCGGAACTGTTCCTGATGCTCGCGGAAGATTACTACCGCAAGCGCGACAGCCTGATCCTCAATCCCAGCGATCCGTACAACCTCTACTGGACCTACACGAGCGGTGGGGGGCTGAGCTTCGATCAGATCCCCACGCCGATCTACTACGATGTGATGTCGATGCGTGCGGCCCGGCGTGCGCTGCGTCTTCAGCCGGATTACGCCGCGGCGCTGAGCCTCTGGCTCTCGGCCAATTTCCGCCGCGAGAACATGCTGCCCGCCGGTCAGCGTGATCCGAGCTACCCCGACACGATGCGTTCGCCGCACTACTACGCGACCGTCGCCGGTCCGCGTCACGTCCAGCCCGTTCTGGAGCGCGCGATCAGCGACCGCGATGCGGAGTTGGCGCTCGATGCGATCGCGGCGATGCGTTCCACCTCCGGAACTCAGAGCCTCGTCAGCGGCGAGGGCAGCAATGTCCCGCTGATCGCGGCACTCAACTATCCCGACCGCCGCGTGCGTTTCGAGGCGGCGCTGACGCTCAGCTCTTCGATCCCCCGCGTGCAGTTCCCCGCGGCCCCGCGTGTGGCGCAGGTGCTGGCCGAATCGGTGCGTGAAGAGGGCAAGTTCTACGCGGTCGTGCTCGGCGGCGACACGGAAACGATCAGCGCGGCCACGGGCGTGCTGAAGGATGCGGGCGATTACCGCGTGATGATCGGCAACTCGCTGGACGTCGCGGCGGAGCAGATCTCGCGGGCTCCGGGCGTGGACCTGATTGTCGTCAATCTCCCGGCGGTCCAGGCCGAGGGCGCGATCGCGGCGGCCCGGTCGCACTACAAGCTGATGTCGACGCCGGTGCTCGTGCTGGCCAAGGGCGATCAGCTCGCGGTGGTCAACCGCGTGCTGGGATCGCAGCCGCTGGTGACCGTGACGGATGCGGCGGCGGCGAAGCCGAAGCTCGTCGAGGCGGTCAAGGCCGCGACCGATTCGGCGAAGGGGCCGAAGCTCACAGCGGAGCAGTCGCAGGCGTATTCGGCAGCGGGCGTGAGCACGCTGCGTGATCTGACGATCGAAGCGGGCGCGACGTTCAATGCGGTTGACGCGGAGCCCGCGCTGCTCGAGGCGCTGAGTGACAAGCGTGAGCCGATCGCGCTGGGGGCGGCGGCGGTGCTGGCGCGGTTCAGCGATGACGGGGCGCAGCGTGCGCTGGCCGACGCATCGCTGGACACCAAGCGCGGCGCCGAGTCGCAGGTCAAGTTCCTCAAGATGCTCTCGACGAGCGCCCGGATCCACGGCAACCAGCTGACCGATGCGCAGCTCGGGCAGCTTCTGACGATCGTCAAGGAAGCCAACGGTCCTCTGGCCGATGCCGCGGCGGAGACGCACGGGGCTCTGAACTTGCCGACGTCCGATGCGGTTGAGTCGATCAATAAGTGATCGCCGATTGATATTGTTGAAATCCTCAAACCCCGGCCGCAAGGCCGGGGTTTTTTCTTGCGCGGTCCGTTTATTCCGTCTGGGCAAGAGACGGGAATATTTTGGATCGGGGAGTTGGGACCGTGTTGGTTATATGTTTCTCTCTTCTGCGTGTGAGCGAGAGCTCGCATGGAGAACGGTCCACACAATCCGTCTCCAATCGGAAGAGTGCACTCAAGTCGGGGTGCATCACATCCGATCAACATCTTTGTGCCGAGCGTGCGCCGGGTCGCTGATCCTAGGAATTAGCGAGGGCGCCTCCGCAGGGGCACCGTTCGAAAATGCACGGGTTGGGAGTTGAGACTCCCGCCCAATCACACACAGCCCTTTTCTGGAGGTCCCTAGTCATGATTCGCAACCGCAGCACCAAAGGCTTCACTCTCGTCGAAATCCTGATCGTCGTCGTCATCCTCGGCATCCTGGCCGCCATCGTGATTCCGCAGTTCACCAGCGCCAGCGAAGACGCCAAGAGCAGCAGCCTGTACACGCAGCTGCAGACGATCCGCAGCCAGCTTGAGCTGTACCAGGTCCAGCACAACGGCAATTACCCCAACCTGGTCACGACCCAGTGGACCCCCCTGACGACCAAGACCGACGTCACCGGCGCCGCCGGCACGGACTTCGGCCCCTATCTGCAGCAGGCCCCGCAGAACCCTTTCACCAGCAAGGCTGTCGTCGTCGCCGGCACCTCGATCGCGGGCGGCTCCTCGGCCACCGACGGCTGGGTCTGGGACAACACCAACAAGGTGATCTTCGCGGTCGGCTTCAACGAATCCACCGGCGTCTACACGGCTCACTAAGCCACGCCGAGTCACACGAGATTTTCCCGAGCGTCTCGGCCTCACCGCCGGGACGCTCTTTTTATTGGGGGGCATCTGCCTCAAGTTCAGTCGTCCCCGATTCTGACCGATCTGCATCAGAGAACCACCGATGCGCCGGCGCCACCGCGCCGCCGACAACGGCAACCGAAAGGGCAAACCATGAGCAGCGTCCGCTACCTCAACACGATCCTCACCCTTCTGGTGGTTGTGATGGCCCTGAATCTTTGGACCGCCTGGTGCGCGGCGCCGTCGATGCTTCCGGCCGCCCGTGCCGACGGCATCCCCGACTCCGGCGCCCAGAACCAGCAGATGATCGATCAGCTCAAACTTCTCAACCACAAGGTTGACGATCTCTCCTCGCTGCTGGGCAGCGGGAAGCTGCGCGTCATCACCACCGCCGCGGACGAGAAACACTGACACGTCACGCGTCGCCGACGAATCGCACCGCAACGTCCACCGTTCCCGAGCCCGATCCATGTCTCCAACACTCCGACATCCCGACCGCGGATACACGCTGATCGAGCTGCTGGTCGTCGTGGCGGTGCTGGGGATCTGCGCGGCGATGGTCGTGCCGGCGATGCTGCAGACCGGGCAGATGACGATCCAGGCCGCGGCCCGCCGCATTGTGACCGATGTGCTGCTGGCGCAGAACGAGGCCGTCGCCTCCGCCGCCACGCGCAAGGTGATCGTCGATGTGGCCAACAACTGCTACAGCATCACGGACATCAACAACACGCCGATCGTCAAGCCCTGGATGAGCGGCAACTACACCGTCGATTTCGACAAGGACAAGCGGTTCACCGGCGTGCGGATCGAGACGGCCAGCTTCGGCGGCCAGACCACGGAATCATTTGATGAGCTGGGCGCCCCCGCCGCGGGCGGCACCATCGAAATCTCGTCCCAGGGACACCGCTACAAGATCACCGTCGCTGCATTCACCGGACGCGTCACGGTGGCACCGATGAACGGAGGCTGATTCACATGAGCTTCTTCTTCAAACAAATGCCGCTGCCGATCGGGCTCGACATCGGGTCCCGCACGATGAAGCTGATCCAGCTCAAGCCCAGCGGCGAGGACAACGTCACCGTCGCGGCGGCCGGCAAGTATGACTTCCCGTCGGACCTTCCGCCGTCCGGCCCCGAGCGCCGCGCCGAGCTGATCGCAGGGATCCAGTCGCTGATGCAGTCCACCAAGGCGCAGGGCCACGACATCGTGATGGGGATCCCCGACACGATCGTGCAGTACAAGAGCGTTCGCATGCCCAAGATGCCCGATGCCGAGCTGCATCAGGCTGTGCAGTGGGAGGCGACCGACCGCTTCCCGGCCGACGCCCAGCCGCTGACCGTGCAGCACATCTGCGCCGGCGAGATCCGCCAGGGCGACGAGGTGCGGCAGGAGATCGGGCTCATGGCCGTCAGCAACGCCGTGCTCGATCAATACATCAGTGCGCTGACCGAATGCAAGCTCCGCCCCGCGGCGATCGAGACCACGCCGGTCGCGATCTCCCGCTGCATCAGCCTCCAGTCCCGCAGCGACGGCCAGACGGCCGTGGTCCGGGCCGTTGTCGATATCGGCGCCGCCAGCACGAAAGTCGTGATCCTGCGCGGCCACGAGGTTGCGTTCTACAAACGCCTGGACATCGGCGGCGCGAAACTGACGAACGCCGTCGCCGAGCACCTCAAGGTTCCCGCCTCCGATGCCGCGGCACTGCGTCACGGCCGCAGCGAACCCGATGCTAACGCTCCGGCCGACAGCAAGCTCTTCGGCTCCAGCCGCCGCGAAAATGTGGAGCGCGCCATCCTCGATTGCACTCGGCCGCTCGTGCAGGACCTGGCCAAGGAGATCGGGCTCTGCCTCCGCTATCACGCCGTCACCTTCCGCGGCCCCCGGCCCGATGGCGTGCATCTGTGCGGCGGCGAATCGACC
The DNA here is from genome assembly GCA_043788485.1 of Planctomycetota bacterium. Lineage (GTDB taxonomy): Bacteria > Planctomycetota > Phycisphaerae > Phycisphaerales > Zrk34 > JAYVTU01. The sequence goes on from JAYVTU010000227.1 coordinate 25,012, forward strand.
GATGCACAGGTCCGCCAGGCTCTGGTCGAGCAGTTGGACCTTCCTCTGAGCCTCCTCGAGCCCCTCAAGGGTCTCGATATCACGGACCCGCGGCTCCTGATCGACCGCGGCGGAAACCTCAGCGAATGGACGATTGCGATGGGGCTGGCCCTCCGCCTGCCCTTCTCGGCCGACAAGGCCCAACGGAGTGCCGCATGAACCGCAAACAAATCGGCAGCCTGTACCACGACATCAACTTCCTCCCGGTGACCTACACACGGTCGATCGAGACGCGGTGGACGCTGCGCCGCACCGGCTGGCTCGCCTCTGTCATGCTGTTGGCCATCTCCGGGCTGATGGCCCAGCAGTTCCACAGCCGCGAAGCGCTCCGCGAGTTGCGGAACACCTACAACGATCAGCTCCACAGCGCCCAGAATCAGATCGACGAATACGCGCGTCTGCAGCGCGAGCAGTCGGGCCTGCAGAAGCAGCTGGCGATCCACCGCCAACTCAAGATGCCCATCGACTACAGCCACATCACCGGCACGCTCGCGTCGCTGATGCCCGAAGAGATCACGGTGCGCGTGCTGGATCTGCGCAACGACATGATGTCGATCACCGCCGCGGGAACCGACAAGAAAACCGAGCGTCACTTCGTCTCGATCGAGCTGCAGGGCGTGGCGCCCTCAGATGTGAACGTCGCGAACTTCATCGGGCAGGTGGCCGGCAGCAAGCTTTTCCGCAACGTCAAGATGCTTTACTCGCGTCAGGGCAAATCGGATGCGACCGCGTCGATGCGTGAATTCTGCGTGCACATGGAAGTGCCGCTGGATTGCCAGTATGCACCCGTCAAGGACCAGGAGGTGGCCGATGCACATTGACACGCTGCAGAAGAAACTCATCGGCGGAGTGACGGTGTTGTTGCTGGCATTCGGGGCGGCGGTGCTCTGGCCCGTCATCCGTGAATCCAGCAAGCTCCGCGCCGAGATCGCCGAGACGAAGCAGAAACTTGCCAGCACGCAGGCGGAAACCGCGGGCCTCGCCTCCGTCGCCGCGAGCGTCAAGCAGATCCGCTCGGAGATCAGCACCAATAACAAACGGATTCCCACGCAGGGAGAAACCGCGGAACTGCTCCGCGAACTGACGACCGAGTTGCAGAGCCAGCGTCTGAGCGATCCGTCGATCACCAGCATGCCGAGCGTGCCCGGCGCCGATTACACCCGCCTGCCGATCCAGATCGCGTTCAAGGGCTCCGCGATGGGCGCGTTCCGTTTCATCAACAAGGTCGAGGCGATGCCCCGGCTCGTCCACATGCAGCGTCTTCACCTGCAGGCCTCCGACAAGCAGCCTGATCAGGTCGATGCCGACCTTGAACTGCACACCTTCACCTACACCAACAGCCAGGAGTCGGCGCCATGAGCTCGATTGGAGCCAATCTTATTGCGCAGTTGAAGGCCGACAAGAAGAAGTTCTCCGCCCTGGCGACGCTTGTGGTGGTGGGGCTTCTGCTCTGGAGCCGCCTGCTGCTGCAGACCGTTCCGAAGACCGCCGATGCCCAGCCTCTGGGCGACGTGGTGACCGCGACCGTTGCCGCCGCCGATAACACGGCGACGCCGGCGTCCAATAATCCGCTCCTTGCGACGACGCTGAGGTCGGTCGGCGTGAACCTGCACGCCACGGTGGACCGCAACATCTTCCTGATCACCGGACCTGCCGTCCCGCAACCCACACCGACGACCGAAAACGTTTTGAACCAGGCAAAGTCGGTCCCCGATCCGACCGATTCAAAGCGAGACCGGGAAGCCGTGATCGCCGAGGCCCACACGCTGAGCCTCCAGAGCACGCTTCTGGGCGAGCGTCCCCGCGCCATGATCAACGGTCAGTTGCTCGCGCCGGGCCAGAAAATCCAGGGCTTCGAGGTCCTCGAGGTCCAGCCGCGACAGGTGACTGTCCGGAAAAACCAGGTCCTGATCTCACTGAAAATGTTCGAACCCTGAAACACTGAACACACAGAACACCTCGTACGGTTGGATGCCGGAGTGGCACACACCCCGTTAGGAGCCGCGAATATGGGCAGCAAGAAGAATCAGATCGCGTTGACTGTGGCTTTTTTTTGCACTGTTGGGTGGGTTTATAGCGGCTCGGCAATCGGGGAGGAACCGGTCAGCGGGGCAAACCCCGCCGCCGCTCCTGCGCCCGTAGCGGCCGCACCGGCAGCCGACACCGGCGATGCCGCTCCCGTCTCGGTGAAATCCGCCGCGACGGCCGCAGCGCCCGCGCCCCGCAAGACGACCGCCGCCGCTGACGCCGTCACCGTCAGCCACTTCGACACCGTCAGCCTCAGCGTGCAGGCCACCGACCTGGCCAGCGTGCTGCAACTGCTGAGCATCCAGAGCAAACGCAACATCGTGCCCAGCCCCAAGGTCACCGGCTCCGTGACCGCCAACCTCTACGATGTCACCTTCCGTGAAGCTCTCGACGCCATCCTCCAGCAGAACGGCGCCGGCTTCATCGAGAAGGGCAACTTCATCTACGTCTACACCCTCGCCGAACTCGACGAGATCCAGAAGCGCGATCGCAAGGTCTCCAGCCGTTACTTCGAGCTGAACTACATCACCGCCAAGGACGCCGCGACCTTCATCACGCCGATCCTCTCCAGCGCCGCCCTCGTCGCGCAGAGCGGCCAGGTCGCCGCGTCGTTCCAGCCCACGCTCTCCGACGCCGGCGGCAATACCGATGCGCACGGCGAACGCATCCTCGTCCGCGACTACCCCGAAGTGCTCGACGAAGTCGCCAAGCTCATCAAGCAGCTCGACACCGCCCCGCAGCAGGTGATGGTCGAAGCGACCATCCTCCAGGCGGACCTCAACGAAGACCTCGCCCTCGGTGTCGATGTCGCCGTGCTCGGCAACATCGGCCCCGGCGCGCTCTCGGGCATCGGCCCCGGCGGGCTCGTCTCGCAGCTCATCAACGGCGGCATCACCGCCCACCCCGTCGGCGGCGGCGCGACCGACCTGACGAGCATCAGCCAGTCCTCCAACGTCAGCCTCGGCTTCCTGACCAACAACGTCGCGGTCTTCATCAAGGCCCTCGACAAGGTCACCGACACCACGATCCTCGCCCACCCCAAGATCACCACGCTGAACCGTCAGCGTGCCGAGATCCACGTCGGCGCCAAGATCGCCTACCTCTCGACGACCAACACCGCCACGGCGTCGACTCAGACCGCTGAGTTCCTCGACACCGGCACGCAGCTGACTCTCCGTCCCTTCATCTCCAACGATGGCAAGATCCGCCTCGAGCTCAAGCCCTCGATCTCCGACGCCAAGCTGCGCAACGCCGGCAGCGATGCCTCACCCGTCACGCTGCCCGATCAGACTACGCAGGAACTGACAACCAACGTCATGGTCCCCGATGGCCAGACCGTGATCCTCGGCGGCCTGTTCAAGGAACAGACCACCGTCACCCGCTCGCAGGTCCCGGGCATCGGCGACATCCCGATCATCGGCAACGCCTTCAAGGCGCACGACAACTCGGTCCGCCGCAGCGAGGTGATCTTCCTGATCACGCCGCACATCGTGAAGGACACCCCGATGGCCGAGGCCGGCGCCGCCGCCGCCGAAGGCGTCGAACAGGTCAAGCTCGGCGCCCGTTCGCACCTGCTGCCCTTCAGCCGCTCCAAGCAGACCGCCGGCCACGTCCGCGATGCGCTGCAGTTCGCCAGCGAGAACAACAAGGACAAGGCGCTTTATGAAGCCGACATGGCTCTGAGCCTGGACCCCGGTTCGCTCGAGGCTCGCCGCCTCAAGGAGAGCCTCACCGGTCAGCGCGTCTATGAGCCCGGTCGTGACCTGCTCCGCGATGCCGTCGATGTGATGATCGAGCAGCAGACGGGCGTCGCTCCCAAGTCACGCGTCAAGATCGTGCCCGATCCCGCCCCGGCCCTGCCCAAGGCTTCGGGCAAGACCTCCGCCGCTCCTTCGAGCGACAAGGCGACCGCCGAGACCAAGCCCGCCGCCGATGCCCAGGCCGAAGCGGTCGTGTCCACCGAAGTGCCTGCGATTCCCGCGGTGGATCTGCTGCCCGCTCCCGCTCCGGCTCCCGCCGCCGCTCCCGCCGCGGCGCAGGCTCCGGAGAAGACCGAGCCCAGCGATGCCGCCGAACCCAAGACCGAAGCCAAGCCCGTCCTCGACGCCCCGGCTCCCGCCGCCGTCGAGCCCGTGAAGGAAAACAGCGACAAGGCAGTTGAGCAGCCCAAGGCTGAAGAGCCCAAGGTTGAGGAACCCAAAGCTGAAGAGCCCAAGGCCGAAGCGCCCGCCGCTCCGGCTCCCGCCGCGCAGGACTCCGACCTGCAGGGTCCCGCCGAGCCCAAGCCCGAGGCCGACAAGCCCGCCGAGAAGGCGACCGACGGCGACGACGCCGTGACCCAGAACATCCTCCGCAACCTCGGCGGCAAGTAAACCGCCGCGGTTCGCTCGATCCGCACCCGTTCACGTTCACGACACGAAGGGCACCGATATGACGCACGTTCTGAAATCCATCGCGGCGATTCTCACGGCGGCGACCGTGCTCCTGGCCGCCGGTTGCTCGGGTCCGCAGACCAGCGCCCAGGCCAAGGCCATCGCCAAGGAACGCTGGCTCGGTGAACGTGCGGGCATCCTCTACAACGTCGCGCTCCAGCAGTTCGAGGCCGGTGCCCTCGACAAGTCCGAGGCCAGCTGCAACGAAGCGATGTCGCAGGTCAAGGACGAGCGCCCCGAGTTTTATGAATTGCTCGGCCGCATCGCCCTGGAACGCGGCCAGCTCGAACGCGCGTACAAGACCCTGGAGCTGGGCGACAAGCTCGACTCGAAGCGTTACCTGACGCACTACCTGATGGGCGTGATCATGGAACGCTGGCAGCGTTACGACATCGCCCTGGAGCAGTACGAGCTTTCCTACACGTATCGCGCCGATGATGTCGCGGGCCTGCTCGCTGTCACCGAGATGCTCGTCAAGCTCAATCGCAACGCCGACGCGATCACCCGCCTCGAAAGCAAGATGAACTATTTCGACCACAGCGCTTCGCTCCGCGTCGCGCTGGGCCGGGTTTATCTGCTCGACCGCAAGCTTGACCTGGCCGTCGCGCGTTTCCGTGAAGCTTCGCTGCTGGTTCCCGACGATGCGATGGTCCGCGAGCAGCTTGTGCTCGCCCAGTTCGCCGCCGGCCTGCACGGCGAAGCCATCGAGGGCCTCACTCTCCTGCTCGCCACGCCCGAGGGCGCCACGCGCGACGACCTGCGCATGACGCTCAGCGACTGCTACATCGCCACGCAGCGCCCCATCGAAGCCCGCTCGACGCTCATCGAAGTCACCCGACACAAGCCCGCCGACGTCAACGCCTGGGTCAAGCTCGCGCAAGCCGCGTGGATCGTCGGCGACACGATCCGCGTCCGCGAATCGGCCTCGCGCATCATCGCTCTCGCCCCGCAGCGCCACGAGGGCCACCTCCTGCGCGGCATGCTCGAACAGAAGGCCGGCAACTCGGCCAAGGCCCTGGCCGAATTCGACCGCGCCGTGGAACTCGCTCCGAACAACACGCTGCCGCTGATCATGCGGGGCATGGCCCTGCAACAGGCGGGCAAAGCCCGTGACGCCGCCGCCACATACCAGGCCGCGCTGAAGATCGACCCCAGCGACGACCGGGCCAAACGCCTGCTGGCCAGCGTCACGCCCTGACGCCACGCCACTCGGACACGGACGGACCTTCTTCGGAGCCAAGGACGCGGTGAAACCCAGCACACTTCTCAGCCTGATTGCTTTTGCGATCACCGCGATCACCATCGCGGGGATGCGCTTCGCCCTGGGCATTGGCGGTGATTCGGCGCCGCACCTCGTGGTGAACCTGCTCCTGGCGGTTGCCAGCGGAGCTGCGGTCGCCGCGGGTCTCTGGTACCTGGGCCGCGGAATGGTCGAGGGAGAAGTCGATCGGCTTCGCCGCCACATCGACGGCATGGCCGGTGAGACCGTCGCGGCATTCGCCCCGCAGCCCTGGCTCGCCGCCATCACCGCTTCGGTGACCGGGACGCTGAGCCAGTTCCGCAAGCGGGTCGATGAGCTCAACGCCCGCCGCCGCGAGCTGGAGATCCAGGTCCGTGTCGCCGACGCCGAGCGTCAGCAGGTCGAGGCGATCCTCCACAGCATCTCCGACGCGGTGCTCGTCACCGACGCCTTCAATGAGCTGGCCCTGGCCAACGACGCCGCGGCCAGCGCGCTGCGTTTCCCGCTCGACAATTCCCGCCACCAGGCGATCGAACGCGTGATTCACGATTCGGCGCTCGTGAAGATGATCAAGGACACCCGCGAGGCCGGCAGCTCGCATCAGCGCCGCCACGTCGAGCACCGCGTCGGCCACAACGGCCGGAGCATGATCTACGATGTCGCGCTCGCCCCCGTCGCCAACGCCCAGCAGGAAATCACCGGCGTCGTGACGATCCTCCGCGACGTCACCAAGGAACGCGAGATCGCCGAGATGAAGAGCGATTTCGTCTCCGGCGTCTCACACGAGCTGCGCACGCCGCTGAGCTCCATCAAGGCCTACATCGAGATGCTCGTGGACGGCGAAGCGCAGGACGAGCAGACCCGCCTCGAGTTCTACAACATCATCCAGTCCGAGACGAACCGCCTCTCGCGGCTCATCGACAACATCCTGAACATCAGCCGCATCGAGTCGGGCATCGTCAAGGTCCAGCGCGAGGAGTTCTCGCTGGTGAAGCTGATCAGCGAGGCCGTGGAGATCATGCGTCCCCAGGCCCGCGCCAAGCAGATCTCGCTGCTGGAACAGCCCTCGCCGATGTACTACACGATTTATGCCGACAAGGACATGGTGCATCAGGCTTTGCTGAACCTGCTGGGCAACGCGATCAAGTACACGCCGTCGGGCGGCAAGGTTTTCGTCGAGGCTTCGGCCGACGAGGCGTCGGAGATGGCGACGGTGCACGTGAGCGACACGGGCGTCGGCATTCCCCCGGAGGCGCTGCCGCACGTATTCGACAAGTTCTACCGCGTGCCGGACCACAAGAAGCTGGCCAAGGGAACGGGCCTGGGCCTGAACCTCGTCAAGCACATCGTCGAGACCGTGCATCACGGCAAGGTGCTGGTCACCAGCACCGTCGGTAAGGGCAGCCGCTTCAGCATCACGCTCCCGCTGGCCGTCACCAAACGATAACTGCGAAAGCAAAGGAACTTTGCGATGACTGATACGAATGACAAGAAGCGAATCCTGGTGGTCGATGACGAGTCGCACATCCTGCACGTCGTGAGCCTCAAGCTCTCGAACGCGGGATACGACGTCGTCACCGCCGCCGACGGCGAAGAGGGCTACGAGGTCGCGATGCAGGTGCTGCCCGATCTGATCATCACCGACTTCCAGATGCCCTTCATGACGGGCCTGGAGCTCTGCCAGAAGCTCAAGCAGCAGCCCTCGACCGCCAACACCCCCGCGCTGATGCTCACCGCACGCGGCTTCTCCCTGACACCGACCGACCTGGCGCAGACGAACATCGTCGGCGTCCTCAGCAAACCCTTCAGCCCCCGCGACGTGCTGGCACGTGTCCAGCAGCTGGTCAACCCCGTGGCCGCGCAGGCCTGAGCGAAAACAAAACCGTCGATCACAAACGATCCATGACCACACGCCTCGCACAGACCGAAGCCCCCATCGTCGACAGCCTCGCCCAGCGCTGCCAGACGATGGGTATCACGTTGCTGACGCTGGACGCGTCCGGAACGCCGACCGCGCCGTCGTCGGCCAACGCCGCTTCGATCGTTGGCGGGCTTGTGCGCAAGCTCTCGACCTGGCCCCTGTTCCTCTCGGCACTCAAGCAGCAGGTTGCACAGTGGTCCGCGGAGACCGAACCGAGCCCCGCAGCGGTCTGGCCCGGGTGCTGGCTCCTCCCGGTGCCCACGCATCAGCGGCGCCGCCTCATCGGATATCAGGTTGGCATTCTTCTGAGCGCCGAATTCGCCGATGGCGAGCAGCTTCACGCGCTCTGCGATGCCGCGGAGCTCGACCATCGCGTCATGCAGTCCCGCCTCCGCGTCGCGCCCGCCGTCGGCGCTGTTGAAGTGAAGCGCTACGCCTCGCTGCTCCGCTGGATGGCCGATGACATGGCGAATATCACCCGTCAAAACGCCGAGATCGCCAAGCTCTCGCAGCAGCTGGGCGAGTGTTACGAAGAACTGAGCCTCGTCTACAAACTCTCGGCTCACATGACGGTCTCGCAGGATCCCCGCACGTTCCTCGAAGAGGTCTGCGCGGAGCTCCAGCAGGTCGTCGGCCTGAGCTGGCTCTCGCTGCAGATCATCGACAACGAGGAGCGGCTGCACGCCCTGCAGTCGCAGACCGTCGTCGCAGGCGAGCCGCCCGTCGATCTGCCTGTGCTGGCCGACATCGGCCGCCAGCTCATCAAGTCCATGGGCGCCGGCGATCCGCGCATCGTTGATGACGTCCAGAAGCTGGGCATCGAGGCCCTGACCCCGCTGACGCGCGGCGCGTTGATCGTGCCCATCGTGCTGCAGCAGCGCCCCGTCGGCGTCCTGTACTGCGCCGACAAGCTCGGCAGCACGTCCTTCTCCAGCGTCGACTCCAAGCTCGTCACCGCCACCGCTCAGAACATGTCCATCTTCCTCGAGAACGCCATGCTCTACGAGGACATGCAGGACATGTTCATGGGCATGCTGCACTCGCTGATCGCCTCCATCGACGCCAAGGACAGCTACACCTGCGGCCACTCGGAGCGCGTGGCCTGGCTCTCGCGCCAGCTCGCCGCCGCAGCCGGATTCGATGAGGCGACCGTCGAGCGCGTCTACCTCTCGGCCCTGGTCCACGACGTCGGCAAGATCGGCGTCCCCGAGGCGGTCCTCACCAAGCCCGGCAAATTGGACGATCAAGAGTTTGAGATGATCAAGGCGCACCCGGAGATCGGCGTGCGGATTCTCAAGGACATCCGCCAGATGCAGGATCTGCTGCCCGGCGTGCTGCACCACCACGAGCGCTACGACGGCCGCGGCTACCCGCACAAGCTGGCCGGCGAGAACATCCCGATCTTCGGGCGGCTCATCGCCCTGGCCGACAGCTTCGACGCCATGAGCAGCAACCGCACCTACCGCCGCGCCCTGTCGCCGGAGCACGTGCTCAACGAGATCAAGAACTGCGCCGGCAAGCAGTTCGATCCCAAGCTGGTCGAATTCTTCGTCAAGCTCGATTTCGAGCCCTTCTACCGCATGGTCACCGAACACCAGCAGCGCCAGTCGCCGCTGGACCGCCTGATGAGGAACTCCGCATGAAGATGACACACGAAAACTACGGGCAGGTCACCGTCATCGCGCTGCAGGGCGAGATGGCGGTTGATGACGTTGAGGTCTTCAAGAAGCTGGTCGTCGACCAGGTCGAGAAGCAGACTTGCGACTTCGTGCTGGATACCAGCAAGCTGGAATTCATCGACTCCAAGGGCCTCGAGACGCTGCTCTGGCTGCAGGACCACGCCGGTGAACGCCTCGGTCAGGTCCGCCTCGTCAGCCCCAACGAGAACGTGCGCACCATCCTCCGCATGACCCGTCTCGAGCGCACGTTCGACACCCACAACGACCTCGACGCGGCTCTCAAGAGCCTGCACTGAACCCCGCGACCCGTGCAAGGAAGCCGCCACGAATCACGCCAGGAAGGTGAACCATGAGCCAGGCCACCGCAAACGCAACACCCGCCTCCGCCAAGAACGCCAAGCCCAAACAGCTCGGCAAGCTGCTCGTCGCCAAGGGCATCCTCACCGAGGCCCAGATCGAAGAGGCGCTCAAGCACCAGAAGGAGCAGGGCAACCGCAAGCTGCTCGGCGAGGTCATCATCGAGCTAGGCATGGTGACCGAGGATCAGGTCTGCGAAGTGCTCGCCGAGGCCTACGAGGTTCCCTACGCCAAGATCACACCCAAGGTCGCCGACCCTAAGGTCGTCGAGATGCTCCCGCGCGACTTCGTCGAGAAGCACGGCGTGCTCCCGCTGTTCCACATCAACGGCAAGCTCACAGTCGCCGTCCACGAACCGGCCAACGTCTTCCTCATCGAGGAGATCGAGAAGCTCGCCGGCTGCCCCGTGCAGATCGTCGCCTCGACCGCGCGTGATATCCAGCAAACGCTGCAGGTCTATCTCCCCTCGGCCAACGTCTTCGTCATCGACGAGGTCATGGGCGACATCCAGCCCGAGGATCTGAGCCTCGTTGAATCGCAGGTCACGGACCTGGGCAATCTCGCCGAGGTCGCGGGCCAGTCGCCGGTCATCAAGCTCGTCAATTATCTGATCTACTCCGCCGTGCAGGAGGGGGCCAGCGACATCCACATCGAGCCCGGTGACGGCAAGCTGCGCGTCCGCTTCCGTGTGGACGGCCGGCTCTTTGAGAAGATGAGCCCGCCGCACAGCATGCACGCGGCCGTTTCAAGCCGCATCAAGATCATGGCCAACCTCGACATCTCCGAGCGCCGCCTCCCGCTGGACGGCGGCATCCACGTCCTCATGGACGGCCGGCCCATCGACCTGCGCGTCTCGACCATGCCCGGCAAGTTTGGCGAAAAGGTCGTCATCCGCGTCATCGACAATTCGAACATCGCCGTCAGCGTCGACAAGCTCGGCTTCAGCTACGAGATGCTCACCGCGCTCAAGCACGCGCTCGATCAGCCCAACGGCCTGATCCTCGTCACCGGCCCCACGGGCTCGGGCAAGAGCACCACGCTCTATTCCATGCTCACCCATGTCAACGCCGAAGACGTCAACATCTGCACAGTCGAAGACCCCGTCGAGTACAACCTGCCGGGCGTCAACCAGTTCCAGGTACACGAAAAGGCCGGCTTCACATTCGCCGGCGCTCTCCGTTCGCTCCTGCGTCAGGACCCGGACATCGTGATGATCGGCGAAATCCGTGACGTCGAGACCGCGCGCATCGCCACGCAGGCCGCGCTCACCGGCCATCAGGTGCTCTCGACGCTGCACACCAACGACGCCGCCAGCGCCGTGACCCGTCTGCTGAACATCGGCGTCGAGCCGTTCCTGATCGCCGCGTCGCTGCGTGGAGTTCTCGCCCAGCGCTTGCTCCGAAAGATCTGCGCCAACTGCAAGACGCCCGTCGAGCCGACGGCCGTGCAGCGCCGCGCGATGGAGCCGCACGTCGGGCCCGTCACCACGATCTACAAGGGCACCGGCTGCCCCAAGTGCCGCAACACCGGCTACAAGGGCCGCATCGGCGCCTTCGAACTGCTGATCCCCAGCGAGGAAACGCTCGAGATCATCGGCAAGGGAGGCAGCGCGCTCGAGGTCACCCAGTCCGCGCAGAAGTCGGGCCTCATCTGTCTGCGCAAGGATGGCATGGAGAAGGTCAAGGCGGGACTGACCACCATCGACGAGGTCCTCTACGCCACGTGCTCGTAAGAGCAATCCACGCGACCAACACCAGGGACGGTAATCGCCATGATCAAATTCAACTACAAAGCCCGTGACGCCCGCGGACAGACGAGCAACGGCACGCTGACCGTCCTCAGCCGCGAAGACGCGGTCAAGGCGATCCGCGCCGAGGGCAAATATCTGCTCGACCTGCAGGAGGCGGGGGGCGGCGCCGTCGCCGCGCCCGTGTCTCTCACTCAGCAGGGCAAGGCCGTCAAGCGCGATGATGTGATCCACTTCACGCACCAAATGGCCGTGATGCTGCAGACCGGTGTCCCGCTCAGCGAGGCGCTGGAAACCGTTAACGAACAGGCGACGCATGAAGCGTTCAAAGCCGTGCTGTCCGACGTCTGCTCCTCGGTGCAGGCCGGCGGGGCATTCTCGGCGGCCCTGATGCGTCACCCCAAGGTGTTCCCGAACCTGATGACCTCGCTCATCCGCGCCTCCGAGGCCAGCGGCACCATGGGCCAGATGCTCGAACGCATCAGCGTGTACCTCAGCAAAGAACGCCAGATGGTCAAGAAGGTACGCGGCGCCCTGGCCTACCCGCTCTTCATGCTCTTCATGGCGGTCGGCGTGACCATCTTCCTGATGACCTTCGTCATGCCGCGCTTCGCCAAGATCTACGAGGGCAAGGGCGCGGCTCTGCCTCTGCCCACGCAGATGCTGATCGGTGTCTCCGACGCGTTGATCAATTACTGGTACCTGTGGATCGGCTGCGTCGCCGTCGCGATCGGCGGGTTCCTCTGGTTCCGCACGACCCCGCTGGGCCGCCAGTGCCTCGACCGCTTGAAGATCAATGTCCCGATCATCGGGTCGCTCTTCCGTCAGCTCTACATCTGCCGCGCGATGCAGACCATGGGCACCATGGTCAACGCCGGCGTCCCCATGCTCGACATGATCTCGATCACGCGCGGCGTCACCGTCAACACCCAGTACCAGAAGCTCTGGGATCAGGTTGACGAGAAGCTCCGCCACGGCGCTCAGCTCTCCGTTCCGCTGACCGAAAGCACGCTGATCCCGCGCTCGATCGCGCGCATGATCTCCAGCGGCGAAAAGTCAGGCCGGCTCGGCCAAGTCATGCAGCGAATCGCCGAGGTCAGCGAGACCGACTTCGACGAGGCCGTCGGCACCGCGACGCAGTTCATCGAGCCCCTGATGATCACCGTGATGGGTCTCATCATCGGCGGCGTGGCGATCAGCCTGCTGCTTCCGATCTTCTCGATCGGCCGCGTGATCTCCGGGGCGCACTAAAAAGCAACTTAAGATTGAGTCGTGAGCATCCGATGATTTAGGAAGGAGTGACCGGTGCGAAAAGCCGTGACGCATCGCAACGGGGCGGAGCGGGGAAGAAGGATTTGTGGGGCGGCGTGCGGTGGAGCACGCCGCCCGCTTTTTTGCGCGCGGCTTGAGGCAGAGCATCGGCCCGGCCGTGACCCGATCTGTTAAACTTGGGCCATGAAGCGTTACGGCCCCACTGTCCGTCCCAAGCCCAAGCCACGCCCGCCCGAATTCGGCGGCAAGCCGCCGGCGCCGAAGCCTGTGCTGAAGCCTGCGCCCAAGATCGCGACGAAGATGGCGGCCAAACCCGCGTTTCGCCCCCCGGTCGCTTCCAAGCCATTCTCGCCCAAGCCGCAGCGCCCGCCGCAGGGCAGGCCGAATGGCCCGTTCACGCCCAAGCCACGCCCGTTCGCTGCTAAGCCCCGCCCCTTCGTTCAAAATCAGAAGCCGCGCCCCTTCGCCGGCAAACCGCAGCGGCCCATGCCGCCGCGATTCCCCGCCCAGGCCGCCCCAAGCAAACCGTCCGATTCACCGGCCACGCATTGGGGTCCCGTCGCCGAGTGGTACGACCAGCTCGTCGGCGACGCCGGCAGCGAGTACCACCAGAAGGTCGTGCTCCCCGGCGTGATGCGTCTGCTCAAGCCCAAGACCGGCCAGCGCGTCCTCGATGTCGCCTGCGGCCAAGGCGTGCTCTGTCGGCTCATCCACGAGCGCGGCGCCGAGACCGTCGGCGTCGATGCCGCGCGCCCGCTGATCGAAATGGCGCGCAAACGCAGCAATGAATCCATCGCCTACCACATCGGCGATGCGCGACACCTCTCGCTCATCAAAGCGCTCGAGCCCGAATCATTCGACGCCGCGACATCCGTGCTCGCGATCCAGAACATCGACCCGATCGCCGGCGCGTTCAAGGGCATCGCCACGCTCATCAAGCCCGGCGGAAAATTCGTGCTCGTGATGATGCACCCCGCCTTCCGCGGACCCAAGGAGACCTTTTGGGGCTGGGACGATGACAAAGGTGTGCAGTTCCGGCGCGTCGATCGCTACCTCATCCCGCGCAAGGAACTGATCGTCAGCCACCCCGGCAAAAAGGACGGCACGCACACCTGGAGTTTCCACCGCCCGCTGCACACTTATGTCCGCGCAATGGCGCACGCCGGCCTGCTCATCGAGGCAATGGAGGAGTGGACCAGCCACAAATTCAGCCAGCCCGGCGCACGCTCCAAAGCCGAGAACATCGCACGCAAAGAGATCCCGATGTTCCTCGCCCTCCGCGCTGTGAAGGTCACCGCCGCGACAGGATCCACATCGGAGCCGGAATCCGAGCTGGAATCCGCGCTCGACACACTGTTTGAAAAAGAAGTTGAAGCCGATCCCGAAGCCGACGCCGTTTCCGAGAATGTGTCACCGCCCGACGCGGCCGCGGAATATTACGAAGAATAATCACTGCTGAACCCGTGGGACCGGATCACATCGCCTCATCGCCGAGTTCGTCTTCGTCCCCGCCGCCTTCGCGGAATTGCGCGAACGCCGACTTGTTGTTCGCCTTCATGTACGCCGTCTCGCCGTCCACCTGCCCGTTTTTGACCAGCTGCATCAGCGAATAATCCATCAGTTGCATTCCGTCCTGCCGGCCCGTCTCGATCATCGAGAGGATTTTCGACGTCACGCCCTCGCGGATCATGTTCGACAATCCCTCCTTGCGGATCAAAATCTCCATCGCCGCGACCCGGCCCTCGCCGCCCTTGCGCCGCAGCAGCAATTGCGAGCAGATCCCCTGCAGGCTCTCGGCGAGCATGGACCGCACCATCGGCTGGCTGCCGGAGGGGAACACCTCGACGACGCGGTCGATCGTCTTGGCCGCGGAATTCGTGTGAAGCGTGCCGAACACGAGCAAGCCCAGCTCCGCCGCCGTCAGCGCCAGGCTGATCGTCTCCAGATCCCGCATCTCGCCGACGAGAATCACATCCGGATCCTCGCGCACCGCCGCGCGCAGCGCCGAAGCGAATCCCTCGCTGTGCAGGCCGACCTCGCGCTGCGTGATGATCGCCATCTTGTTGTCATGCACGAACTCGATGGGCTGCTCGATCGTGATGATGTGCTTGCGGTAGGTGCGGTTGATGACGTCGATGATGGCCGCCTGCGTGGTGCTCTTGCCCGACCCGCTGGGGCCGGTGATGAGCACCAGCCCGCCGCGCAGGTGCGCGAACTGCATCATCGACGCGGGCATGTGCAGGTCTTCGAGCGTGCTGATCTTGTCGGGGATGACGCGGAAGATCGCGCCAAGTCCGCCGGCGTGGTGAAGGTAGTTGCAGCGGAAGCGGGCACACCCTTCGATGCCATAGGCAAAGTCGAGGTCGCCGGTCTCCTCGTAGATTTTGATCTGCGCATCATGGAGCAGCTTGTACATCGCGGGACGCAGCGCATCGTGCGACACCATCGCCTCGCCCTGGAGCGGCATGAGCTCACCGCTCATGCGGACCTTCGGCACGACGCCGTCGAGCAGGTGGAGGTCGGTCGCCCCCATCTGTTTGATCTGCCTCAGAAACTGTTCGATGCTCTTCATCGCCTCACGTTTCCTCGACGCTGTTCCTCAGCGGCTCAAAGACCGCCTTGTTGAACGCCTTCATGTACGCCGCATCGCCGTCGATCGTCCCCGCCTTGTAGAGGTTCATGAGCGCGACATCCATGAGCTGCATCCCGTCCTGCCGGCCCGTCTCCATCATCGAATAGATCTTCGTCGTCGCGCCCTCGCGGATCATGTTGCCCAGACCCTCCTTGCGGAGCAGGATCTCCAGAGCCGCGACGCGGCCCTTGCCGTCCTTCTTCTTGAGCAGCAGCTGCGAGATCACCGCCTGCAAGCTCTCGGCGAGCATGGAGCGCACCATCGGCTGCCGGCTGGAGGGAAACACGTCGATCACGCGGTCGATTGTCTTCGACGCCGAGTTGGTGTGCAGCGTCCCAAAGATCAGCAGCCCCAGCTCCGCCGCCGCCAGCGCGAGGCTGATCGTCTCCAGGTCGCGCATCTCGCCGACGAGGATCACGTCCGGGTCCTCGCGCACCGCCGCACGCAGCGCTTCGGTGAATCCCTCGGAGTGCTGGCCCACCTCGCGCTGCGTCACGACCGATTGCTTGTTCTCATGCACGAACTCGATCGGGTCTTCGATCGTGATGATGTGCTTCTTGGTCGTGCGGTTCATCAGATCAATGATCGCCGCGAGCGTCGTCGATTTGCCCGAGCCCGTGGGCCCGGTCACCAGCACCAGCCCGCTCCGCAGGTGCGCGAGGTTCGACACCGACGGCGGCAGATTCAATTGCTCGACCGTGATGATCTTGTCGGGAATCTGACGGAAAATGGCCCCGCGGCCCCCGGCATGCTTAAGGTAATTGCAGCGGAAACGCGCCACGCCCTCAATGCCGTAGGCGAAGTCCAGGTCGCCGTGTTCCTCATATTTGGCGATCTGCTCGGGACGGGCGATCTCGTGCAGGTACTCGAGCATCATGCGCTCGGTGAGAACGGGGTGGCCCTCGATGGCTTCGAGCTCGCCGTGCACGCGGATCTTGGGCGGCAGGCCCTCGAGCATGTGCAGATCGCTGGCGCTCTTGGCGCGGACGAGACGGAAAAGATCATCAATCTTCGCGGCCATTTATTTCGCGCCTCCGCTGACCGCAGCCCCGCCACTGATCATCGCCTGGACCTTCTTGCCGTTCTCCGCCGCGCCGATCGCGTCTTCCTTCGTGATGAGCCCCTCGCGGAAAAGCTCGACGATCGATTCGTCCATCAGACGCATGCCCGCCTTGCGGCCGGTCTGCATCAGCGACGGGAGCTGGAATGTCTTGCTGTCACGGATCAGGTTCGACACCGCCGTGTTCACGTGCAGCACCTCGAGCGCGACGACGCGGCCCTTGCCATCCGCCCGCGCGATCAGCTGCTGCGAGATCACGCCGCGCAGCGATTCCGAGAGCATCATGCGGATCTGCGCCTGCTGCTCGGAGGGGAACACATCGACGACGCGATCGATCGTGCGGGCGGCGCTCTTGGTCTGCAGCGTGCCGATCACCAGGTGCCCGGTCTCGGCGGCGCGGATGGCCAGCGACACCGTCTCCAGATCACGCATCTCGCCGATCATGATCACGTCCGGGTCCTCGCGGAGCGCCGCCTTGAGGGCGCTGGCAAACGAATTGGTGTGAGTCGGGACCTGGCGCTGCGTGACGTTGCAGCCCTTGGATCGTTGCAGATACTCGATCGGGTCTTCGACGGTGATAATGTGGTCCTTGCGCGTGCTGTTGACCAGGTCGAGCAGGGCGGCGGCGGTCGTCGATTTCCCGCAGCCCGACGGGCCGGTGATGAGCACGAGCCCCTGGTGCCACTCGGTGAACTTGCCCAGCGACTCGGGCAGGCCGAGGTCCGCCAGCGACGGCACGCGCGGCGGGATCACGCGGAAGACGATGTCCGTCCCGCGGAATTGCTCAAGCGCATTGGCGCGGAAGCGGCCCAGCTCGCGGTGCTCGTAGGAGAAGTCCAGGTCGTGATGCTTGATGAACCGCTCCTGCTGCGACTCGTTCATGAAGCTCAGCGCCATGCGGCGAGCCTGATCGGGCAGGAGCTTCGGAGCGTCGAAGAGCACGAGCTTGCCGTGCTGCCGCATGAAGGGCGGGCTGCCGGAGGCGATGTGGATGTCGCTGGCGCCGGCCTTGATCGCGCGACGCACGATTGCCGCGGCCTCGGGGTCGGGCTCGACCTGCGCTGTGCCGGAGCGCTGATGCGTCTCGGGGAGCGTTGGCAGCGCGGGCTCGGCAGCGGGGGCCTTGTAGTCGGCAGCGGGGGGGCGGATCGGAGCGATTGTCGGGTCAGCCTCGGCGAGCTCGATGCCGTCGGCGGGTGCGCCCTCTTCGATCGACGGCGGCGCGGCCTTGGGCGGCGGCGCGGTCGGCGTCGCGCGGGCTTCGGGAGCCGCGGGGCTTGGCGATTCCGCCGGCTTGCCGTCCCCGGGGGCCATGCTCGCGATCTTGGCGCGGATCTGATCGAGGAACTTCGTCCGGATCGCAAAGTCACGGTGAAGGATCTGATCGATCGGCCGATCCGTCTTGACGTGCATGTCCAGGCACTGTTGCCACTGCTCGGGCGTGAGCAGCTTGTTGTGCAGGAGAATCTTGCCCCACATCTTGGCTTCGGATGATGATGCGCTGGCCATCGCTCTCAACCCTTCGAGGAAGTGCGTGGTGCTGTCGGTCGGTGGGAGTGCGAGAAGTCGGCGGGGATCCGGGGCGTCCGGGGGTCGGGGTCCCGAACCTGCCCGACGATCATACCCGCGCCAAACGCCGGGCCGCAATGCGGAGAATCCGCCGAGATTCGATCGGCCTGTGCCGAATCCGCCGCGCCGTTGCGTTGCAACTGGCACGCCGCCGCGGCGCACGGTAAGGTGATTCAAGGAGCACCACACCATGAAACTCATCGACCGCAGTTGCTGTTTCAGCTTCGATGACCTCTTCCTTGCCGCGCACCACCGCCCGATGACCGACGCCGAGCGGCAGGCCCTGCGCGACCGCGATCAGCCCGCTCGCAATCGTCTCGTCCGGCAGTGGGTCGCCGAGACCGCCGGCGACTTCGCCTGCGAAGATCGCCGCGGCACCGATGGCGTCCTCTACACCGCGTTTTGGCAGATCGAAACAACCGCCTAAGAAAGACCAAACCCCATGCCCGTCGGAATCCAGTCCGCACTGCTGCTCGTGCTCTCGAACCTGTTCATGACGTTTGCGTGGTACGGCCACCTCAGCAGCCCCGAGTTCCGCAAAAGCCCGTGGTACATCGCAGCCCTGATCAGTTGGGGCATCGCGCTCTTCGAATACCTGCTGCAGGTCCCCGCCAACCGCATCGGCTACGCCGATGGTGCCGGCCTCTCGATCGGTCAACTGAAAATCATGCAGGAAGTCATCACGCTCTGCGTCTTCGTGCCGTTCGCGATCTTCGTGATGAAGAGCCCGCTCAAACTCGACTATCTCTGGGCGGGAATGTGCATGGTCGGTGCCGTCTACTTCGTCTTCCGGGGCGGTTTGCCGACGTCGACACCGTGAAACTTCCGGCCCCCTCTCCATCCCAGGGAGAGGGCTGGTGTGAGGGTCTAACCAATGAGATTAAATGTGCGCTCACGCAGTAGCACATCGCAAGTCGTGACGTCTCACCCTCACCCGGCTCGCGGACTCTCCGACCTCTCCCTGCTAGGGAGATGTGGAACCAATCACCGCTTCATGAGCGGCAGACTGATGTTCGTCGTCAGTTCCGCGGTCGGCTTGGCGATCAGGTCGTAGCCGTCGCTCTCGACGACTGCGCACCGCACCAGTTCGCCGGCGGCGAGTTTGGTGCGGGACTGCACGAATGTCACACCGTCGATCTGCGGGGCCTGCTGATACGTCCGTCCGATGTAGAGCCCGCCGCCGTCGCCGACGCCCGTCGTCTTGCGGCCCGCGATTTTTGTCGGCCCGTCGATCAGCACATCGAGCTCACGCTTCGACATCGCCAGCGCCTGGTGACGATCGAACACGCTCTTCTGCTGCGCGATCATCAACTCGTCGTAACGCGCATCCATCACGTCGGCGGGGATCGCGGAGCTTTCGTGCAGCGTGCCGGCGGGCGTGCCGGGCTCGGGGCTGTAACGGAAGACGCCCATGTTCTCGAAGCCGAAGCCGCTGACGAAATCGACGAGCTCGCGGTGCTCCGCTGCCGTCTCGCCGGGGAAGCCGGTGATGAACGTCGTGCGGATCGCCATGCCGGGGATGCGGTCGCGGAGCTTGGCCAGCAGCGTCTCGATGAGCTTTCGGCTCGTCTTGCGTCGCATCGAATCGAGCACGCGGTCATTGATGTGCTGCAGCGGCATGTCGATGTACTTGAGCACGTGCGGCAGGGCGGCGATCGTGTCGATCATCTCGTCGGTGAAGCAGGATGGATAAGCGTACATGAGCCGCAGCCACGCCCCGCCGCGGGAGGCGGCGAGCTTGTTGAGCTCGGTGAGCATGCCCGAGAGGCCGGCGCCGTAGCCGATGTCGGTGCCGAAGCTGGTCGTGTCCTGCCCGATGAGGTTGAGTTCGAACGCGCCGTCGTTGAGCAGCTCCGCCGCCTCGGAGAGCAGGGCGGGGATGGGCTTGGAACGCATCTTCCCGCGGATCGAGGGGATCGTGCAGAACGCGCAGTTCTGATTGCAACCTTCGGAAATGCGCAGATAGGCGTAGTGACGGGGCGTCAGTCGGAGTCGGGCGGCGTCGGACTCGAAATAACCGGTGTGCTTGTTGTCATCGATGCCGCGCTCGCGCTTGGCGATCGTGGCGTTGCCGGAGATGGAGGAGTAGACGGGGGCGTCGGCGGTGGCATCGGTCGGCGTGGTCACGCCGCCGCGCACAGCCTCGACAATGCGGTCACGGTCGAACACGCCGATCATCGCATCGATGTCGGGGCACCACTCGAGCATCTTGGCGCGGTGACGCTGCACCAGGCAACCGGCGACGATCAGCCGCTGCGACGCCCCGGCCTTCTTGCGCGCCGCGGCCTCCTTGATCACGCTCAGCGACTCGTCTTTCGATGCTTCGAGAAATCCGCAAGTGTTGACGACGATCGCGTCGGCCTGCGTCTCGTCGGAAATCGGGATTAGCCCATCCTGCGCGAGCAGGCCGAGCATCTTTTCGCTGTCCACGAGGTTCTTGGGGCAGCCGAGGCTGACGAATGCGACGGTCTTGATGCCGGGCGGTGTCACGGCAGCGGGGGCGGGTTTGGTTTTGGTGCGTAAGCGGGGCATGCGGCCTCGGGGTTGGATACGCGCTAACCCGGCGGCGCGCGAACCGACCAGTTTACCCATAATTTGCCGCATTATCCAACGTGAATTCGATATCCCGCGCCACGCCTTCAAGGAACTGTTTTTGCATCGCCCCGCAACGTCTTGTCGAAAAACGCCTGGATCCGACCGATCACCAGCGGATTGCCGATGACGCCCGGCCCGTGACCGCCGCCGGGGATGACGAGCAGGTCGCTGGGCACTTCGACTGCTCGCAACTTCGCATCGAGCAATCGGCTCTGATCAACAGGCACGAGCGGGTCTTTTTCGCCATGGATGATCAGGAACGGCGGTGCGCCGCGTTTGACGAACGTATTGGGGCTCGCGAGTTTAGCCAATTCCATTTTCTCACTCACCGGCCCACCGAGCAGTTTGCCGATGAGCGAGTTGGCGGTGTCGTTGCTCGTCTTGACGATCTCGATGAAATCGGTCGGTCCGAAGATGTCGCACACGGATTGGACGTCGCTCGATTTGTCGGCGTGAGCACCCTCGTCACCTTCGAGTTCCTTGACGCCGTTGCCCGTGCCCAGCAGCGCGGAGAGGTGACCGCCGGCGGAAGCTCCGATGACACCGATGCGCGACGCGTCGTAACTGTACATGCCGGCCCGGGCGCGGAGGAATCGGATCGCGGCTTTGCAGTCGTAGATCTGCGCCGGGAATTTCGCCTCCTGTGAGAAACGGTAGCCGAGGCTCGCGACGGCGTAGCCGCGCGGGACCATCCAGAGCATCGGGCAGGGCTTGCGGTCGCCGCCGGTCCAGCCGCCGCCGTGGATCCAGACGATCAGCGGCGGGGGAGCGGCCTTGTGATCGGTCGCCGCGGCGGTGTCGGCCTCGGCGCGTGGGAGATACAGGTCGAGCAGCAGATGTCTTTCGCCGACCGTCGCATACTCCACATCGGCAATGGAGCGAGTGCCATCGGGCAGATTCTTGGTCGCGGCTTCAGCGCGCGGCGTGATGAAAGGCAGTAGCGCGAACACGAACAGGGCGGCGAGGAGGAATCGGATGCTTCGCATCATGGTGCGCTCCGGCGTTATGTGGCACTACACACGGCACGGCTGCGGGGTTGCGGTTCAGTGCGCCTTGATGTGCTTTTCGAGCAGGTCCAGCGCGAGCTTGCCGCCATCGCCATCGTAAAAGCCCTTGCCGCCGTGGCCGCCGCCTTCGATGATTTTGAGCGTGTTTTCGACGCCCGCCTTGGTCAGCGCATCGTGGAGGAGCATCGCTTGTGCGACGGGGACGAGCGGATCTTTGTCACCCTGCATGATGAGGAAGGGCGGGTCGCCGGCGTCAACATAATTCGTCGGGCTGGCGGCGCGGGCTTTGTCGGCGTTGTCCTTGATCGCGCCGCCGAGGAGCTGCGCCACGGGATTTTCGGCGGGCTTGGTCGAGTAGCTCTTTTCCAGGTGCTCGTCGAAGGCCATGAAATCCGTCGGGCCGTAGTAATCGAGCGCGAGCTGGACCTTGCTGGACTGATCGGTGTTGCCGCCGACGTCGCCCTCGAGTTCCTTGACGCCGCCGCTGGTGCCCATGAGCGCCGTGAGGTGACCGCCGGCCGAGTCGCCGCCGACGGCGGCGCGTGTGGCGTCGAATCCATACTCCGCAGCGTGGGCGCGGAGGAATCGCAGGGCGCCCTTGCAGTCGAAAATCTGCGCGGGGAACTTCGCTTCCTGGCTGAAGCGGTAGTTGATGCTCGCGATGGCGTAGCCTTTGGTCGTGAGCCATTTCAGAGGCATGTGTGCCTTGTCGCCCGCCTTCCACGCGCCGCCGTGGATCCACATGATCAGCGGCGGCTTCGCGTCGCCGGGATTGCCCAGCGGCACGTAGAGATCGAGCTTGAGCGACTTCTCGCCGACTTTGGCGTACTCGATGTTGAGCGTTGACTTGACACCGCCGGGCGTCGGCCCGGTGGTCGGATGCGGCGGTGTGGGAGTCACGGGGCCCGGTGCATCGGCGGCGATGAGAGAGCCGATACCGAGGAGCATCGCGAGCGCTGCGACGAGTGCGGATTTGATGGACATGGTGGCTCCGGGGTCCGGGGTGTGTGGGTGCAACGGAATGGCTGCGCCATTATTGCACAACGGCGCCGCGTGTCGCCATCGGGAAATGCGGATTCAGGACCGCGCCCGGCTCACGAGCTGACGCAGATCGATGTGCGCATCCTGCCTCTGCAGCTCGTCGATGCGGCGGCGGTAGGCCGAGAGAATATCGCTTCGTGTGAGGATGCCGACGACTCTGCCGGGCTCCGCGCGATCAACAACCGGCAGCCGACCGAGGTCGTGGCGCACCATGTGGTCGGTGGCCTGGCGGAGTGTGCAGTCGCTGTAGACCAGCACGGGCGGACGGCGGATCAGTTCACGCACGGTCAGCTCTGCGGGCTGCTTGAGATCGAGCAGATCGCGGCGCGTGACGACGCCGATGAGCATGCGTCCGCCATCGACGACCGGAAAGCCCTGGTGCCTCGTGCCCGGGCCGGCGGCGTCGATCCAGCGGCGGATGTCGGCGAGCGTCTGTTCGCTGGTCAGCGTGACGACGGTGCGCGTGGCAACGGTGGCGACCTCGATCTGCTCCAGCGCATCGGCGCCATATTCGGAGGGCACCTTGATGCCGCGGCGTGCGATCTTCTCGGTCATGATGCTCTGCGTCATCATCAGGCACGAAATCAGATACGACGCGGCGCAACCGCCGAGCAGCGGGAGCAGGCCGAGCGGTTGAAGCGTCGTCTCGAAGGCGAAGATGACGGACGTGAGTACAGCCCGCGCGGCGCCGGCGAAGATCGCCGCCATGCCGACGAGCGCGGCGACGCGGATGTCCACCTGCGCCGCGGGGTAAAGAGCATTGGCCGCCGCGCCGAGCAGCGCCCCGAGTCCGCCGCCGACGGTGAAGAGCGGGGCGAGCGTGCCGCCCGAGGTGCCACTGCCCAGCGAGATGGCCCACGAGAGGAACTTCATGCCGCAGAGGAACGCGATCGCGCTGACGGTGAGCTTCGCGCCGAGGATGTCGGTGATGTTGTCGTAGCCGACGCCGAGCGTGCGCGGCGCGAAGTAGCCGATGACGCCGACGGCAATCGCGCCGATCGCCGGCCACCACATCCAATGGATCGGCAGGTGGTCGAACGCATCTTCGATGGCGTAGACGGCCCGTGTGACGAAGACGGAGGCGACGCCGACGAGGGCGCCGAGCACAATGTAGATCGCCATGGCGCTTCCCGCGGCGGGCTGCAGGTCGGGCATGGGGAACACCGGCGCGGCTCCGTGCAGCGCGACTCGGATGCCGGCGGCGGTGACGGCGGCCATCGTCACGGGGATGATGGAACGCGGCTTGAACTCGAAGAGCAGCAGCTCAATGGCGAGCATCACGGCGCCGAAGGGCGTGCCGAAGATCGCGGCGGTGCCCGCTGCGGCGCCGGCGGCGAGCAGCGTCTTGCGCTCATCGGCGCTGGTGTGCAGGAGCTGACCGAGCAGCGAGCCCATCGCGCCGCCGGTGGCGATGATCGGGCCCTCCGCGCCGAACGGGCCGCCGGTGCCGATGGAGACGGCGGTAGAGATCGGCTTCCAGATGAGGACACGCGCGGGGATGCGGCTCTGATTAGTCAGCACCTGCTCCATCGCTTCGGGGATGCCATGACCACGGATGGCGGGTGAGCCGTAACGTGCCATGAAGCCGACGACGATCGCGCCGACGATCGGGATGACGAGGACAAAGAGGCCGAGGTGATGACCGGCCGGTGATGTGAATTCGGTGGACAATGTGCCGTAGAAGCAGAGGTTGGTGATCAGGCCGATGAGGCGCAGCAGGATCTCCGCGGCGGCGCTGGCGCCGACGCCGAGCAGGATGCCCAGGCCGCAAAGGAACACGACGCGCCGGTCGATGACGGTGATCAGCGGCGGAACGTGTGCGGAATCCATCACGGACCCCAGCGCGGGGGCGATCGGCAGGCCATCGGTTGTCGAGGAGTTCGTCGCTTCGTGATCGCTCATGATGTCGGGCTCGGTGCTTTCGGTGGGGCGGTGCGTTTCGTACCTGTACGTAACAGTTTGCCAGTGTATGCAAAATGCGCTACGCAAGCACGCGGCGGCCTCGAAATTAATTGAGTACAAAACGACTCAGAAATCGCGGTGGGGGATGCGAATGAAACGAGGGCAGTAGAGCGAGACGTCATGCACGAGTTTGCCGAAGTCGTTGGAACTGACGATGTAGCTGATGAGCAGTTCCCCGGGCCGCGCGAGGCCCGGATGCGATTTCGCGGCGTAGGTGAAGCCGCCGGTCTCCTTGCCGACGCCCTCGACATTGAACACCGCGCGCGGCTTGGACCACGGCCCCTCGGGGCTCGCTGCGGTGCGCACCATGATGTGGGAGCCGAGCATCGCCTCGCTGTGCACCATCACGCAGCGCGCCACGCCGTCTGTTTCGATGCGCTCGACGGAGAGTTCGTTGGCCATGCCATCGGCCAGCGGCGCGGCGTCGGCGAGTTTTGCGGACCAGCCGCTCGCCGTCTTGAATCGCCACGTCTCGGGTTTCTCGATCGTTCCTGCGGGCACACGCGCGAGAAGCAGCTGCTTGTCCATAGGCTGCTCGCGGATGCCGTAGATGAAGAGGTCGCCGCTGCCGTCCGGCGCGGCGATCACAGCGCTGCCCCAGATGATCTCGCGCCCGCCGCTCGCTTTCGCGGCATCGGTGCCGATGGCGTGCGGGTTCTCGAACTGCTCGACGTGCCATTTGCCGGCGTCCTCGTGCGGATTGCCGACGATCGCGATCGCGCCCCCGGCGGATTTGAAGTTGAACGCGCCGGCGACCGGTTTTTCCGGCCGCGTCATGCGCCAGAGGAAGAGCGCGAGCCGGTCTTTGCCATCGGGTCCGGGAGCAACAATTCCATCCGCGAGCCAGTACCACTGCTTCTCGTCGGCGGGCCGGACCCACGCCGTCGGCGCTCCTTTGTCATTCACCGGCCCGACAAAAAACGTCATCTCGCCCGCCGCCGGCGCAACGCCGCCGGTTTTCCGCGGCTGTACCGCCAGCGCATTATTGACCATCCACTTCCGCGGGTGCCCGTCTTCCTTCACCGGCCCGACAAACGAATCGGCAAACGTCCAAAGCACCCGCCCGTCCTTCAGGTCAATCGAGTAATCCCCATCCCCGCCGGTCCACCCGTGACTCTGCGTGAACGCCGCGTCCCACGCCGCATCCGGCTCCGCGGCTCGAAGTGCAACCGATGAACACAAAATGACAAGCAAGGCCAGTGAGAGTCGCATTTCAAGCTCAAATCAGCGGTAGATATCGCGGCGATTACCGAGACTGAGGATCGTCACGGTTCGCTTCGCGTCGCCGATTTCGTAAATCACCCGCGTGTCGCCGATTCGGATCCGCCAGCCGTCCCGGCCCACGAGCTTCTTTGAACCATTGGGCCGAGGATTCGCAGCGAGCTTAGCGATGGCCGCAACAACACGGTCGTAATCATCGCCCCGCAGATCGCTCAATTCCTTTTGCGCCCGCCGGATGATCAAGACCTGATAATTCATTTCCGCCCCCGCGCGATCTCGCGCACCGCCTGATCGAACGGGATCGCCTCATCCGCCGACGCCTTCGCCTCGTCGTAGGCTCGGATCGATTCCAACTCCTCGACGGCTTCCACGAGCCGCTCAAACTCCGCGACGCTCAGCAGAACCTGCGTACGCTTCCCGTCCGCGTCCACCACATATTGTTCGTTGCGCAGAATCATGGTGTGCTCCAAGCGGTTGGTCGCGGTGAATTATACCCGGTGAAAACGCATCGCACGACGGTGTTTCTCAAGGGGCCGCGTGCCATGCCGTCGGCTCGGCGTTGGCATGTCCCCGGGCCGAAGAACATGCTCACGCAGAGCCGAGAGCATGGCACGCCGGCGCAATGCCACTCGCCGTTACCCATATTCCCCGCAGAAATAGACAGTCAGATTGCGCCTGTCGAATACAATGCGAAACGTGCCTTGACGACCGGAACTGCCGCCCCGTTCATAGTGCCGCTGATAGCATTCCGCGCCTTGGATATTCAAGGGATCCCATGTGCCGAGGTATTTGGGGATGTAAGCTGGATCGGCATCCATGTCGATGGGCGGCTGCGCGCGGGTGTATCCGTCGGCAAGTATACGATCGAATTCCGACTCGTCATTGACCTTGAATTTCAGCGTCGTGTCCCACGACTGCATGTTTCCGTGGCCGTAGCCCCGTAGCTCGGTAACGCTGCCGCGATGTTTTGCGCCAATGAAATCGTCGAACATCCCCATCACGTTGTTATCGAACGAAATGTCTGGCCCGGGCCCAAAAAGAATCTCAAAGAGTGATCTTTGTCGCACGCTGTCATACACCCATGCGGCAACGACGAGTGCAATGGCAAAGAACAGCACATGAAACCATCGCACGGTCATAAATCACTCTATTCGGTTAAACGTCCAGATTCTTCACTTCCAGCGCGTGGTCCTCGATGTATTTGCGGCGCTGCTCGACGTCCTCGCCCATCAGGATCGTGAAGAGCTTGTCGGCGTCGCTGGCGGCGTCCCAGGTCACGCGGAGAAGCGTGCGGTTGGGCGGGTTCATCGTCGTTTCCCAGAGCTGCTCGGCGTCCATTTCGCCCAGGCCCTTGAACCGCTTGATCTCCATGCCGTGCCGGCCGATGTTGTGGATCGACTCGATGATCACCGCGATGTTGGGGACCTCGGTAACGTTGGCGGTCGCCTCGCCGTTGTGAGTGGATAGGGCGTAGCGCGTCGCCAGGCGCTCGCCGGAGACGGAGATTTCCTGCGTCAACGCGTAATCGTCGATGGGCAGCTTCGCGTCGGCCAGCAGCACGAAAAGTTTCTCAAGCTCGCGGCCTTCGTGCAGCT
>JAYVTU010000228.1:0-3481 GCA_043788485.1 Planctomycetota bacterium
AAACTCCTCGAATCTACGAGGGTAAGGGTTCTCCGGCGTGGCTTTCATCGTCACTACACTACGAATGGGGCAACTTGAGTCAAGCAGCTACCCAGAAAATATTTTGAGGCCCGAAGGGTCGACACTTTCGTTCTTCGTTTGAAATCGCGCCGAGATTTCACGTCGTGAAAAAGACAATGTGCCGGCCCGTCGGGCCTCGATTCATCTTGCAACGTCACCGGGGCCTCACGGCCCCGGCTACCCAATGTAACGGCCCTTCGGGCCTGAGACTTCGCCGTGCGCTCCGTCGTCGACACGTCCCCGTGACGAATCGCATGCTCACGCCGAACCGAGAGCGTGGCGCGCGACACAGCCGGCGTGCATCACGTCGGCAGCACGACGCCGCGGCGGGCGGCGCGGTCGAGGACGTGGCGGAGTTTGCGAACGCTTGTCGCGCTGGGCTTGAGCGTGCCGGTCTCCCAGCGCTTGACGGTGATGGTGCTCTTGTGGAGCCGGCGGGCGAACTCCGGCTGCGTGATGCCCAGCGCCTGCCGCGCTGCGGCGATGAATGCGGAACTTGGCGCCACGTCGGATCGCATGGCGATGGCCCGGATCTTGTCGAGGTGACGGACGCCGCCGGGCGTCAGCAGCGTCGAACCGTCGCGGTCCCGGGTGACCATCCGCGGCGAAAGCTCGACATAGAGCGTCCGCCCATCGGCCAGACGCATGGTGTAGGGCACGGGTCGCACGAATGATTTGGCGTGGGCTGTCATGTCAGTTGTCCCAGTAGATCGTGATGAAGACGATGGTGTTGCCCTGGTCATCCTTGTCCAGGACGCAGAGCAGTTCCAGATCGAGCCCATCGGTGGCGATGCCCGCGATGAGCCAGCGATCCCGCCCGAAATCATCGTGCCCGTCCGCCCCGATGCGTGACGGGCTGTCGATGACCGCTTCCACATCGGCCCAGAACAAGCCCCGTTCGTCCATCCGCTGGGCGAAGTGGGGCTTGACGGCGAATCGCCCCGCCCGGAGGCAATCGCGGATGACGCGGATGGCTTTCCTGGAATCCACACCTTGAAGTATACGAATCGATATACCGGATGACAAATCTTTTTCGCCATCCCGCCGGGTGACACACGGCGTCCAAATGAAAGGGACGCTCCACGGCTGTGGAGCGTCCCTGTTTCGTGTGCGGGGAGGCGCGGCGGCGGGTGATTATTCCGGGGGACGCTTGCCGAGCGTGGCTTTGAGCTTGATCTCTTTCTTGTCGCGGATGATGGTCAGTTCGAGGACGTCGCCGGGCTTGTGGCTGGCGATCAGGGCGCGGAAGCCATCGGCGTTCGGGGCGGGTTTGCCATCGATGGCGGTGATGATGTCGTCGACCTTGATGCCGGCCTTGTCGGCGCCCGAGCCATCGTGGACCTCGACGATGAGGACGCCGGAGTCGGCGGGGAGTTTGAGTTCCTTGCGGGCTTCATCGTCGACATCGTCCGGGCCGACGCCGAGCCAGGCCTGGGGCGCTTCGTCTTCGGCGTGTGCTTTGGAGGCGGGCATGCCGAAGGCGGCGAGTGCGAGCAGCGCGAGGCAGAGGGCGAGGAGCGTGCGACGGGTCAGCAAGCGGATCATGGTGAATCTCTTTATGCCAGGGGTGTACCGACCGTCACCCGGCCCACCGGACCGGCGACGCGCTTGATCATGCCATGATCGGGTGAGACGTTCAACCACGAGGGGACCGGAGGGGCCGCACCGATCGGCGGGGGAATACGTAGAATAGTCGGCCCAACGTAACACTCGACCGGAGATCGCGATGACCAACGTCCTGAAGAAATTCCGCCGCGCCGGTGTGGCGATGCTGCTGGCGGCGCTGGCGTTCGCGCCTTCGGTCCGCGCCGCCGAGCCGGCGAAGGTGCCGGTGTATGACCACATCGTGATCGTGCTCGAGGAGAACAAGGATTACGAGCAGGTGATCAACAAGGACACGGCGCCGTACATCACCGGCGTCCTCAAGGCGGAGGGCGCGGACCTGACGCAGATGTACGGCGAGGAGCATCACAGCGAGGGCAATTACTTCTGGCTCCTGGCGGGCAGCAATTTCGGCATGGGATTCGACGACGCGATCCCGGGCAAGCCCATCGCGGCAAGCAACATGGCGCAGCAGCTCCTCTTGGCGGGGCTCACGTTCAAGGGCTATTCCGAGGATCTGCCGAAGATCGGGGCGACGGACAACAAGGCCGGTCTCTACGCGCGCAAGCACGTGCCATGGGTCTCGTTTTCGAATATCCCCAATGGCAAGACGGTGGAGGATTCATCGAACCTGCGCTGGAAGGATTTTCCCAGCGACTACACGAAGCTGCCGACCGTCGCGATCGTGATCCCGAATCTCGTCAACGACATGCACGACGGCGGGTTTCCGGACAGCGTCAGGGCCGGTGACAAGTGGCTCAAGAAGAATCTCGATGGTTACTACCAGTGGGCCAAGACGCACAACAGTTTGCTCATCATCACCTTCGACGAGAACGCTCACGGCCCAAGCGGTCCGACCGATCCGCTGGCGGCCGAGATGAAGCGCAAGAACCGCATCCCGACGATTATCGCGGGCGCGCACATCAAGCCCGGTGAGTATCCGGAGGGCAAGGGCGTAAACCACGTGACGCTGCTGCGCACGATCGAGGCGATGTACAAACTGCCGAAGTCGGGCGGCCAGGAGAAACACGCGCTGGCAGCGGGGATCAGTGATGATTTCATCGTCACGGATGTGTTTGAGACGAAGCCGTGATCGAGCGACGCAGAGTCGTGGTGCCCCGAGGATTATTCTTTCTTCAACCAACCGCGAATGACGACCACCAACTCCTCAATGGATCGGACATCGCCGCGGCGTACCGCATAATCCCACTCGTCGGTTGATGCGTCATCTTCGAGGTCAAAATAGATCATGTCGGGGTCTTCGCCGTAAAGATAGACGTATGCGGCATGCCCGGGGATAGTGCCGACCAAGCGAAAAGCGAGCAGGTCAGCCCCTTCATCGATCCGGCGAAATTCATTTAGCGCCGTCAGCAATGTCGAGACGGACCAATTTGAATGCAGCATGTCACTCATAGATCAACCCGCCGAGCAATAATGATTCGGCTCACCCGCCGCAGAACGTCTGCGGGAACGGGTGTGATGCGGGGTGGATTGTAACGCGGTGTGGAGGGAGGGGGCGAGGCGGGCGCGGGGCGCACGATTTTCAATCCCGGCGCACCCTCACCCGGCGGAGGACCGCCGACCTCTCCCCGGGGGCGAGGTGGGAGCGCGCACGGATGTGGCACGAAAACCGGACGTCCGGGGGGTTTCCCGGAGATGCGATGGGCTTGACTGGGATTCACAGCGTTAAGGTGTGGAATCGGCGGGGAGTTAAAACGGGAGGTTCGGCGGGATCGGTGTGGAAAGTGGAGGGGGGGGGAGGGGGGGAAAATGTCCAGTCGACGGGGTTGTGCGCACGGGAGGTGACCTTGCAAAACAG
>JAYVTU010000229.1:0-48329 GCA_043788485.1 Planctomycetota bacterium
AGCCCCACAAGCTACTGAACAGGCCACGCCACGTGCTGCGAAAAGCCCTTAAATTACAGAGAAAATCCGTCTAACTTAATGCCATTAGTGTCAGGTACCATTTTTGAATAAAGGTACCTGACACCTTTTCCTCGCCCGCGTGGGCGGGTCATGTAGCTGTAGCGATCCTTGCGGCGTTTGAGGACACGGGGCTGGACGCGGCCGGGGCGGTCGGGGTTGGGGAAGAAAAATGTTGGGCGACCTATCCGGGGCCTTACGGCACCCGGCTACCGAAAGTGGCGGCCCGTCGGGCTTGGGAACCCGACCGGAAATCGCGTGCCCGATGGGGTTCGCGGTGATATTCTCGGGTGACTTTGTGGCGCATCCCGGTCCCGGTCCCGCCGGTTCATTTGAAAGGGCAAACGATGAAGGTGCTGCTTGCGATCGCGGTGCTGATGTTCGGGGCGACGTCCGGCGTCTGGGCGGGGTATGACCCGCTGGCTGTCGAGAAGGCGGCGGTGGAGCACAGGGATTTTGTGGTCAAGGATGCGAAGCGGTCGCGGGAGATTCCGATCCGGGTTTATCTTCCAAAGGACAAGGCGGCGGCGGCGGTGGTGATTTTTAGTCATGGGTTAGGAGGAAGCAGGGAGGGCTCGGCATTTCTCGGGGAGCATTGGGCATCGCGTGGGTATGTCGCGGTGTTTTTGCAGCACCCGGGGAGCGATGAATCGGTGTGGAAGGGGAAGCCTGCGGAGGAGCGGATGGCGGCGCTTAAGAAGGCGGCGGATGTGAAGAATTTCTTGCTGCGCGTGGAGGATGTGCCGGCGGTGGTGGATCAGCTTGAGGCGTGGAACAAGGAGGCGGGGCATGAGCTGGCAGGGCGGCTGGATTTGAAGCGACTGGGGATGTCGGGCCACTCTTTTGGGGCGGTGACGACGCAGGCGACGAGCGGGCAGAGTTATCCGCTGGGCAAGAGTTTCACGGATGCGCGGATCCGGGCGGCGGTGGTGATGAGCCCGAGCGGGCCTAGCGGGGGCGATGCGGGGCGGGCGTTTGGGGCGGTGAAGATTCCGTGGATGCTGCTCACCGGGACCAAGGACGGCAATCCGATCAGCGGGGCAGATGCGAAGACGCGGCTGGTTGTGTATCCGGCGCTTCCGGCGGGCGGGAAATATGAACTGGTGCTGGACGGCGCGGAGCATTCGGTGTTTACGGACCGGGCGCTTCCGGGTGACAAGGGGCAGCGGAATCCGAACCATCACCGCGCGATCCTGGCGGTGACAACGGCCTTCTGGGATGCGTATCTGCGGGAGGATGAGGAGGCGAAGAAGTGGCTCGACGGCGAGGACGTGCGCGGTGTGCTGGAGAAGGAGGATCAGTGGATGAGGAAGTGAGGGGCGGGGGCGGGGAATTCTGGAAAATGGAATTTGAGTTACGGCGATTTGAGGTATCAAACAGGTAGGGGGTGGAGCGGGGCGTGGAGGGGAACTTAGGCATGGTGGATGTGTTGGTTACGACGAAATTTAACGGAGTGGACTCGGCGACATCCTGGTGCGCATGACCGTGTCGCGGAGCGGAGGGGCGGCGATGTAAATGCGGTTGGGAGCGGGATCGGTGAGGTTCGATTTTTGTTTTCACAGGACTGGAGAGGGTTTTTCGCCGGTGTGCGCATAAGTGAGTGGGGCGGCGGAGGGGATTGGGCGCAAGAAAAACCCACGGACTGGAGTCCGTGGGCTTTGTGGGTGCGGGGTTGGGGTGCCGATTGACTGGGGGGTTATTTGAATTCGTAGACGAGGTTGAGGAAGTAGAAGCTGTCGAGGCGTTCGGAGCCGTTCTGGGGTTTGGAGCGGTACTGGTTGCGGAGGCCGAGTTTGATTTTCCAGGTTTGGGACGGGTTGAGGGGGATTTCGCCGGCGTTGTCCATGACGAGGCGGTAGTCGCCGAAGTCGTCGAAGGTGGGGGTGTAGGTGATGTCGTGAATGAAGAGGAGCCAGGGGGCGACTTTGAGTTTGAGGTCTTCGCCGAGTTCGAGGACGGCGGAGTTGTTGGATTCGCCGTTGTCGAAGGATTCGTGCTGGAAACCGACGCCGCCGTGGACCTTGAAGATGAGGTCGTCTTTTTTGACGAGGAAGTCACCGAGACCGGCGGTGGTGGTGGAACGGAACTTGAGGGATTCGACGACGTTCTTCTCGCCTTCTGTCTTGACGTACCAGTAGAGGTTGTCGTTGATGTCGGCTTCGTAGCTGGCTCCGCCGAGGAACTGCTGGGCGGAGGTGGAGCCGTTGGACTTTTCGTAGTGGTCGAGGGTGTAGAGCTTGAAGCGGTCGGTGAGGGTGACGCGGTTGATTTCACCGGCTGCGAGGAAGGAGACGTTTTCGGAGTTGCCGGTCTGGCCGGTCAGGCCGACTTCGATCTTGGCCGACCACTTGGGCTCTGCGGCGATGACATCGGGACTCTTTTCGCCGGGGTTGTAGACGGCGGCGACCTGTGCGACGGGGACGTTGGGGGCCTTGGCGACGGGGCTTTCGACGGATTCCTGCTTGGTGGCGGGGTCGAATTTGAGGGGGCCCACGACGGTGTCGCCGGATTTGAGCTGGACGCTGCGGGCACCGGGCGTGGTGATGCCCTGGACCTTGGCGGCGTCGATGACGATGTCACCGGCGAAATCGGTGTGGATGGTGAGCTTGCCCGCGGCGAGGCCGACGACGTGGCCGACGATTTTGGAGCCGTCGATGAGGAGGACTTCGTCGTTCGGGGCGGGTGCGGGAGCAGCGGGGGCCGGATCGGCGGCGAGGGCCGGGCTGCCGAGGAGAAGCGCGGCGAGCGCGAGGTGATGGAGGCGGAAGTTGCGGATTAACATGTGCGGGATCCCCCTGAGGTTTGTGAAGCGGCACAAGTTAGCGGGGCGGGGGGAAAAATCAAGGGGATTGCGCGGGGCGCAATTCTTGGAGTGGGGTTAGTTGGGATGGCCCCGCCGCCGCGAAGCCGCAAGCGGCGGAAGGGATTACGCCACGGCGCGGGCGGAGATGGTGAGCTGCGTCACGACGGCGGGCTGCGCGAGCTTGCCGGGGATGATTTCGACGGGGGCGAAGCGTGCGAGGAATTCGATGACGATGCGCGGCTCGGGGGTTTCGGCGGCGCCGGGCTCGGTTTCGTGGGCGAAGAGGTGTTGGCGGCCGGAGGCATCGGGGGCGCTGGCGGTGAAGAAGACGCCGAGGCGGTCGGGGCGGTGGTGCTCGGCGAAGACGCCGCTGCGGTCGCGGACCCACATGCAGTGCCAATCGCGGCAGACGGGTGGGCGGTCGTGGTAGTTGCCGCAGCCGGTGGCGGACTGGTGCTGGCACATCTGACCGGCGGGCTTGCTGAGCGCGGGAACTTTCATGGCGGTGCAGCAGACGTTACAGCCACCGCAGGAACGCTCGGGAAGGACTTTTCGATTCATGGTCGCCACGGCCGATCTCCGGTTTCGCCTCGACGCCGTTTGGATCGGCGAAAAAAAGATGCGGGTTAAGCGGGATGTGCGGGATTTGCCGTTTATGGGGAGTTGGGAGGGGGTTATCGGAGTGGCGAATAACGCACCGTTTGGCGTTTATGGCTGCGGTGTTTATCCTGTGTGGCTCTATGCAGGACCGACTGCGACAACTTGAGGCGGAGGCGGCGGCTGCGCTGGCGGCGGCGGATTCGCCGGGCAAGCTCGAGGAGTTCCGCATCGCGTATCTGGGCACCAAGGGGCAGCTCAAGGCGGCGATGGCGTGGCTCAAGGATGCCCCCTCCGCTGAGAAACCCGCGATGGGGCAGGCGCTTAATGCGCTTAAGCAGAAAGTTGAAGCGGAATTCGCCGGTAAAACCGCGACGCTGGGGAGCGCGAAGCCGCAAGCGGCGGGACCGATGCTCGATGTGACGGAACCGGGGTTTGCACCGCGCATGGGGCGGGTGCACGTGATCCAGCAGGTGATTGACGAGCTGCTGGAGATCTTCGGGCGGATGGGTTTCGACGTCGCCACCGGTCCCGAGATCGAGGATGAGCATCACAACTTCAACGCCCTGAATATTCCGCTCTCGCATCCGGCCCGCGATCCCAACGACAATTTCTATCTCGACGACACGCACCTCCTTCGCACGCAGACGAGCACGGTGCAGATCCGCGTGATGGAGAAGACGAAGCCGCCGATCCGCGTGGTATCGACGGGTCGCGTGTATCGTCCCGACACGCACGATGCGACGCACTCCTCGATGTTCCACCAGATCGAAGGGCTCTACGTCGATCGCAACGTCACGATGGCGGACCTGAAAACGACGCTGCTGCAATTCGCCCACGCCCTATTCGGCCCGGAAGCCGAGGTGCGCTTACGCCCCAGCTACTTCCCGTTCACCGAGCCCAGTGCCGAGCTCGACATGAAGATGCGGATCCGCGACCAGTGGCAATGGGTCGAACTCGGCGGCTGCGGCATGGTGAACCCCGCTGTGTTCGAGGCGGTGGGATACGACCCTGAAGACTGGACGGGATTCGCATTCGGCCTGGGGGTCGAGCGGATCGCGATGCGGCGATACGGTGTCCAGGACATCCGCGCGTTCTATGAGAACGATGTGCGGTTCCTCCGTCAGTTTTGAACCGGGTTCAAAACCGACGGCGTCTCGGGTCTTGCGTCTCGCGTCTCGGGCTAAATTCCCAACGCAAGACCCGAGACGCAAGACCCAAGACCGCCCGGTTGAACCGTCCTATCCCCTGCTGCGTACAGGGGGTATCCACATCGGCTCGGAAGCGCGGCGGTAGGGCGGGACCGGCCGCGCGATGCTGTCGTTAGCACTTGGAAGAGGAACAGTTATGGCACACGGCCACGCTCACGACCTGGTGGATGCTCAGACCGGCAAGGTCAGCGTCCAGATCATCCTCACCTTCATCGGCGGGATCCTTTTGATCAATGCTGCGCTCGCTCACTGGATCTTCCAGGGCGTGCCCGATGTCGCGAACCTCAATGAACCGCCGCCCAACTTTTATGCCACAGCGATGTCCTTCATCGCCGCCGTGCTGCTCGGTGTGCCGCTGGTCGTCCGCGCGCTCAAGGATATCTGGTCCGGCCACACCCACATGGACGAGCTGGCCGCGCTGGGCGTCGTCGCGGCATTCGCGCTGGGCGAATACTTTGAGGCCGGTGCGATCGGCTTCGTGATGATCATCACCACGCTCGTCGAGCACCGCACCGCGCTGGGCGCCCGGCGGAGCATCGAATCGCTCGTCCGCCTGACACCGACCCGCGCAATGAAGCTCGATGGCGGCAAGGAAACCGAAGTCGAGGCCCGCGATCTCCGCCCCGGCGATGTCGTTGTCGTCCGCCCCGGTGACAACATCCCCGGCGACGGCGTGATCGTGAAGGGAACCAGCACCGTCAACCAGGCGAACATCACCGGCGAATCCCTGCCCGTCGATAAGGCCGCGAACGATGAAGTCTTCGGCGGCACGATCAACATGACCGGCGTGATGGAGGTCCGCATCACCAAGGCGGGCCACGACACGACACTGGGCCGCGTCAAGGACCTCATTCTCCAGGCCGAGCGCACGAAGATTCCGGTGATGCGCGTCATCGACCGTTACGCCGGCTGGTACACGCCGACGATCCTGATGCTCGCGGTGATCTATTTTGTCTTCACGCAGAACGCGAACACGGCGATCGCGATGCTCGTCGCCGCGTGTCCGTGTGCCTTCATTCTCGCTGTGCCGACCGCGATGGTGGCTGCGCTCTCCGCCGCAGCACGCCTTGGTGTGCTAGTCAAAAACGTCGGCGATCTCGAAGTCGCACGCAAGCTCACCGGCATCGTCTTCGACAAGACCGGCACGCTGACGACCGGCGAGCTGTCGGTCACGAAGCTGACGCCCGCCGCCGGCGTCGATGGCGCGGAACTGCTCCGCGTCGCCGCCTCGGCCGAGCAGAATTCGAAGCACCCCGTCGCACGGGCCGTCGTCGATGTGGCGAAGCGGGCGCGTGTGAAGATGCCGCAGCCGACGGAATTTGAAGAGGTGAGCGGGCGCGGTGTCCGCGCGGTGATCGACGGTGTCGAGGTCCTTGTGGGCCGCGAGACGTGGATCAAGGAGCGCGGCGTGGACGCTTCGAGCGTCGATTCGAGCTCCGCCGAGGGGCTGAGCCTGCTGTACGTCGCCCGCGCCGGCAAGGTGCTGGGCTGGGTCGGTCTCGAGGACCGCACGCGTCCCGATGCGGCCCGCGCGATGGACGAGCTGCGCAAGCTGGGCATCAAGAAACTGGTCATGGTCACCGGCGACCGCTGGTCGGTCGCCAAGCGCGTCGCTGCGGAGATGCGCTGCACCGATGTGCAGGCCGAGGTGCTGCCGGCTCAGAAGCTGGAGCTCGTCGAGGATCTCAAGCAGCGCGGGCACACGGTGGCGGTGATCGGCGACGGCGTGAACGACGCCCCCGCGCTGGCCGCCGGCGACATCTCCGTCGCGATGGGCGCCGCGGGCTCCGATGTCGCGATCCACTCCGCCTCGATCGCGCTGATGAACAACAACCTCAACCGCATCCCGTTCCTGATCCGACTGAGCCGGCACGCGTTCCGCATCGTGAGCCAGAACCTGAGCTTCTCGATGTGCTACGTGATCACGATCCAGGCCCTGCTCTGGTCCGGCTTCCTGGGCAGCTCCGCGATCGCCATCGCGCTGATCGGGCACCTGTTCAGCTCGTTCGTCGTCGTCTTCAACTCCGCCCGACTGGTCCGCGACGGCGAAGACCTCGAGCACGCCGAGACGGTCGTCGATCGGTCACGCGGAACAGCGGCTGCGCCGGCGACGGTAGCGCTCCGGCCGGCGACGGCTTAACGACAAGAAACAAAAGGCATCATTGCAAATTGCAAATTGAAGATTGCAAATTGAGGATTTCAGACCCGACATGCAGCGTCGCGCTGCGCGCCGGTGATGCCTCGTCTTCCACTCAGCAATCAACCCGTTTCCCGCGTCTGGAACAGCGCCACCGCGAGGCTCAGCACCGCGATCACGTACAGGGCGGAATACAGGCTGACGTTGCCGACGTACTCGGCCGTCACCGGGTGATTCTGCGTCAGGGCGTCGGAGATCCAGACGTACTGCACGTTGAAGGGCGCGGCGTAGAGAACCTTGCCCCAGCCGCGCGTCTGGGCCATGCGGCTGAAGAAGGCGTCGGACAGGAAGCCCATCACGAGCATGCCGAAGCAGATGACCAGCGTCATCACTTGCCCCAGTCGCGTCGAGCAGGTGATCGCGACGGCGCAGATCACCGCCAGGCCCTCGAACACCAGCAGCAGCGCCCAGAGCAACTGGATCAGCGAGCCTTCCTCGCGGGCGAACTCGGTGGTGATGGATTGGAAGTGCCAGTTCTTGTTGATGACCAGCACCAGGCCGTAGCCGATCGTCAGGCCGATGGCCAAGATGCTGCTGAATCGCGATGTGAATACCCATCCGTAGAAATAGTTGCCCCAGACCGAGACGATCGCCGCGATGATCAGCGCGCCCAGCGAGAAGAGGATCACGGGCATGTCCAGGCGGTCGGATGCGGTGGACATGACGCGGTGGCGCACGAGCATGAGGAACACGATCGACCAGACCCACAGCGCCACGGACACGGCGGACATGACGCCGACGTACTTGCCGATGATGAACGCGGGGCGGCTGATCGGTTTGCTGATGACGGTGAGCACGGTCTTGTTCTCGATCTCGCGGCTCAGAACGCCGGTGGATGTGAACGCAGCCAGGCCGAGTCCGAAAAAGAACATCGCGAAGAGGCACGCATCGATCATGATCTTGTTGTCGTCGTCGAGCGTGTACCCGGCCAGGGCGAGACCGAGCATCATCACGAAGATCGTCACGCCCAGCAGCACGACGTAGATGGGCTGCCGGATGGACTCGGTGAAGGTGTTTCGCGCGACAGAGAATATTTGCTGGAACATGGGCGGAGATTATACGCACAACTCCCGCGCCGGGATCGGCGGGGGATATTGAATGACGAAATTCGGATCGTTATTCGTCAATCGCTATTAAGGATGGCTGCATGAATCGACAGGACCAACAAACGTACAAGCGAGCCGTTTTCGCGAGCCTGCTGGGGCTGGGGGTGCAGGTCATCGTCGCCGCGGGGCTGGCGATCCTCGCGATGTATACGGGCAACGCCTCGATCGGCGCCGCGGCGTGGCACGCCTTCGGCGGGCTGGGCCTCTGGCTCTGCCTGGCGATCGTCTACCAGCAGCACAAGCTTTCGGAGATCGAGGCCCTCGAGGCCGAGCAGCTCGCCCTGCGCCACGGCGCGGATTCCTCAATCTTCCAGACCAACGCCGACGATCTGGCCGTCGCCGCTCGCCGCCTGACCTGGCTCTACAAGTGGCTCGTGCCGCTGACCGGTGTCTTCACCGCGATCTATCTGATCGGCATCGGCATCATGCTCGTGCTGCGCAGCCCCGTGGAACTCGGCAAGACCGGCGACGCGTCGAGCCTGCCGCTCAACCCCGGCATGACGCTGACGATCTGCTTCGGCCTGGGCTTCGTCGCGTTCCTCATCAGCCGATACATCGCCGGCATGGCCAAGGCCAAACACTGGCAGATGCTCCGCGGCGGCGCCGGCTACCTCATGGGCGGCGTCCTCGTCGCGGCCATGCTCGTCACCACACTCGCCTTCCAGCACTTCGAAATCCCGCTGCCCCTCCGCTACATGTCGGTGGCGATCCCCGTGCTGATGATCATCATCGGCGCGGAGCTGATCCTGAATCTCATCCTCGACTTCTACCGTCCGCGTCGCCCCGGTGAGGCGCCACGCCCCGCGTTCGACAGCCGCCTGCTCAGCCTGCTGACCAGTCCCGAGTCGATCGCCAAGACCATCAATGAGGCGATCAATTACCAGTTCGGCTTCGAGATCACGCGCTCCTGGTTCTGGCAGCTGCTCAGCCGCGCGTTCGGCTGGCTCGTCGTGTTCGGCGCGGTGGTCATGATGCTCTTCAGCAGCATCATCGTCGTCGAGCCGTATCAGCAGGCGATCGCATTGAACTTCGGCCGCCGCACCGGTGAGCCGCTGCAGCCCGGCATCCACTTCAAGGCCCCTTGGCCCATCGGCACCGTGCAGTACTACGACGTGACGACCATCCGCGACCTGCCGATCGGCTCCGTCGAGGAGCACAAGCCCGGTGAGCCGATCCTCTGGGCGACGTCGCACTCGACGATCAAGCCCGAGAATCTGATCGTCGCTTCGCCGCGCACGGCTCAGCGTGCGGCCAATTCCGCCGAGCGCGACGCCGCGGTGCCCGAAAAGGACAAGGCGCCGGAGAACATCTCTGTCGTCAACGCCGAGATCACGCTCTATTACCGCATCGATCCGGCGAAGCTGCTGGACTTCATCAACGCCAACGCCGACGCCGACAAGATCATCGATGAGGATCGGCTCGACCGGTTGCGGAACCTGGCGATCGCGCAGGTGTCGCGTTACATGCTGCGTTCGGACGTCGATGCGTGGATCGGGCCGGAGCGCGGCCGGGCTGGCGTTGCGCTGCAGAAGTCGATCCAGGAGGAGGCGGATCGCGCGAAGCTCGGCGTGCAGATCGTCAGCGTCGCCGTCGCCAGCGTGCACCCGCCGCAGGAGGCCGCCGAGAGCTTCCACGAAGTCGTCAAGGGCGAGCTCGAGAAGCAGACGAAGCTGCGCAAGGCCCATCAGGACGCGACGCAGATCCTCGCCGCCACGGCCGGTTCTGCGGATCGCGCCGACCGGATCATGGAGCAGATCAACCACATCGAATCGCTCAAGGTCAAGGAAAGCAAGGCCGCCGCCGACCCCGCCGAGGCCGCGAAGCTGCAGGCCGAGATCGCCACGCAGACCCAGGCCCTGGAGCAGCTGCTGCTTCAGGCCGGCGGTTATGCCGCGACGACCATCGCCGATGCCCGCGGTTACCGCTGGGAAAAAGAGAACGGCGAGCGCGGCAAGTCCGAGCGGTTCGCCCAGCAGGTCCAGGCGTACAAGCTCGCGCCCGAATATTACAAGGCCCGCCGCTTCTACGAGGTCCTCCAGGAATCCATGCCCGCCGCACGCAAGTACATCCTCGTCGGCGACAGCACGAACCTGACCGTCCGCGCCGATCTCAAGGACATCGACAGCAAGATGGGCGAAATCTTCTCGGAGCAGGAAGCCAAAGCGAAGAAACCCTGAGCCGTCATACCACACCGTTAACCCGCCCCGCCGGGCCGCATCGCCCCGCGGGACCTTAGACCCGACTTCTTGGAGCCGACCGATATGAAACACAAGACGACCTTCATCCTGGCCATGCTGATCGTGGCGATGTTCCTGCTCTACATCTTCACGTTCCAGGTGAACTTCAACGAGGCGGCGGTGGTCGAGACCTTCGGCCGCGCCGAAGACGAGAAGTCCGCCGTCTTCCGCGGCGACTCGCAGGAGGGCGGCATGCTGGGCAACCTGCGTTTCCGCTTCCCGCCGCCGATCCAGTATGTCCACACCTTCGACACGCGCGTCCAGCTCGTCGAGGACCGCCTCGAAGAGGTGCAGCTCAAGGATCACCGCGTCACGACGATCCAGGCGTACGTCGCGTGGAGGATCGCAAAGCCCCTGGAGTTCTACCGCACGCTGCGCACCGTCGAGCAGGCGCAGAAGCAGCTCCGCGAACGCCTCCGCGCCACCAACTCCGCCATCGGCGAATTCACGTTCGACGACCTGACCAACACCGACCCGGCCAAGCTCAAGCTCGACGCCGCCGAGAAGGCCGTCTTCGAAAAACTCAAGGTCGAGCTCGAGGAGCAGGCCAAGAAGAATCAACCGTACGGCGTCGAGATCATCGGCGTGGGCATCAAGCGAATCATACTTCCCGAGGCCGTGGCCAACGGCGTCTTTGAGCAGATGAAGAAGACGCGCGAGGACCTCGCCCAGGGCGCCAAGACCGAGGGTGAGGCGCAGGCGAGCGTGATCGTGGCCCAGGCCGAGAGCACCAGCAAGAGCATCATGTCCTTCGCCAGGAGCCGCGCCGAATCGATCCGCGCCGAGGGCGATGCCTCGGCCACCAAGTACTACGAAGCCTTCCAGAAGGAGCCCGAGCTGGCCATCCTCCTCCGCCGCTTCGAGACCTACCGCGAGGTCCTGGCCAAGAACACCACCTTCCTGATCGACGCCAACAAGGGCCTCTTCCAGGAATTCGTCACGCCGCCCACGCCCCCCTCCAGGACCGCCGGGAAATAATCCGGCGCTCCTCTCCGCCGCTTGCGGCTTCGCGCTCCCCGCCCCCGTCACTCATCACCGCGGTGAACCATGACCGATCACGACCACGACCACGATCACTCCCACAGCCACGATCACGCGCATGCCCACGCGCACGATCACGCCGCCCATGACCACGACCACGGAGGCGGCGGTCACGGCCACGATCACGACCACGGTGACGACCCGTTCCACGGCAACATCGGAGCCGAGCTCAACGTCGATGACCTCGACCCGGCCAACAAGTCGCTGGCCGAGGCGCTGCGCGTCAGCTTCGCGATCCTCAAGATCGTGATGATCGCCCTCGCGGCGCTCTTCCTGCTCTCGGGCTTCTTCCAGGTCAAGCAGGGGCAGGTCGCCGTCGTCCTGCACTTCGGCTCGGTCTCCGGCCTGCCCGGCAAGCAGGTCTACCAGTCCGGCACCTACCTCGCCTACCCGCCTCCGATCGATCAGGTCATCATGATCCCCACCACGCCCCAGTCGATCTTCATCGACGAGTCGTTCTGGTACTTCGTCAAGCCCGAGGAGCGCGGCCTGCCGACCGACAAGCAGACCGTCCGCAGCTCGCTCACCCCCGGGCAGGACGGCTCGCTGATCACCGGCGACAAGAACATCGTGCACGGCAAGTGGACCATCAACTATTCCATCCTGCCCGATGATGCGGTGGACTTCGCCCGCAACGTCGGACTGGCCAGCGACCGCGAGATCGAGGCGCTGCCGCATGAGACGTCGTCCGAGGCGAACCTGCGGTTGGGTTACCTGCAGCTGCCGGCCGAGCGGCGGTCGCTGCTGCATGCCGACACGCTGATCCGCTCGGTCGCCGAGGAGGCGATCGTGGGCGTGGTCGCGGGGATGACCTCGGACGACTACGTCCGCAAGCAGGTCAACGATTCCAAGATTCAGCATGCCATCATGACCGCGATCCAGCAGCGGCTCGCGTCGCTCAATGCGGGGATCACTGTCGCGTCGGTCGTGGCGATCGAATCGATCCCGCCGCGCCATCTGGCCGCCGCGTTCCAGCAGGTCTCCACCGAGCAGACCAACAAGACCGCCAAGATCACCGCCGCCCAGCAGCGGGCCAAGGATATCCTTGGCCGTGCCGCCGGCAGCGGGTTCGCCGAGGTGCAGGCCGCGATCGAGAAGTACGATGCGGCGCGCAAGGCCAACCAGGGCGTCGACGCCGCCTACCAGGAACTCACCGCTGTCCTCGATTCCGATCGCGTGCAGGGCGACGCCGGCACGGCCATCAAGGAAGCGCGCGGCTACCAGATCTCCGCCGCGACGAACGTCAAGACCGAGGCCGACAGCTTCCTCAAGCTGCTCCCCGGTTACCAGAAGTCGCCGAACATCGTCCTCGACCGCCTCTGGCAGGACACGCGCCAGGCAATCCTCAAGGGTGATGTGGACACCTTCTACATCCCCAGCGACCAGAAGAATCTCATCCTCGAGATCAACCGCGATCCGAAGGTCCAGAAACAACGCGAAGTCGACATGTTCAAAAATGGCATCAACGCCGGCGCCCCCAAGTAACGCTCCGACCGATCACCCAACCCCGGACACGACGCATGGTCACCCACTCGCCCGGCCAGCAACCCGTGATCGAAATCACCGGGCTCAGCAAAGTCTTCAAGGA
The DNA here is from genome assembly GCA_043788485.1 of Planctomycetota bacterium. Taxonomy (GTDB): domain Bacteria; phylum Planctomycetota; class Phycisphaerae; order Phycisphaerales; family Zrk34; genus JAYVTU01. The sequence goes on from JAYVTU010000229.1 coordinate 12,838, forward strand.
CTTCTGGCTCCGCCCGCGCGTCACCGCTGTCGATAATCTCAACCTCTCCGTCATGCCCCACGAGATCTTCGGCCTCCTCGGGCCCAACGGCTCGGGCAAATCCACCACCATCAAGATCATCCTCGGCCTGCTCTTCCCGACCAAGGGCCGCGTCTCCGTCTTCGGCAAGCTCCCCAGCGATGTCATCACCAAACGCCGCATCGGTTACCTCCCCGAAGAGTCCTACCTCTACCGATTCCTCAACGCCCGTGAAACGCTCGATTACTACGGCCGGCTCTTCGGACTCGAACGCCGCGTCCGAATCAAGCGCATCGACGAGCTGCTCGAAATGGTCGGCCTCGACGCCGTCCAGCGACGCCCCGTCGGCGAATACTCCAAGGGCATGCAGCGCCTCATCGGCATCGCGCAGGCCCTGATCAACAACCCCGACCTGCTCATCCTCGACGAGCCGACGTCCGGCCTCGATCCGCTCGGCTCCCGCCGCGTCAAAGACCTCATCCTCCACATGAGGCACGAGAAAAAGAAAACCATCCTCCTCTGCAGCCACTTCCTCTCGGACGTCGAGGACGTCTGCGACCGTCTCTGCATCCTCTACGGCGGCAAGAAGCGGGCCGAGGGGACCGTCGATGAGCTGCTGACCGTCTCCGACTCGACGCTCATCGAGACCGACACGCTGCGTCTCTCGACGATCCAGAAGATCGAGGAGCTCGTGGAGCGCGAAGAGGGCAGGGCCATCCGCAAGGTCGAGGCGCCGCGTCAGAAGCTCGAGACGCTGTTCATCAACATCGTCGAGCAGGCGCAGCGCGAGGGCGTGGCGACGGCGGGCGTCGCCGCGGGCGGCGAGGTCGCCGGGTTCCTGACCGAACAGACCGAGGGCGATGCGGTGATCGATCAGCTCATCAGCGGCAAACAGATCGAGGCGGCTCCCGAGAAGCCGACGCGCGGCAAACCCGAGGCGGTCGCGTCGGCCCCCGAGGTCGAGCGGACCGTCATCGATCAGCTCACGCAGACGCGCACCGTGCCCGTCGATCAGACCGACGACGCCGACGCCCCGCAATCCAAGTCGCCCGACAGCAACGTGGACAGCGCCGTCCTCGACGACCTGCTGGGCGGCGGCGACAAGCCCGCTTCCTGACCCCCGCGATTTTCGAAAGCGACTGAATGTTTCACGGTTACGAAATCCTGATCGCGGTCATCGACGTTGCCCTGAAGGCGGTGGTCGGCGTCTGGGCGATGCGTCTGGCCGAGGCGAAGAAGCGCGATGTCGTTTTCTGGACACTGCTGGGTTTGGCGGGGTCGCTGCTGAGCCTGCTCCTGCTCTACTTCTTCGTCCGCGATCGGCAGAGCCTGCGTGATCCGGGACGGCTGCGCTGGTACGAGCGGCCCACCGTGCGCTTCGTGATGCGCTTTCTCGCCAGTGCATTGTTTGTAGCCAGCACCTGCGAGATGGCTCAATTGCTCGGCTTCGGCGGGGCGGTCATCTTCCCGCTCTGCGGCGTGTTCGTGCTGAGCTGGGCATTCATCCTCGGCATCGGGCTGATGCGCTGGCTGCTGAGCTTCGGCGGCGGGCCGTTCGGCGTCGCCAAGACGACGCTCGAAGAGGCGCTGCGGATGCGCGTCGCGCTGACGTTCATCATCCTGCTGATGATGGGGCTCGTCGTCCTGCCGATGGTGCTCGATCCCGCGCAGCCGCTCAAGTACCGCATCCAGTTCTTCCTGACGTGGAGCCAGTACAGCGCGTTCGTGTTCCTGGGCGCTATGACGGTGTTCCTGGCCTGCGGGACTTTGAGCTGGGAGATCGAGTTCAAGCAGATCTTCTCGGTGGCCACCAAGCCGATCGGCCGGACCGCGTTTCTTTTCGGCAAGTGGCTGGGCATCGCGGCGCTCAACACGGTGCTGCTGAGCGTGACGTGCCTGGCGATCTATGGGTTCACGGTCTTCTACCTGGCCAACATCCCGACCGACGATCCCGAATACGACAGGCTGCAGGAGCAGGTGCTCGTGGCGCGTCTGACGGAGAAGCCCATCGAGCCGCCGGACCTTGACAAGGTCGTCGATGAGAAGCTGGCGCGGACGATCAAGGAATCGCCGGAGCTCATCGAGAAGGCCGGCAGCGAATCGGCGATGCGCCGCCTGCTCCGCCAGCAGGAGAAGCAGTCGTACATGAGCCTGATCCCCGGCGAGATGAAGATGTACTCGTTCACCGGGCTCCACGTGCAGCCGCAGATCGGCAGCCTCCGCCTCCCGAAGCTCGGCAAGACCACCAACACCGCGACGCTCGTCCGCTGGCTCAAGAAGCCCGGCGACCAGGTCAAGGAACGCGAGCCCATCGCCGAGGTGGACATCGAGAAGAAACGCTTCCAGTTCCCCGCCCTCTACACCGGCACGCTCAAACGCATCATCATCCCCGAGGGCGGGACCGTGAAGGTCGGCCAGAGCATCGGCGAGATCGAGCACCTGGGCACCGTGCAGGTGCAGTACAAGCTGGGCGCCGCGGCGAACGTGACCAACGACCAGGTCGGCCTGCGCGTGATCATCAACGGCCAGCAGAAAGACCTCTGGACCGTCGTGAACATCACGCAGGTCTGGACCATCGACGCGGCGCAGTTCATCAGCGAGGACGGCAAGCTGGACATCGTGATCGGCAACCCGCCGGGCAACCCGATCATCACGCTCGCCGACGACGAGTTCGAGGTGCTCTGCCCCATCGGCGGATTCGGCGCGAATTTCCTGCGCGGAGCGATCGTCATGTGGATCCGCCTCGCGTTCCTCTCGATGCTCGGCCTGCTCTGCGCCACGTTCCTGAGCTTCCCGGTTGCGTGCATGGGAGCGGTCTTCGTCGCGCTCATCGGCGTCGTCAGCCCCTTCCTGCTGGATGCGGCGGGGATGCTGGGCACGACCGCCGTCGAATACCAGGCCTTCATCTACGCCGTCGTCCGGATCATCACGATCACCGTCGCCACCACGCTCAACGGATTCGCCCGCTACTCCGCGACCGACCTGATCGCCGACGGCCGGCTCTTCGGCTGGGGCGAGGTCGCCGGCGCGATCTTCTGGATCGGCGTGGTGTGGACCGGCCTGGCGGCGCTGACGGCTGCGATCATCTACAACAAGCGCGAACTGGCACGCGTGCAGGTATGAACCCATGAGCGGCAAAGATCGAACAGTCATCGCGGTGGCGCTGCTCTGCATGGTCCTGGCCCTGACGTGTTCGGGCATGCTCATGCCGGGCATCAACGCGCAGCGGATCGATCTGCAGCTCGTCGCCAACGAGGACATTGCCAAGAACATGCCGCCCTGGCTGGTGATCCTCCAGACCGCCGCCGGCAGCTTCCGCGGGATCGTCGTCGATGTGCTTTGGGCCCGCGCCGAATCCAAGAAGCAGGACGGCAAGTTCTGGGAATCGATGCAGCTCTGCGAGTGGATCACGGCGATGCAGCCGCGCTTCCCCAAGGTCTGGGCCAACCGCGCCTGGGATCAGGCGTACAACATCTCCGTCGCCACGCACACGCCCGAGGAGCGCTGGGCTTGGGTGCAGAAGGGCGTCCGACTCCTGCGCAACGAGGGCATCCCGCTCAATCCCTCCGCGGTCCTGCTCTACAAGGAACTGTCGTGGATCCACCTGCACAAGATCGGGATGTACTCCGATGACCTGCACTGGTACTACAAACGCGCGCTGGCCAACGAGTGGGAGGAACTGCTCGGTCCCCCGGCCTACGCCAGCGGCAAGGATTCGTCGAAGGACGGCGTCAAGGAAGTCATCGAACAGTTCCGCCCCATCGCCGAGATGTACCAGAAGTACGTCAACCGCCAGGAGCTCAGCCCCGAGGTCGCCGCGGAGTTCAACCGCCTCCTCGCGCTGCCCGACCTCAAGGACCCGCTCACACCGCTCCGCCCCCTGGCCCTCGAGCGGTTCAGCGCCAAGCTCGCCCGTGTCCACGACACGCTCAGCTCCACCGATTCCCTCGCCGCCGCGAAGCTGACCCATCTCATCGAGCTCGTCGAGAAGCAGAAGCTCACCATCACGCGCGATCCGCTGGAGCGCATCGTAGAGGATGATCCGGCCGTCAAGACCGCGCTGGCCGAGCTGCTCAAGACAGGCTTCAAGCCCGACCGCGAGATGCTCAAGGCGATCGCCGCCCTGATGGCGCGCGAGCCCGCTCCCGGTGAGAAGGCCGAGGTCACCGCCGCCGCTACCGCCGCCCTGGCACTCGAACTCAAGGCCGACGATGCCACCGAGGAATCGCTCGGCAAGCTCCGCGCCTGGCTGAGCAGCGATTCCATCGCCCCGGGGCGCACCAAACTGCTCGCCCTCGTCCGCGCCATCATCCTCGACAAAACCTACAACATGAACCCGCTCTGGATGCTCGAACTCATGGACGGCCGCTGGCTCGTCCCCGTCGAGAAGGCCGAAAAGGTCCCCATCCCCATCGACTGGCGCCATCCCGCGGCGCACGGCCTCTACTGGGCGAGCCTCGGCGTCCGCAAGCTCAAGGGGTTCGTCCGCGCCGAAGATTACGATGTCCTCAACACCGACCGCCAGGTCCTCCACGCCCTGCAGTCCCTCATGCAGAACGGCAAGCTCACCTACCACTACAACCCCGACCCCAAGCTCGCCACCTACGAAGCGGCGCCCGACCCGCGCTACATCGATGCCTACCACTACGCCATGTACGGCGCCACCGACCGCATCTCCGACGATGTCAAAAAGAACACCACCTCGATCGAGACCTTCGAGGCCGGCCACGAAAACTTCCTGATCCAGGCTACGCAGTTCGCCTATTTCTACAGCAACGATCCCGCGCAGGCCCAGACTTATTACAAACGCCTCCGCGACACCTACACGCAGAAGCAGATCAAAGAGGGGCGACCCAACCGCTACCTCCGCCCCATCGAGGATTTCGTCGTCGAGGAATTCATCAACAACGAGGGCACGACCGACCTCGACACCGCCACCGCCATCATCAGCGGAAAGATCATGGAGTACATCGTCTTCGGCCTGCGCGACGGCGACACCGAGCACGCCGAGCGATCCCTCGACTTCGCCAAACGCATCCACGCCGGCTATCAGAAGAAGCAGGACTTCACGAGCTCTTCCGTCAAGGGAACCGACCGAAACCGCATGGCCTTGCCGAAATTCGACACGATGGTCACCAACGTGATGCAGTCCTACCTGCTCGGTCCCGGTGAGCACAGCGTCGAGGTCTTCATCCTCCGCAGCCGCGCCTGGCGCAACGCGCCGCCCGAGTTGCAGCGGCGTGTCTTCGTCAATCCCGATGTCGAAAACACGCTCTACCGGATCTGCCAAAGTTTCAATCTCGACCCGGCCCAGACCTTCCCCGAGCCTCCGGGCCTCGAACAGTACCGCAAGATCTACGGCCAACCCATCCCGCTCCAGCAAGGCCCGCAGCAGCCGGGACAGGACAACACGATCCGCAGCGATGTCGAACGCAAATAAATTTGCGGCTGACGCGTCAACACACTAAGAACTCAGAAAAGAATTCAACGCAGAGGCCGCAGAGACTATGGAGCACGCAGAGAAGAATCATTTTGAATCGGAAAACAAAAGGATTCTCATCGCGTCCTCTGCGACCTCCTCAGCGACCTCTGCGTTAAATCCCTGGTTCTTTTACAAGCTCTAAGGAACAACACCATGTCACGCATCCTCACGCTCCTCGCCCTCATCGCCGCGCTCTGCTTCTCCGTCCTCTCGCTCCACGCCGAGGACGCCAAGCCCGAGCCCAAGCCCGCCGACGCCGATGTGATCGAGCTCATCAACGGCAAGGACCTCACCGGCTGGTGCTACCGTAAATCCGCCAAGACGCCGCCCACCGAAAAATTCGATGGCAAGACCGAAGCCTCCGACAAGCGCTACACCGCCAAGGACGGCACCATCACCGTCAACCCCGGCAAGGGCACCGCGCAGCTCTGGACCACGCAGGAGTTCGGCAAGGATTTCGAATTGACCCTCGAGTTCCGCGCATCGGTCAATGCCGACAGCGGCCTGTTCCTCCGCGGCCCGCAGCTGCAGGTCCGCGACTACCCCGTCGCCGGGCCCTACAAGAATCTCAAGAACTACAAGCCGCAGGATTGGAACACGATCCACGTGGTCGTCAAGAACAACGTCGCCCACTGCACCTGCAACGGCGAAGTCCTCGAAGCCGCGCTCAAGCTCCCCGCCACCGGCCCCATCGGTCTCGAAGCCGACCGGAACCAGATGGAATATCGGAATCTGAAACTCAAAGAAGTGAAGTGATTTAATCGGGGTGCCACTGGTCGGCCGTCCTCGGCAGACCAGTGTGCCTTGAAGTTTGTCGCGCTCAGGAGCACTGGTCTGCGGAGGAACCGCCGACCAGTGGCACTCCCGATCAGATGCCACAACTGATTGTGAAATGCGCTAATCGCTCTATTTCGCCTTCAGCTTTTCAATCAGAAACGCCACCATCGACGCGTGCTTCACATTCTTCGCCCCGGGGTACACCAGTTCGTGTTCGATCCCCGCGGCGCGGAGGTGCTCGGCGAATTTCACGCCGAAGTTCGCGCTGTGCACCGGGTCCGCCTGCTCCCGGCCCAGCTCGGGCGGCGCGGTGTAGATCAAATAAATCGGCGGGGCGCTGCCGGTGACCAGCGCATCGGGCGAAAACTCCGCGATCCAGGGCATCAGCTTCTGCCGGTCCGCCAGGAACACCTCGAACTGCGACATGCTGCGCGCCGGATCGTGCGTGACGCCGAAGGCGTGCGGGCCGTAGTGGTTGCCCGGCGTCCAGTCGCGGATCAGCTCCGGGTCGAGCGTCGTCTGCGCCCGGAGCACCGCGGCGCACCACGGCCGCGTCGATTCCCGGCTCACCGGGTCCGCGCTCGCCGCATCCGCCAAGTCGGCGTGCAGCGCCAGCCAGAGGCTCGTGCATCCCCCGGCCGACGCGCCGCTCACCGCGATCCGCTCCTTGTCGATGTTCCATTCTGCGGCGTGGTTCCGCACAAACTGCAGCGCCCGCGCCGCATCGCGCATCGGCCCGCGCACCGGCGGCGTCTCGCCATCCGCCGCCGCCTCGGGGATGAAACGGTATTCAATCGACACCACCGAAATCCCCGCACCCAGCAGCTCCGGCAAAAGCCCGTGCAGCTCGCTCCACCGGTCGCCGTTGAGCCAGGCCCCGCCGTGCATATAAAAAACCATCGGCGTCGGCCCCGGCGCATCGCCCCTCCAGAAATCCAACACCTGCTTCTCATGCGGCCCATACCGCACATCCGCCCTCGTCGCGGCGGGCAATCGCCACCACAGCCAGAACGACAGCGCACCGATCGCGGTCATCGCGAAGACACCGCATAGCACAATCCCAATCTTTTTCACCTTGCCGCGCGTCACGGTTGTTTCCGGTTGAGAACCCGCCAGCACAAGGGGTGATGTTACCCAAGCCGCGCCCCGACACGGGGATTGCGGCATCGGCCTCTCTTAACTCCCTCTCCCCCTGGGAGAGGGTTGGGGTGAGGGCTTCCCCGCCTCAGTTTTCGTCTGTGGCGTTGAATTCGTGACAATCGCAACCTTCGCAGGCTTCGGCAGAATCTGATCCTCCAGCCCAATCGCACGCAAGATGTCGATCGCGACATATTCAATATCTGCCAATACTTGGTCATTGGTCACACGCACAACCCGCAATCCCACTTCTTGCAGATACGCCGTCCGACGTGCGTCGTATTCCGCGCGACCAACATGCGTCAGTCCATCTAATTCGACAACCAACTTCTGTTCCTCGCAAAGATAATCCACGACAAACGGACCGACCGGCGCCTGTCTGCGGAACTTCAAACCGACCAATCCGCGATTTCGCAGCAACCGCCAGAGAATGCGCTCGGGAATCGTGCTGCCACGCCGAAGTTGCCGCGCCCGCTTCGTATTTCGCGGCGGCGTTTTGGGATTGATCCGGTGAACCATCGCAACGCTCCCTTCCTACTCCCTCTCCCCTTGGGAGAGGGCCGGGGTGAGGGCTTCCCCGTCTTTTGCCTTAACACGCGACGCAATTCTCACAACACATTGCTCGGGAATCAAAGACAAAAACCAAAGACAGCCCTCACCCTAACCCTCTCCCAGGGGGAGAGGGAACTCGAGCGACCCCGCTCACCTCCCACTCCTCTCGGGAGTGGGCGGGAGTGAGGGCGGGCCTTTTTGCTTAATCCCTTGAATGATTCGTGCCTTGAGCTTGTCGGCGGCATCTTGTGCTTGTCGCATCTCGTTGTTGACGCGTTCACAGAGCGACCAATAGTGCTCCCAATCCTTGAGCCCGACGATCTGTTCAAATTCAACCCTCGTTGGCGGCTTCCACTGCTCATATCTTTCCAGACGTGCCATGCGCTCCTCAACGCCGACAATGCCTCGTCCTGTTGGCGACAATGGCGCGTCACTCAGCATCCACTTTCGCCAGGACTTATTGCCCTTGCTTTGGTTGCATTTGCCGCATGCTGGAACGAGGTTTGCAATTTCAGTGATGTGTCCGGTCGCTCGGCGTTTATCCACGAGCGGACGGAGGTGATCCCATTCCGTTGATTTGTCGCCGCAATAAGAGCAACGGACATCGTTGTGACTCATCCCAAGGATTTTCAAAGCCTCATCGATTTCTTCGATGCTCGGGACAATCGACGGAATGACGGAATTTACAAATGCGTTGGTGATGCTCGACGATCGTGAAACAATGGATTGTCCGGTCGGCATTTGAAAAGCCAAAATCAATTTCCGACGCATGTCTTCGGCTGAGGTCATTTCCGACCTCCCCGGACCCGGCCCGTCGGCACCTGGCGTGCCAATCGCTCAAAGATCGCGACCGGCTCACCGCCGCAGGCGGCGATGAAGCGGCAGAATTCGACAAGATCGATGCGGCGCTCGCCGGTTTCGACTTTGGCGATCCAGCTGTGCGGGACTTTGAGGATCGCCGCCAAAGCGCGCTGCGACATTCCCGCAGCCTCGCGCGCCGCACGCAGTTCCTTGCAGAGCGATGTGTACTCGGCGGTGTGGATCGACTTTCGCATTGCTCCGATGATCGGAGCGAAGTACAATGCTTCCAACTTCGGTACATCGAAATGCTTCAACTTCCCAAAGATTGGAAGCGTGCCATCGGCGGATGGATTGCGCTGCAATTACTCCGGCAGATATCATCAGACGAACTTCGTGCCGAGTTCTCGCGATGCCTGATCCGGGCGTCATTGCACCTAGCTGTCGTTACATTCTTCGGGAGAAGAGGCCCGAGCGAGAAAGTCGTTAAAACCTCTGTCGGGTGGAGGATCGGAGGTTTGAAATACGTATTTCTGCCCCGAGTCGATGACGATGTCCTGCAGAGCTTTGCCGAATTGGTCCCTGGCTGTGATGACGGGACATTCGTGATTGTGCCTTCCAATCACGAGATTCTTCTTGGCAATGCATTGAAGACGTGCCTGCCAGAATCACGCCAAAATGTGAGAGATTTCGATTCGTTCATCTGCTGGAGGACGGCGTTTGCTTCATTGGATGCGGGATGGTCACGCGAACGTGTCATGCTGTATCTGCTCCATGATTACAACCGGCGCGTCATTGCATCGGGCACCGACCAATCGATTCTGATTCGGCTGCCAAAGAGCGCTCAAAAATATTGCCGCATGCGTTCACCAAAGCTCAGCGGTCGCGGGTCATGGCGGCGGTGAGGTCGAAGGACACCGGGCCGGAGATGGTGGTTCGGCGGTTGGTGCATGGGTTGGGTTTTCGGTATCGGCTGCATGTGAGGGGTTTGCCGGGGACGCCGGATTTGGTTTTTCCGCGGCTCAGGAAGGTGATCGAGGTGCGGGGGTGTTTCTGGCACATGCACTCTTGCGGGGCTTGCCGATTGCCGGCGGGGAATCGGGCTTATTGGCGGGCGAAGCTGGCGCGGAACAAGGTGCGCGATCGGCGGAACGGGGCGGCGCTGCGGCGGCTGGGATGGAGCGCGCTGACGGTTTGGGAGTGCCAGGTGCGCGACCGGGAGGCGCTGGCGGCGCGGGTGGGGCGGTTTCTGGAGGGGTGAGGCGTGGGGAAGTTTCAAGTTTCAGGGGTTTCGGGTTTCAAGTGGGGCGGGGGAGACCCCGGCGATTCGGCGGACCTCATCCGCCGGGCTTGGTAGAGACGGGGGCGTTGAACAGCGATCAATTGGTTGCGGGGCGCACCTTGAAAATCTCAACGCACCCTCACCCGGCGGAGGACCGCCGACCTCTCCCCGGGGGCGAGGTGGGGAGCGCGCACGGATGTGGTCGTGAAACCGGACGTCCGGGGGGTTTCCCGGGGGCGAGATGAGTGTGATTGGGATTCGCAGCGTTAAGGTGTGGAATCGGCGGGGAGTTAAGACGGGAGGTTCGGCGGGATCGGTGTGGAAAGTGGAGGTGGGGGGAGGGGGTGAAAATGTCCAGTCGACGGGGTTGTGCGCACGGGAGGTGACCTTGCAAAACAGAGTTCAGCGTGCAGTGTGCGGTATTTAGGTTCCGGACTGGAATTCGCTTGACACTGGATACTGGACACTGACTACTGGTCTGCTTGCCCGCGAAGCCGCAAGCGGCCGATTTCCTGAATCCTGAACCCGGACTTCTGTGGTATGGGCCGATAATGGGAAAGGTGTGGAAGGCGGGAACTGGTTCAACTTTGGGGGTGTGATTATCCGATCTTCTAGCGGACGGTGGGGTTGCGCGATCGTGGCGCAGGTTGGAATCGTGGTTGTCCCGTTGACGCGGTGCGCTGGCGCGTGTTAGGTTGGGCAGACTTGAGTCGGTTGCGGGTTGGATATGGATGGCAAACATCTGGGCAGCCGAGGGGCGAGGCCCTGTGGAGCGGGACATGATCAGCGTGGTAGAGAACAGGCGGATGGCGACGATGCGCGGCGTGGCGGGGTTGCTGCTGATGGTGGCGGCGATGCTGCTGGTTGGTGGCTGCGAGATCGACAACTTCCTGGACCCGTCGGAAGTTGGCCGGTATGAGAACACGCCGATCGTGATGCCGATTCTGGATCGGTTGGACGTGATCGATGAGCCGATGATTGAGATTCCGGGGCTCAGCGAGGTGCGTGCTGAGGATCTGATTCCCGAGGTCAAAGAGTATGTGATGGGTCCTGGGGACCTGCTGACGGTGACGGTGTTCGAGCTGATCACGCCGGGCGTCGAGACGGTGCAGACTCGCCGTATCGATGAGCTGGGCATGATCCGTTTGCCGGTGATCGGACAGATCAAGGCGTCGGGCCTGACGACGAAGCAGCTTGAGCAGCGGATCATCGACATTCTGGATCCTGCGATCCTGCGGAATCCGATGGTGACGTGCGTGGTGCAGGAAGGGCGTCAGCGGACGTTCCACATTCTCGGATCGAACGGCGCGGGCACGTATGCGATCGTGCAGCCGAACTTCCGGTTGCTTGAAGCGATTGCGCTCTCGCGTGGCTTGCCTCAGGCGACGCAGAAGGTTTACGTGATCCGTCAGGTTCCGCTGAGTGATCTGTTCGAGCACGGGTTTGAGTCCGAGGCTGTGACGCCTGGGCAAGCTGCTCCGCCGATGCGTAAGAGCGGCAGCGAGGGCGGCGCGGCTCCTGCGGTTCCGGGCGCGACGACGGGCACGGGCGATGGCAAGGCGGTGGATCCCAGCAAGCTGATTGACAGCCTGACCAAGTCGCTGGAGAAGAAGGATAAGGATGAGCCGAAGGACAAGAGTGATGTGAAGCCCGCGCCGGCTCCGCCGACGGATGCACCGAAGATCGCTCCACAGGTGAACTCGGCGATTGATCCCGGCGCGACGAGCGAAGGGCGATATGTGAACGTCAATGGCAAGTGGGTGCTCGTGAAGGATGCGGGCGCGGCAACGAGCGGCACGGCTGCGGTCGGCGCGGCGAAGAAGCCGGAGGCGGCGGTTGCGGGGACCATCGCTCCCGCGGGTCAGGCTGTGCCGAGCGCCGAGATGCTCGTCACGCAGCGTGTGATCGAGATTGATGCTCAGGCGCTGATGCGTGGCGACCAGAAGTACAACATCATCGTGCGACCCGGCGACGTGATCCGCGTGCCGGACCTGCAGTCGGGCAACATCTATATGACGGGGGCGATCAACCGCGGCGGCACGTATGGGCTGCCGCCGGAGCATCAGCTGACGCTCAAGCAGGCGGTGGCGGCGGCGGGCGGGCTCAGTCAGGTGGCGATCCCGCAGCGTGTGGACCTGATCCGTCGGCTGGGCCAGGATCAGGAGGCGACGGTGCGCCTGAACCTCCGCGCGATCTACGATGGCGTTCAGCCCGATATCTTCCTGAAGCCCAACGACACGATCAACGTTGGCACGAACATCTACGCCAGCTTCCTGGCGGTGACGCGTAACGCGTTCCGCATGAGCTACGGGTTCGGGTTCCTGCTGGACCGCAACTTCGGTTCAGACGTGTTCGGGCCCGAGCCGACGGCGGTTCCGGGGAGATAGTGTTCTCTGGGTTCCGTGATTGGTTCCGGGGTGATGGGCGGCAGCGGCTGGTGCGGCTGTGGCACATGTGGTGTGCTGCGCCGCGGGTCGCAGCTGGGCGTGGAAAGGTGGCGACGCGGGGGTGGCGTTATCGGCCCGCGGGGATTGCACTGGGGAACCGCGGCGATCTAGCCGACGTATAAGAAGACTGCAATCTGCCCGCAATCCCGGAGTTGAGCGATTTGAGCATGGCTGAAGCTGCCCACCCCGTAACGCCGCCTCTCGCGGCGCCCGTCCCGGCTACCGCCGGGCCGCTGATCGCGCGCCATGTCTGGGCACGCATCGCCGTCATCGCTGGGCTGCTCATTCCGCTTCACTCCGACATCCTCTGGCGCATGGTCGGCGTCGTCACGCTCCAGCCCCGCGAAGCGCCGACCTCCGGCCTCGTCGGCGGCATCCTCGGCACGCTCGGTCTCAAGCCCTTCGGCTACGCATGGACCAGTGGCGACTGGTCGCACGTCATCCTCATCCCCTTCATCAGCATCTATTTCATCACGCAGCACGCCCACGAGCTCCGCAGCCGCCTGCCGCGCACCTGCTGGGCGGGTCTGGTCGTCTTCCTCGCCGGGCTCGCCGGTTATCTCGTGGCGATCTATCCGATCCGCGACGACATGATCAAAGGCTACTGCATGATCGTCGAGATCTTCGGCATCACGCTGCTGATGGTCGGCCCGTCGATGATGAAGGTGCTCTGGTTCCCGATCGTCTATCTGGGATTCGCGATCAAGGTCGGCGATCAGACGTGGGGCGCGGTGGCGTGGCAGTTGCAGCAGATCGCCGCACGCAGCGCCGCGGTCATCCTCAATCTCATCGGCATCGACGCGCAGATCCACGGCACGACCATCGAGCTCTACCACGGCCTGAACCGGCTCGAAGCGCTCAACGTCGCCGAGGCGTGCAGCGGCCTGCGCATGTTGATGACATTCATCGCGCTGGGCGTGGCGGTGGCGTATCTCTGGGAGCGGCCCTGGTGGGCGAGGCTCACGCTCGTGCTCATGACCGTGCCGATCGCCATCGCGGTGAACATCGGACGTGTCACCACGATGGGCATCCTCTCGCTCGTCGCGCCGGGCTACAACCGCGGCGATTTCCACGTCTTCGTCGGCATGCTCATGCTCATCCCAGCCTTCATCCTGTTTGTGGCGCTGGGATGGGTGCTCAACAAGATCCTGATTCCCGTCGAAGAGGAAAAAAAGACGAAAAGCGCATGAGGCGAACCCTCACACAATTCCCATCATGCACACGTACGCTCGGAACGATGCGACCCAGAATCTCAACCGGCCTCTGACCTCTGATTCCCATGGACTGGAAAAAAGTCTTCAACCCGCCCTTCATCGCCGCGACGCTCGTGCTTGTCATTGCGCTCGCCGGGCTGCAGTCCGTGGTGGACGCGTTCGGCCTTTTCCTGCTCAAGAAGCCGATCGCGCTGCGTCAGCGGCTGTTCTTCATCCCGACCGACATGGGCCCGTATCACAAGGCCTACGAGCAGAACCTCAGCCGGGAGCTCGTCGAAGAGCTCGGCACCGATCAGTACATCAGCTGGACCTACGAGGACACACGCATCAAGCGCGGCGAGCCGGGCTCACAGGTGCAGCTGCACGTCGCCTACTACACCGGCACCCCCGACTCCACGCCCCACGTCCCCGAGCGATGCTTCGTCGCCGCCGGCGCCGTGCCCGGCAAATCTGATACGGTCCCGATCAAGCTCGATCCCGACCCGCACCGCATCTACCGCGAGGGCGACCGGGTCAAGGTCCTGACCGAAGGCGGACAGTTCATCGACATGCCCATGTTCGACATCCCCGCGCACGTCTTCGATTTCCAGCAGCCCGAAGCCGAACGCAATCAGATCAAGGAACCGGCGATGGCCACCTCGACCGTCGTCTATTTCTTCGCCTGCAACGGCCGCTTCATGTCCAACCCCAAGCAGGTCAGCGCCCAGATCCTCGATGTCAGCAGCCGATACGCCTACTGGTGCAAGATCGAGGTCCAGCCCCGCGACGTCCACGACCGCGCCAAGGCTATCGAGATCGCCCGCCAGTTCCTGACTCTGGCCATGCCCGAGATCCAGGCCTGTCTGCCCGACTGGAATGAAGTCCAGGCGGGCCGCTACCCCGAGCCCGAGAAATCCGACCAATGATCGCTTGAAAGGTGCTCCCATGCCCGTCCGCGTCAACACCAAATTCGTCTTCATCCTCATCGCGATCCTTGCCGCCATCACGGTTGCGATCGGCGCGAGTTGGTTCATCGTCAACCGCAACGACACCGCCGAGAACATCACGCGCGGCCGTCAGTACATGAAGGACGGCAACTACGACGACGCGCTGATCCAGTTCGGCCGCGCCCTGCGCAACGACAAGACCAATCCCGCAATCCTGCTCATGTACACGCAGGCCAAGCAGGCCGTCCCCGTCAAGAGCGTCTACGAACTCGCCGAGGCCGACGACCAGATCATCGGCTCCTGGCGCAAGATCGTCGCCGTCTCGCCCCAGAGCCCCCAGGCCACCGAGGCCCGCCACAACCTGCTGAGCTACTACTACGAGGGCGCCACCAAGTCCGCCGTCTACAACGCATGGCAGAGCCTCTACGACACCGCGCAGGAGATCCTCTCCGCCGCCGTCAGCGAAGACCAGGCCGTCGCCCGCCAGTACCGCGCCATGGCCCAGGTCCAGAAGCTCCGCGGCTCGACCGCAGAGGAAGCCGAACGCATTGCCGCATGCAAGGAGATGCAGGCCGTCGTGGACGTCAGCCCGCCCAGCGCCCGGCTGACCTATCAGTTGGCGCAGTGGAACCTCATCGAGTCCGATTTCCAGGCCAAGGCCGGCCACCCCGAGCGCATCGCGCAGCTCCAGGCCGACGCGATCGCCATCATGCAGCGCTTCCTCGACGCCCACCCCGATGATCCCGATGCGCTGCTGCAGGCCGCGCGTCTCCAGATGGTCGCCGGCCACCGCGACAAGGCGCTCGAGCAGCTCACGCTCCTCGAAAGCAAGGTCAAGCCCGAGGACCGCGACAACCTGATGGAACTCGCGTCATTGCTGGAGCGCATCGATCTTGTGCCCGCCGACCCGGCCAAGCCCAAGGTCCGCCGGGGCCAGCTCCGCGCCGAGAAGCTCTACGTCGCGCAGCTTGCCCGCGACAAGGACGACGAGCGGGCGCAGCTCTACCTGGGGCGCAACCTCCTGGCGCAGGGCCGCATCGCCGAGGCCCAGCCTCTGCTCGAGCAGGCCGCCGCCGACCGGAGCCGCCGCGTGTCCATCGAGGGACTGCGCGGCGCCGCCAATCAGCAGTACGCGATCATCTCCCTTTCGGAGCTGCATCTCACCCAGCTCGAGTCGGCGACCGATGACGCGTCGCGCACGGCGATCCTGGCCAAGATGAAACAGTGCCTCGGGGAGCTGCGCGAGCGCTCGCGCGAGGACTCGGGCATGCCCGACATGCTCGAGGGCAAGATCGCGCTCGTCGAGGGCCGCTACACCATCGCCGAACGCATGTTCGACTCGGCCAACACAAAATACGGTGGGGCGTACGTCGATGCGCTGGTGCTCCAGGCCCGCGCGCTCCGCATGCTCAACCAGCCCGGCGAAGCGGCGCGCAAGCTCAAGGCCGCCATCGCCGCGCCCGAGGGCCGCAACCAATGGGTCGCCTACCGCGAGCTGGCCGTCATCAACCTCAAGCTCAACGAGCCTCAGCAGTCGCTGGACCTGCTCAAGGCCATCCTGCTCAACACGCCCGACGACATGGTCTGCCAGCAGCTGCGCATCCGCGCCACCGCCGCCCTCTCCCGCAAGCAGGCCCAGGCCGGCCTGCCCGAGGCGCCGGAGACCATGAAGCAGGCGATCAAGCTCGGCGAATCGCTCAAGGGCACCGGCGACAAGCAGATCCTCCTGCTCCTGGCCTCGCTGTATTACGCCGACAACCAGCGCGAAGCCGCCCACGCCATCCTCGAGCCCATGCTCGCCAAGGCGCCGGCCGACGACGAGGTGCTCCGCGCCGTGCTCCGCATGGACGTGGCTGAAAAGCAGAACGACCGCGCGATCGCTCGGGTCAACACCGCCATCAAGGCCGACCCGTCGCAGCAGAAATCCCTGGAGCTGCTGCGGGCGCAGCTCAGCAAGGAAGGCGCGACGATCGACCAGTACCTCGCCGAGCGTGAGGACCCGCTGGATCGCGCACTGCTCCTGACCGTCTATCACCAACAGAAGGGCAACAAGGCCGAAGCCGACAAGGCCCTGAGCGAAGCCGAGAAGAGCAACCCCGACGATCCGCGCGTCATCGCGCTGCAGTTCGAGAAGGCGATCGAAAAGTCCGACTGGCCCGCCGCCCAGGCGCTGGCCGACCGCGCCGCGAAGCTCAATCTCGACGACGCGCAGGGCATGTTCTGGCTCGGCCGCCTCGAGATGGCGCACGGCAAGCTCACCTCGGCACTGACGGCGCTCAACCGCGGCGTGACACTGCGGCCCCGGTACGCCGAGGGATGGGTCCTGCTCGGCGAGGCGCGGCGTCAGAACAACGATCTCACCGGCGCCGACGCGGCTTACTCGACCGCGCTGGAACTGCAGCCCAACAACATCCGGGCGCTCCAGTCGCAGTTCGTGATCCAGGATGCGCGCGGCCAGTACGCCGGGGCGCTCAAGGCGATCCAGAAGGCCGTCGAATTCGCCCCCGAAAACCGGGCGCTGACCTCGACGTTGATCAACTACATGGCGCGTCACGGCGACGCGGCCCGGGCGCTCAAGATGCGCCAGCAGTGGGCGCAGCAGGAGCCCAACGACACCGCCAACCGCCGCCTGCTCGCCTCGCTCTACATCTCGCAGAATCAGCCCCAGGCCGCGCGCGAGGTCCTCGAGCAGTTGCTCAAGGACGAGCCGGCGAACATCGACAACATCGTCGCGATGGCGCAGTTCCATCGCCTCAGCGGCCAGGCAGCGCAGGGCCAGGCGATGCTCACGAAATACGTGACCGATCGCGGCGACAAGGCGTCCGCCTCTGACTGGATGAGCGTCGCGCGGTTCCTGGTGGACGCCGACCAGACGCCGCTGGCCGAGGCGGCGTTCCGCAAGGCCATCGATCTCGAGGACAAGAAGGCGATGCCCGCCACGCGTGAGATGGCCGACTGGTATTTCTCACGCGGCGACGCCACCAAGTCGCTGCCCTTCTACGAATCGCTGTCCAAGAACGATGCCGAGGATCCCCGCATCGCCCGCCGGATCGTCGAGGTGCTCGTGCGCATGGGCCGGTTCGAACAGGCCCAGCAGAACCTCGACGCATTCGTCGCCAAGCACGGTCCGGATGTGCAGACCGCGCTGCTCGACGGAATGATCGCCGAGAACCTCGGCGCCCCCAACGCCGAACGCGCCCAGCGGTCCTTCGACCGCGCCGTCCAGCTCTCGCCCGGCAACGCCCAGGCGTACTACTACCGCGCCCGTTTCAATTTCAACCGCACCGCCGCCGAGGTGCAGGCCCGAGTGCGCGGCGACCTGGAGCACGCGCTGGACCTCGACCCGAACATGACGATCGCCAGCGAGATGCTCGTCGCCTGGTACCTCGATCCTCGTCGCGCCGACGAGTCGTCGGCCATCACCGAACTCCGCCGCGCCATCAGCAAGCGCCCCGACTACCGCAGCGCCCGCATCCAGCTCTCGCAGCTCTATCTCCGCCAGAGGCGTTACGGCGAACTCGATCAGCTCCTGACCGATTCGCAGCAGCAGTCGCCCGACCCGGCGATCTGGCACCAGACCCGTGCCCAGGCCTACATCGCGCAGGGGCAATCGGCCAAGGCGATGACCGAACTGGAGCAGGCCTACAACGGCCTCAAGGCGCCCGAGACGCTGACCGGTTACGTCGTGATGCTGCTCGAAGCCAGTCAGGCGCCCAAGGCCGATCAGCTGCTGACCGATAATGCAGCGTGGGTCGAGAAGTCGGCGGTGCTCGCGGCGTTGCGCGGCCGATCCAGGGCGGCGATGGGCAAGACCGACGAGGCGACCGCGAGTTTCGCGCAGGCCTTCAGCCTGGCCGCGGCCAACGGGACGGACATGCAGACCGTGCTGGCCCACTCCCGCCGCGTGCTCAACGATCAGCAGATTGTGGACATGCTCCAGAAGCGTGCCGCCGGCGACGCCAGCGGCTTGACGGACCTGGTCCTCGCGCAGCTGATGATCGAGAAGGGCCAGGCCTCCGAAGCCGCCGCCGAGCTCAAGACGCTGATCACCCGCCTCAAGCCCGGGACCGGTCTGTCGGACGCCGCACAGCGTCTGCTCGCCTCGGCTCTGGACAAGTCCGGCCAATATGAGGACTCTCTCACGGCCTACAATGAACTGCTCAAGGTCCATCCCGACGACGTTACGCTGCTCAATAACGCCGCTTACATCCTGGCCGAGAACCTCAAACGCCCCGCCGACGCCATGCCCTTGGCCCGCAAGGCCGCCGACCGCGTCCCGCCGATTCCTTTGGCACAAGCCAGTGTTCTGGACACATTGGGATGGGTACAATTCAGGGTTGGCAATGTCGATGAGGCGGAGATAACCCTTCGGCGGTCCATCCAGATCAGCCCCATCCCCGCTGTCCACCTGCACCTGGCCGAGGTCCTCCAGGCCAAAAATCAGATCGAACCGGCCCGGGAACAAGTCAACGCCGCCCGCCGATTAGCCGAAGAAAAGAAAGATAAAGACACCCTCGATAAGGCCCAGAAGTTGCTCCAAGCCCTCAGCACCGGGCAGAAGGACGCCAAATAATGAGCGCCGCGACACCCCAATCAGGTTCCCGCAGCCCCGCACCCCACGCAGGGCACGCAGGCCCCTTCACGCCCATCGACCCCGTCAGGCTGCTCAAGCAGTTCCGCAACCTGATCATCATCGTCGCCTTCACCAGCATCGTCCTGGGCATCGCGCTGACCTACACCCTGGCTCAGCTTGCGCCACGGTACGACGCAGTCGTCACCCTCAGCGTGATCAAAGAGGCCCAGCGCGGCGACCAGCCGACCGTCAACAACTCCACCTCCGGTGACAAGGACGCCCTCCAGACCGACATCCGCACACAATCGTACCTGCTGATGTCCGACGACATTTACGACCTTGTCCTCCACCGCGCCGATGTCCAGAACACCGACTGGTACAAAACCCAGACCGTCAAGGACTCCAGCGGCAAGATCACGTTCGACTACGACGCCCAGATGAACAGCCTGCGCAAGAACGTCTCGGCCGATCAGGTCAAAGGCGCTTCGCTGCTCAAGGTCACCGTCGGCGCCCGCTTCCCTCGCGACGCCGCCATCCTCGCCAACACCGTCGCCGACGTCTTCATCGAAAAGACCCACAACGACGCCCTGAAGAACAACAGCCAGCTGCTCGACCTCTTCAGCTCCGAGCGCAACAAGACGCAGCAGGACATCACCGATCTCGACCGCCGTCTCAAGGCCATCATGGATGAATCCCAGCTCTCGGCCGTCGAGAGCCGGCTCAATGAGGTGCAGCAGAAGTTCCAGACCCTGTTGACCAACCAGCAGCTGGCGCAGACGAACCTCTTCGCCTTCCGCAATCTTCACGAGACGCTCGTCAAGGCCAAAGCCGACAACACCTTCCAGTACACCGCCGAGGAACTCCTCGCCGCCGACGAGAACCCGTTCATCAAGACCCGTGACGAACGCATCCTCCAGCTCAAGGAGGAGCGCCGCGTCAACCTCGAACGCTTCGGTCCGACCCACCGCGCCATCAAGGACATCGACCTCCGCATCCAGGCCACCGAGGTCGAGAAGCAGCAGAAGCGCGAGGAGATCCTCCGCCAGCTTCAGGACGTCCGCCTCTCCCAGGCCGCCTCGCAGGCCTCCGCCGCCGAAGCCGCGTTCAATCAGCTCTCCACCCAGCTCGAAGAGGCACGCCGCCAGCTCAAGGAACTCAACCAGAAGATGACCGAGTACGCGGCCATCAAGGACGACCTCAAACGCAGGAACGAGATGCTCCAGGAGCAGGACAAGCGAATTGCCGCCCAAAAGCTCCTGGCCTCCCGCTCCGACATCGTCCGCGTCCAGAAGGAAAGCGCCGCCGAGACGCCCCAGATGCGGGCGTTCCCCCGCTACGAGCTGATGGTCCCCGGCCTCATGTTCCTCTCGCTCACCTTCGTGATCGGTTTCCTCTTCATCCGCGAACTGCTCGACCAGCGACTCAAGGGCCCCGCCTGCTGCAAGCTCCTGCCCGGTGCCGATGTCCTCGGTGTCATCCCCGACGCCTCCGAGGACCGCAGCGCCAAGGGGCTCATCGACCTCGTCGTTGCACGCCATCCGCACGGCCTGCTCGCCGAAGCATTCCGCCAGTCACGCTCCGAAATCCTCGACCGCATGCAGCGCCGCGGTTACCGCACGCTCATGTTCGTCGGCGCCCAGGGCGGCTCGGGCGTCACCTCCGTCTCAACCAACCTCGCCACAACCGCCGCGTACAACAACCGCCGCGTCATCCTCATCGACGCCAACTTCCGTCGCCCCTCGCTCCACCGCGTGTTCGGCCTCCCCGTGGAGTCGCCCGGACTCGCCGATCTCCTCGGCGGAGCCGCAGACCTCGACCACGCCATCCAGCACACCTCCGTGCCCGGCCTCGACGTCATGTCCATCGGTAACGCCCGCTCCGGCACCATCGAGCAGCTCGAATCCGCTGCCCTCCGCTCCGCGCTCACCGAGCTCGAGAGCCGCTACGACCTGATCATGATCGACGCGCCGCCGCTCTCGATCGTCGGCGACTCCCGCCAGCTTGCCAACCGCGCCGATGCCGTCGTCCTCGTCGCCCGCGCCATGCACGACAAGCGTGGCCTCGTCTCCCGCCTCCTCAACCAACTCCACGGCGCCACCGCCGAATGCCTCGGCATCGTCCTCAACGGCGTCCGAGCCTCCCGCGGCGGATACTTCAGCAAGAACTACCGAGCCTTTTACGACTACCACTCCGGCACCCACCAGGACCACGGCTCAACCCCCCAGCCCACCCCCCAGGCCCGCGGCAAAACCCCAGCCTCCGAATCCGCACTCGGCCGAATCGCCGGCTCCCCCGCACACCTCCCCGCATCCTCCGACAAGCCCTGAGCCCATCCCCGCGATGCCCATCGCCCCCATCCTCAACACCCACCCCGAAGCCCACGGACAGCAGTCTGTGGGTTTCTCTCTTCCCCGTTTAGCCGCGACCCGAGTCCTCGAGAGGAGCGCTCCCGCCAAGTCCAGCGATGAGCTCCTCCGAATCCCCGCGGGTTTCGCCTTCCCAGCCGTTTTAGCAATTCCCGCCATCATCCCCTTCGACAATTTCCCCCAAACCACCGTCCCGCTCCCTTCCTCCGCCCTCATGGGCATGCTCCTCATCGGTGGCTTCGCCGCCCTCGCCCGATTCCCCGGCCACCGCCGCAACAAACACCGAACGTAATTGCCGTTTTCCGTTTTCTGTTTTCAAATCTCAAATCTCAAATCTCCGATTTCAAATCTCCCTTCCGCCGCTTGCGGCTTCGCGGCGAACGGCACCCACAAATCTCCCTCACCCACATCTACCCCTGCGTGCTTCCCCGCGCTCCGCCACAAACCTGCGCACCCGCAGCGACCGCCCCGCGACAGCCTCAAATCCCTTTCCAAATTCCCCGCCCCGCGCGCCACATCACCCCGCCCCGCGCACCGCCGCATCGCAGCGCCAAAAATCCACCCCACCTCTCGCGCACAAAAAGTGACCGCGCTGCGGCCGCCCAAAACATTTTTCAAAATTTCCCAGCCCCGTCCCCGCCACCACTTGCGCCAATCCCCCACGCCCCCGCGACACCCCCATGCGCACAACCGCGACGCCGCCCCCCCTTTACGGAGAACCTCACCTTCCGCCGATCGGCGTCATCCGCATCACCGCCGCATACAGCCCGTCGATCTCCTCGCGCCCCACAACCTTCGCCTTGAACGCCGGGTTCAGCGGCTGCAAACGCACCCGATCCCCCGCCTCAAAAAAGATCCGCTTAAAGGTGCTCTGATGATCCGGCAGCAAACGCACATAACAATCCGACCCATCCATCACCGCCCGCCCCGGCGAAAATACAATCACATCCCCCTCGCGATACTCCGGCATCATCGACTCGCCCAAAACCCGCGCCGCAAACGCCTCCGGATCCTGCACCCCCATGCAGGGCACATACTCATCCGCCACCTGCGCCGGATAATCGTAATCCGTGAACTCCGCCGGGATCCCCGCCGCCACCTTATTAATCAGCGGCACCACGCCACGCAAAACCGTCCGCTCCATCATCACGGCATTCCTTTCTTCATCGCAATCTGTTTCACGCTGCACGCCGCGCTCCGCCTCGCGCTTCAAAAATGTTTCGCGTCCGCCTCCCCGTGCCACGGCGGGCCGCTCACTCCCGCCGTGTCCCGCTTCGCTCCCCGCAAACTTGTGCAGCGCCCCGCTCCGATACAGCGCATCCAAACTCAACGCCCCATCCGCGCGTCGCTCTCCGTTCATTCCGGGGGCAAGCCCGGGGATGAGGTCCGCCGAATCCCCGCGGGTATCTTTCCCGCCCGTCAGCTTCCGCAGCTCCTCCTCCATCTTCCGAAAATCATCGCGCACCGCTCGCGGCGTCGTCTGCCACTCCGCCAATTTCATCATCTCGCCCGCCCCGATCCCCAGCACCCGCTCGATCTCCGCCACCAGTTTCGCGCTCGGCGGATTCTCAAGCCGGCAATTCTCAATCCCCGACACATACGCCTTCGAGCATCCCACCTCCTCCGCCAGTCTGGCCACCGTCCACCCGCGCGCACGCCGGCGACCCCGCACCATCTCCGCGATCATTTTCATCGAGTTTTCCATCGCGCATGTCCTTGACGAGAGAGTGTCCAGAAAAGCCTTGCCGTTAGGATAATGTTCGGTATACTGGCCGTCAAGAGTTCAAAAATTATTGAACAATTCTTTTTACGGGAGCCCATTTATGCCGCTCGACCGCTCCAAAGCCTTGATCGTACGTCAGTTAACCGATGCCATCCTCATCCGTGCCCCGTTCCTCGACGCCCCCGAACGCACGCTCCTCCAGCAGGTCTTCGCCCGTGGCATCCGCCCCCACGAGATCGCCGCCGTCTCGGAGCGGTCGCCGCGCACCATCCAGCGCCGCGTCCGCCAGCTCGTCGAAAGGCTCACCGATGAGACCGTGCTCCACTTCATCCGCAATCATCACAAATGGGCCCCCGACACCGCCGCCGTCGCACTCGCTCTCTGGGTGCGAGGCCACTCCTACCGTCAGGCCGCCGCCGACCTGAACCTCACGCTGCATCAGATCCGCCAACTCGCCGCCGCCGTCCGCGCCCTGACCGCCGGCGCGAAATTCTCCGCGGACGACCCGACCCCCAAACTCAACCGCCGCAGAATCCGCCTCGCCGCCGCGGTCGTGTGAAGGCAAAAGGCGGATTGAACCGCGAAGACGCGAAGGACGCGAAGAAGAAAAGACGGGGAGCTTATAACGCAGAGGCCGCAGAGAACGCAGAGGCTGCAGAGAAGAAAATGAGACCTGATTTTGAAATGAATGATTGCTTTCATTCTTCCATCCCTCCCTCCTTCTCTCTCTCTCTCTCTCTCTCTTTCTCTCTTTCTCTCTGCGTTCTCCGCGGCCTCTGCGTTAAAAATTCTTCTCCCCTCTTCTTCGCGTCCTTCGCGCCTTCGCGGTTAAACCTATTCCCAAAATCCCCGCATGAAAAACGAAATCACAATCCAAGTCCACGCCTCCTTCACCACCGCCGTCGATCCCTCCCCGCGCGTCTGCCAGGTCGCCTCCATGTTCGGCCTGGGCGTCGACCAATCCAAAACCCTCACCCTCATCCCACCCACAACCCTCAAGCTCGCCCCGCACCAAATCCTCTTCATCACCGGCGCCAGCGGCGGCGGGAAAACCACGCTCCTCCGCCAAATCGCCGCAGCTCTCCACGCACACGCCTCCCCCTCCGTGTGCCATGCCGTCGGCTCGGCGTCGGCATGTTTCCCGTCTTCATCCCCATCGACGGACATGCCCACGCCAAGCCGAGGGCATGGCACACCCGACGATCACACCCCGAACACTCCCGCCATCCACGTGATTGACTTCGCCTCTCTCCGCGAAATGCCCGACCGCCCCATCGTCGAATCCCTGCCCGGTCAGCTCGAAGACGCCATCCGCTATCTCGCCCTCGCGGGCCTGAACGACGCCTTCGTCATGCTCCGCAAAATCAGCCAGCTCTCCGACGGCCAGCGCTACCGCTTCCAACTCGCCCGTGCGATCGCGCTCGCCGAGCAAAAGGAATGCAATGTTTCCCTCACCGTGATCCTCGCCGACGAATTCGGCGCGACGCTCGACCGCCTGACCGCGCAGGTGATCGCCCGCAACATCCGCAAGTGGACCCGCAAAGCCCCCGTCTGCTTCATCGCCGCCACGACGCACGATGACCTGCTCGAACCCCTCGACCCCGACACACTCATCCTCCAGCACCCCGGGGCGGCGATGGAAGTGCTCACGCGGGGAAAAGAATGAATCACCACAGAGGCGCAGAGGAAGGCAAAAGAAATTTTGGGTGACAAGGCAGCGAAGCAAGGATCGAGGTCAAGAGAAACGCAGCAGAACTTCTTTGCTTGAACAAAGCATCAATGCCTTCCTCTGCGCCTCTGTGCCTCTGTGGTAAATCCTCCGCCTTCAGATCGGCAGCAGCATCTCGAACAAGCTGTGCGCCGGCCGATGCACCGGGCTCGCCGCCGCGTAGCCCAACCAGCCCGGCAGATTCCAAACCGCCCACGCCGCCGCGGCCACCATCACCGCCAGGCACCACGAGATCAGACGAACGCGGAGGGAAGTGACATGCAGAGGCAGGGCGATGGACATGGCGCAGCTCCTGAATGTGGCGTGCACCGAAACAGACGCATCAGACGCGTCCCGGTTCCGAAATAGCCCCGCGGCTACGCCGCCCCGGTCGGATTCACCGCGTGGGCGCCGTCTTGGGATTCGTCCGGATGAACACAATGCGATCCGACTCCGCAGCGATCGTGATCTCATCGTAAGTCACGATGATCGCCTTGCCCGAGCGCTCGACGCGGTTGGGCGGATACTTCGAGAGTACTTTCTGGACCGAGTCGCCGACCTGGATCTCGCCGCGTGAGAAGGCGCCGGCCACGGCATCGTTGGTCGCCTGAGACCTGCGATCCGCCAGCCAGCCGGGCAGCGAATAAACAAGAAACCCCGCCGCGGCGAGGTTGAGGACGACCAGCAGCGCCACCATCGGCGTGTTGCGAGGACGATCGGGTTGAGGAGGATTCTGAGCCATGAGCGTGGCGAATAATTTACACAAATTTAGGCGCGTATGGTGCGAGGCGGATCACAGCAGTGCGCATCACTTCCGCCAGAGGAACCTGGCGGTTCCCCCGGCACCCCCTCCCTTCGGACACGCGCGACGGTTTGGCCGCGAGCGGGGTCCCGTCACGTCACTGGCGTTGTTCGACCCCCTTTCCCGTTTCCCCCTCCAGGGGGAAAGCCCCCCGAAAGTGGGAGGGGGACGAACGCCGCGGGCGCCACACATGCACCGCGACTCTCGCCTTTATTTAGCCGGCGGGCTTGCCCGCCGATGTGCGTGACGACGCGCCGGTCCGTAGAATCACGAACGCCTTTTAGGATTAAATTTCAGATGGAAGTTCAGCCGCAAAATTCGGGTGCGTCGCGCGTCACCTGGCGATGGGTCTGGATGACGGTGCTGGCGCTGAGCGTGTTGTTCGGCGTCGGCTGGGGCGCCTGGGTGTGGAACGATTTCGCCGAGACGCGGGAGTTGTACCATCGAAACTATTTGGGTAAGACCCCCGTGGGTCCGCAATGGATTCAGAAGCTGCTGGGTGACGCATGGTCCAATCGGTTTTTTCGGATCGATGGCGGGAAAATTGGCGCAGGCTGGACCGATCACGATCTGCGCGTCCTCTCAAGACAACCTGCCGTCACTGATCTCGATATTTATGCAAGCGGGTATTTGACCGACGATCGACTGCGGATACTGGAGCTGATCCGAAGCCTGCATAGTCTGAGTTTGGTCGGCAATCAGAATCAGGATATCACTGATCGTTCGATCCCGTGGATTGTGTCTCAATCCGGGCTCGTAGACCTGGAAATCGCCGGTTGTGGGATCACAGCATCGAGCTTGTCCCGGCTGGTGGTCTTGCGTCATTTGAAAAGACTGGGCATTGACGTTTCGTTAGTCAATGAATCCAGCGCCGCATCTCTTTCCCGCATGCCACGCCTTGCGTGGGTTTTAGTTTTCAAACCACAAGATAAAACCTTCGACGCAGGGTCTGAGTTGGTTCGTGTGATGACGAAGGCGGGTTTTGAATTCCAAGGAAATGCGGGGTTTTGAGTTGACTTCAAGCGTGTCCGGGCGAGCACCTGAGTGCGCTTCGCGGCGTCGGATGCGGCGGGCAAGCCCGCCGGCTAAATAAAGGCGCGGGGGAGCGAGCGGCGCGGCGTCTTCGGCGTCTGTCTTCCTCCCACTTTCGGGGGGCTTTCCCCCTGGAGGGGGAAACGGGAAAGGGGGTCGTTCCGACGGTCTTGCGTCTCGCGTCTCGGGTCTTGCGTTGAAATCCCAACGCGAGACGCGAGACGCAAGACCCGAGACGTTTGTTGCACCAAGGGAGGGGGTGCCGGGGGAACCGCCAGGTTCCTCTGGCGGGAGACGAGATAACGCGTCGGATCAGTGAGCCATCATTGCGAATTGTGGAGGGGAGAAAGATGCGATCCATTGTGGAACGATTTCAATCGGGGCTGCGCTGCGATCCGGCGGCGGAGCTCGTCATGCGTGACGGGACGCTGGCGGATTACGCGGCCCTGGCGGAGTTTCATTATCTGCGGAGCAAGCCGGTGACGGCGACGCGGGTATTGGTTTTGGAGGATCGGAGGGAGAGCGTGGGGGAGAGATACCGGGAAATAGCCGGGCGGCTACGCCGCCCTGGTCGGGAGAGCGATTGCAAACTGCGATTTGAGGAGTGGAAGTGCGAGCACGACGCACAAGGAACTCCCGATGCACCCTCACCCGGCTCGCGGACTCGCCACCCTCTCCCCGGGGGCGAGGGGTTCGGAATGCCGCGGTCGTCCCGCGTTGTCGCGGTGCTGGTCGAGTCGTACCCCGCGCTGAGCTGCGTGCTGCGGGATGAGGCGACGGGCAATCGTTACACCGGGTGGCGCGATCGCGGTGATGCGGCGCGGCTCCTCAATGCGGAGGTGCGGTGCATCAGCCGGGTGGTGGTTCATCCGCAGTGGCGCGGGGTCGGGCTGGCGGTGCGGATCGTCAAACACGCGCTGGCGACGGCGACGACGCGGTACACCGAAGCGCTGGCGGCGATGGGACGCGTGCATCCGTTCTTCAAGCTGGCGGGGATGCGCGAGTATCAACGCTGGCCCCTGGCGAAGGACCAGCGATTGCTCGATGCGATGCGCTTCGCGGGAGCGGAGGCGTGGGAACTGGCGAGCGAGGCGAGGATGCGCGGGCACCTGGAACGGTCGGCGGTGCTGCGTGAGGAGTTGGCACGCTGGGCGGGGCGGAGGCTGAATGTTTCGGAGCAAATGGAGAGGGCGCGGGATGGGCTTTTGTGTGAGCCGAGGTACTACATCAAGGCGGGGGAGGGTTAACCGCGAAGGCGCGAAGGACGCGAAGAAGAGGGGAGAAGAATTTTTAACGCAGAGGCCGCAGAGGAAGGCAGGAGAGAGAGGCAAAAGCCTTTTTCTTAAAAATCAATTTCTCTCTGCGGCCTCCGCGGCCTCTGTGTTAAAACTCCCCTCATTTTCTTCTTCGCGTCCTTCGCGTCTTCGCGGTTAAACCTCTTTTCTTCTGGAGCTCGTTATGAGCGGCGAAATCGTACAGATCGCGTTGGAGCAATTGCGGGCGCATCCGCTCAACAGCAATGTGATGGCGGAGGAACTGGTTGAGAAATTGGCGGGGCATATCGGGCGGAGCGGGCGGTATCCGGCGCTGGTGGTCAGGCCGGTGCGGGCGCGGGATGCACAGGGTGATCCCGATGCACCCTCACCCGGCTCGGGGACTCGCCGACCTCTCCCCGGGGGAGAGGTGGGACCGGGAGCGATGTGCTACGAGGTTCTCGACGGTCATCACCGGTGGAAAGCGCTGGCGAAATTGGGGCGGACGCATGCGAATTGTGTGGTGTGGGATGTGGATGATGCGGAGGCGCTGCTGCTGCTGTCGACGCTGAACCGGTTGCAGGGGCGGGATGATCCGCGGAAGCGGGCGAGGCTGATGGGTGAGTTGCGGGAGCGGTTGGGTGTGAGTGAAGCGGAGCTGGCGCGGCGGCTGCCGGAGAATCGGGAGCAGGTGCGGAAGCTTTTGGAGATTGGCGGGGAGAAGGGGCCGATGGTGCGCGTGGCCAGGCCGATGGGGGAGATGCCGACGGTGGTGCATTTCTTTTTGAGCGGTGAGCAGCGGGATTTGCTGGAGGCGAGCTTGGAGGCGATCGGCGGCGGGCGCGAGGCGGCGTTGATGAGGCTGGTGGAACGGGGAGAGGAGGATTAACCGCGAAGGCGCGAAGGACGCGAAGAAGAAAGGGAATGGGATTTAACGCAGAGTTCGCAGAGCGGGCGGAGGGCGCTGAGAAAATCAAAGCCCTGGTTTAGAAAATCCAATTCATGGTTTTCTCTGCTGTCTCTGCGTTCTCTGCGTTAAGAATCCATGCTTCTTCTTCTTCTTCTTCTTCTTCTTCTTCGTGTCCTTCGCGTCTTCGCGGTTAAACATCTATTTGAAAGGAGCGGGCGATGGGTGGAGAGGAAAAGTCGGAGGAGAAGTCGGAGTTGAATCAGACGTTGATGGGGATGGTATTGCGCGGGGAGGTGGATTTGGCGACGATCGAGGAGGAGCGGGGGGCGACGCCGGAGGAGATTGCGCGGTGGATTGCGCGGCGGCAGATCCGGCGGGCGCTGCACGGTTTGCTGCTGGTTGCCGACACTCAGGCGCAGGTGATGGTGGCGCGGTTCCGGTCGCGGGTGGTGACGATGCTGCTGGGGCTGGCGATGAATGAGAAGGATGTGCGGGTGTCGCTGGGGGCTTGTCGGGAGCTGATGCGGGTGGATCTGCTGGGGGGCGATTCGCTGAAGGTGTTGAGGGGATTGGACGGGTCGGAGGAGCCGGCGCCGTTGGATATGGCGGCGGCGAAGCATATTGCGGCGGCGCTGCACGCGAAGGGTTTGAACACGGCGGCGGAGGAGGAGGCGATGCTCCGGGCGGGGGAGGCGAAGCGGATCGGGCGCTGAGGGAGTCGGGGAGTTTTGCGATGCGGGTGTGAAACTATTTTGAGAGGAGATCGAAGATGGAAAAGCGGGACATGGTTGAGGGGATTGTGCGGGTGATGCCGACGACGCGGGAGGAGCTTCGGGAGTGGTTGGGTGAGGTGCTTGAGATTTGGATTCCGGGGCGGGGGCGGTGCGCCAGGCACGATTCGCCTTTGGATTATCTGGAGCACGTGTTTTTTGAGAGGGGCGATGCGGTGGTGTGGGCGAATCGCGGGGGCGGGAAGACTTTTTACGGGGCGGTGGCGACGCTGCTGGACCTGGTTTTCAAGCCCGGGATTCAGGTGAGGATTTTGGGCGGGAGCATGGGGCAGTCGGGGATGATGGGGGATTATTTGAGGGAGATGTTTGAGAGGCCCGTGCTAAGGGAGATAGTGAAGGGGCGGATGACGGAGCGGGAGATTCGGCTGCGCAACGGGAGCCGGGTGGAACTGCTGGCGCAGTCGGAGACTTCGGTGCGTGGGCAGCGGGTGCAGAAGCTGCGGTGTGATGAGGTGGATTTGTTTGCGCGCGAGGTCTGGGAGGCGGCGCAGTTTGTGACGCGGTCGAAAGTCTGCGGCGGAGTCGAGGTGCGCGGGAGCGTCGAGGCGATGAGCACGATGCACCGGGTGGGAGGATTGATGGAGGAGCTGGTGGGGAAGGCGAAGAACGGAGGATGGAAACTGTTCACGTGGTGCGCGCTGGATGTGATGGGGCGGTGCGAACTGGTGAAGGAGTGCGTGGCGTGTGAGCTGGGGGATTATTGTGACGGTCGGGCGCGGGAGTGGCGAGGGTACTTGGATTCGGGGGATGTGATCGGTCAGCGGGGGCGGAGCAGCCGGACGGGATTTGAGAGCGAGATTTTGTGCCGGGGCGTGTCGCGGACGGATGCGGTTTATGCGGCGTTTGACGCGGCGCGGCACGTGCGGGAGGTCGAGGTGGACGCGCGGCTCAAGTGGGTTTGCGGTGTCGATTTTGGGATCCGGGATTTTGTGTGGTTGTGGGCGCAGCTTCGGCCGGCGAAGGATGGGAGGTTGCGCGTGGAGGTGATGGATGAATTGGCGGTGCGCGATCGGACGCTGGAGGCGAATGTTGAGGAGGTGAAGCGGCGGGGCTGGCCCACGGCGGCGTGGCTCGGTGTCGATCCGGCGGGGCAAGCACGGTCGGATCAGACGGGCGTGAGCGCGATTGAGCAGTTGCGGAAGGCGGGGTTTGTGGTGCGCGCGAGACGGGCGCTCATGCGGGACGGGTTGGAAGCGGTGAGGAGCAAAATTGATCCGAGCTTGATACCGAGGTTCAACGAGGAGAAGGGGAGCGCTAAGCCGCAAGCGGCGGAGGAGAGCTTGTTTGTCGTGCATCCGCGGTGTGAGAAACTGATCGAGGCGCTGCGCGCGTATCGGTTTGATCTGGCGCATCCCGAGAGTGATGAGCCGGTGAAGGATGGGCACGATCACGCGGCGGATGCGCTGCGGTATCTGGTGGTGAATCTGGAGACGGCTTGGGCGGTGAAGCAGCGGGGGTATTGGTGAGCAACGACATGGAGGAGGCGGAGCGCTAAGCCGCAAGCGGCGGAGAAGAATGCATCACGTCAACTCAACGAGCCCCCACAGCACGACCGCGGCGGTGGCCATGAGAATGAGGATGTTGAGCGTCAGGCGGAGGATCTCCAGCGGGAGCTTGTCGAGCGTCGGCTGTTTGACGGTCTTGTAGACGATCGCGACGGCCAGCACGAGCGGCGGCAGGAGCCAGGGCCAGGTCGAGTGCAGGTCGAGCGGATCGAGGAACGGACGCCAGGCGAGTGTCACGATAAGGGGGAGCGATGCGATCACGCGGCTTCTCCCTCTTTGCGGACAGCAGCCGTCGCGGGGATGTCGCCGGTCGCCCGGCCCACGACATCAAGGATCAGCAGCAGGTTCAGCACGCCGGCAAGCGTGCAGTACAGCGTCCCGAGCTCGTTGACGCGGCCGATCGAGAGGCGGTAGACCGGCGGGGGATCGGTGCGGGTGAGCAGGTCGAGCTTCGCGTCGTCGTAGGTCGAGCCGTGGCGCGATTCGCGGAGGTCGGTGGCGTGGAGCGAGACCTGCTTGTCGAGAGATGCTTTGAGGCCCTGGTGATATTCGTTGAGGATGATGGTGATCGGGCCGATGAGCGTCTGGCCGGCGAACCAGAGCGGGACGGGATCGGCTTTGCTGTCGATGACGCCGACGCCGCCGATGAGCAGGCCGCTGGTGAAGAGTGCGATGAGCGTGACGCCGGCGATGATGCCGCGTTTGGCCTCGCCGATGAGGACGTGACCGAGGCCCGGCAACGCCCACGCGGCGGCGACGACGATCACCAGCGGCGGTGTGTTGAATGGCTCGGCGGCGGGGGTGTGGGGCTGGTGAGCGGAGGCCTGGGGCACGTGGAATTCCCGGGTATGGGCGGCGTCCCCGGCGTGGCAGGACCCGGCGGGCGGCGGCGGTGATGAAAAAGGGGCTTGCGGGCCGCCTTGAGCGTTGACAAGCGTCAAACTTGGGGTAGTTTACCGCCTTGCATTCCCCAGCGTAAGGGGCTAAAAAGCTCCGGCGCAACGTCCCGCGACGCGTTCCGACCCCGATCCGAGCCCCGGCTGACGCCCCGAAGCCGCCAAAAACACCTGAAAACGCCCGATTATTCGGAGCCCTCACCATGCCCACCCTGCGGGAAGAAACCACGATGACCCTCGACCTCGCCCCCCGTTTCAACGCCTTCCGCACCGGCCCCGCCCCGGTCCAGCCCCCTCAGGAATTAGTCGAAGAACGCGAAGAGGAACTGGATGAGGACGACTTTTTTTCCGATGAAGAGGGAGAGGAATTCGACGACGAGCTCGACGATGAGCTCGACGACGATGGCTTCGACGACGACGACGATGACGCCGCCGACGACGACCTCGAAGAAGAAGACGACGAGCTTTGACCGCCGCGGCTCCTGAGGGGTCGGCGGCGGCGCGAGCCGTCGTGAGCCTCATTCCCAGGAGCCCGCCATGCACGTTCCCCACAGCAATAGCAGCAGCAGCAGCAGCGCCGCGGCGGCCGCCGAAGACCGGCGCGTCAGTGACGCCGGTTCCGATGACCGCCGCGCGGGCCTCGAGCGGCGCGACGTGGTGGACCGCCGCACGGGACTCGAAAGATTGCGTGGCCCCGGCCGGCGCCGCACCGATTTCGCCAAGGCCGCCGAAGAGGGCCAGATGACCGGCGAGCAGTTTTTGTTCGTGATGGCCGTCGACGCCTTCAAACGCGTCAACAAGAAAAGCTTCCCGTCATGGACCGAAGTCCTCGAAGTGATCCGCAAGCTCGGCTACCGCAAAACGATGCCCAGCGAATTGAACCTGTCGAACGCCGAAGATTGGACCGAACCGGCGAACGCCCCCGCCGTCGCGCCGAAGCCCGAAGACGACTACGAAGAAATCGCGGCGACGGATTGAGCGGCGAGTAGAACACGCAGGATTTAAAGCCCGGCCCGACGCCGGGTTTTTTATTTGGGTGAGTATGGCATTCTCTTTACGTCTTCGGCCCGAAGGGCCATCACTTTTGGTAGCCGTGGCCGTGAGGCCACGGTAAAGATCGCGAGTGCGATTGAGGCCCAAAGGGCCGAAACTTTTCCTCAAAGGAAAACATATTTCGGATCGTATGGCACCTCAAATTTTTCGAGGAACGCGATCAACTCCTGCTGAAATGTCCGGACGCGGTGGTGCTCTTCCTGATTCGTGATGTATTGAATCACATCCTCGTCAGCGGATTTGCTCATTGTGAAACCCGCGTAGCCGACCTGCCAACCGAATCGCGGATCGAACTCGCCGCGTACCCACGATGTTGAATTGCTCTTGACCGTCGATGCGAGATCAGCAATCGAGATTGTCGCCGGAAGCGAGCAATAGATATGGATGTGGTCGGCCACGCCGCCGATGACAAACACCTTGGATTTCATGTTCTCGAGGATGCCCCGCATGTACATGTGAAGCCGGGGCTGCCAATCCTTTTGGATCATCGGCTCACGTTTGTCGGTGGACCAGATGTAGTGGACGCGCGTGCAAAGAAAAGACATGGCGCAGCTCCAAAGAATGTGTCGGCCCTTCGGGCCTTTGGGAATTAACGCAGCCTACCGTGGCCTCACGGCCACGGCTACCAAAAGTTGCGGCCCTTCGGGCCTAAGCCGCCCCGCCTCACTCCTTCGGCACCGCCCAGAGCGTGTAGTACGCCTGCGGGTGCAGCAGCGGGACATTATCCTTCTCGCTGCGCACGCCGGGCAGCTTCAGGTCGTGCACGCTGCCGATGACGAGCTTGTCGATCACGAGGCGGACCTTCAGGCCGTCGGCGCTGACCGTGGCGCTCTTGATCGTCGGCGTCGTCTGATCGACCTCGGGGCTGCCGTAGCTTGAGTGATAGATGTAGGTGAACGTGCCGATCGTGTAGTTCTTGATGTCCGCAGCGGTCGCCTTGTCCACGGGCTCGGTGAAGCTCAGCTCGAAGCCGTCGGGCTTCACGTGCATCTCGAGGATTTCAAACGGCGTCTTGCCGGTCCACACGAGGCGTTCGACGGCCCCGGGCTTGACGCCGCGCGAGCCCCAGCCGCGGTTCGTGCCGCCGACGACCAGTTCGCCGCTGGGCGCCTGGATGATCGGCACGTTGCCCGAGCCGAAGCCCGAGCGGAACATGACGACGGCACCCTGATAGCGCCCGTTGATCTTCTCCATGAGAAGCCGCGCGACGTTGCTGCCCGTCTGATCACACGCGAAAATCTGGCCGCCAAACGGCCCGAACTTTCCGCCGCTTGTGTCCGCGACGATCCCGCTCGTCGAGTTGCCGATCTTGCCGTGCACCAGGAACACCGGCGGCGGCGTGTACTGCGGCACGCGCTCCATCTCGATGTGCGATCGGCTCTCGTTGTGCACGGTCGCCGGCGCATCACCGAGCGTCTGCTTCACCAGCGGCAAGGAATACCACTTGAGCCCCTCGGTGTTGCCCTGAAAACTTCCGGGCGTGATGTACTTGATGTTGCTCGAGCCGTTCCACAGGCCCTGATTATCCGTGTAAAACAGCTCTCCGGCGGCGTTGAAGCCGATGCCGCCCGGGGAGCGGATGCCGGCGCAGACCGGGATCATCTTGCCCTCGGGCGTGACCTTGATGCACCAGCCGCGGTACGGCGCGTTGCTCGACGCCGAGCCGGTCAGGCAGAGCACCGCGTAGAGGTTGCCGTCCTTGTCGAACTTCGACATGAAGTTGTATTCGTGATAATCGCCGGAGTTGCCGAAGTCATCGCAGAAGGTTTCGTACGTGTCGCATATGCCCAGTCCCTGCTTGTCGCGCAGGCGCGAGATCTCGGCGCGCTGGATCGCGTAGAGCCAGCCGTCCTTGTATGCGAGGCCCAGCACTTCCTGCATGCCGCTGGCCCACTTGTTGAACTTGATCTTCGCCGGGTCGTCCTGCAGCGCGTTGTCGATGATGAAGATGTCGCCGCGGCGCGTGCCGACGGCGAGCTTGCCCTCGGGCAGTAGCTCCAGCCCCGTCGCCTCGACGACCAGGCCTTTGGGGATCTCGATCGGCACGATCTTGTAGTAGTCCGCCTCGGTCGGCATGCCGGCCGCGGGCCGCGGCGGGAGCGCGGGGAGCTTCTCTTTTGCCTGTGCGGCGGCGGTCACGATGAGCAGCAGCGCGAGGGCGGCGATAAATCCGGGGTGCCACGGCCAGCGAGTCTTCGAGTCGGCCGTGTTCCCCGCGTCGTGCGCCAAGGCACACGGCCGACTCCG
>JAYVTU010000230.1:0-2600 GCA_043788485.1 Planctomycetota bacterium
CCTTAAAAGCAGCGATATCCGCATAGTTGAGAAAGATCGTGGTGTCCGGCAACTCATCTGTTTTGTAACTTGGATGGCCAATCAACAGGTTGCTGAGCATGGGAATCACATGTTCCCGCTTGTGAACGCGGTACTTGACACCAGAGGTCAACGAGACCTCAAAAGGCTGAAACGGCACCGCTCGCACATGATCTTGGATCGGCTTTGAATCCATAGACGGCCTCACTGTTCAGTTTACTTTGGTTTATTCCCATCCGCCGCCGCCGCGGCAACGGCCGAGGGTTCGTCCGCGCCGAGCACTTCATCGCAGATGCCGTATTTCACCGCCGACTGAGCGTCGAAGAAGCGGTCGCGCTCGGAGTCTTCCTGCACCTTTTCCGGCGTTTGCCCGGTGCAGGCGCTCATGATCTTGATGAGCGTGTTCTTGTCCTTCAAGATCTGCTCGGCCTGGATTTCGATGTCGGCCGCCTGTCCGTAGACGCCGCCGAAGGGCTGATGGATCATCACCTTGGCGTGCGGGAGGATGTAGCGTTTGCCCTTGGTGCCGGAGGCGAGGACGATCGCGCCGCCGCTCATCGCCTTGCCGATGCAATACGTGGCGACCTGGCAGGGGAGGAACCGCATGGTGTCGTAGATGGCGAGCGTATCGTCGACGGCTCCGCCGGGGGAATTGATGTAGAGATTGATGTCCTGGTCCTTCTTGAGGTTGGCCAGGTAGAGCATTCGCATGATGACGCCGGTCGCAGAAGCGTGATTGATCTCGCCGACGAGGAAGATGACGCGGTGTTCGAGCAGGAGCTCGTCGATCGTCATCTCACGGGTGCGCTGGTAGGGGGCGCTGGCCATGGGTTGCAGGTTCGCGGGGTTGATCGCGGCGGGAACCTGCGACATGAAGTCAAACGGGTGTTTCATTGCCTGCACAATCCTTTTCGAGGCGAGGGGTGCTATTGGTGTCGGAGAATAATACTGGCGTCTTGAGAGGAATCCAACCGGGAGGGGAAATCCGCCGCACTTTCACCGCCGAAGCGCCCGCGCGGTGGTGATAACTCGCGCCTCGCCCGGCTTCGGATCGGTCGCACGGCCTCCCGCCGATCACCGCGCCGGGAAGAATTTCTGCAGGTAGGCGATCAGGCGCCGCGCCCCGATCATGCCCGTCAGCCGGCCGTCCGCGTCGACCACCGGGACGTGGCGGAACAGCCCTTCGCTCATCAGGTTCATCACATGCGCGGGCTTGGTCGTCTCGTACACGACGGTGGGCTGCGGCGTCATCACGGCGCGGACCGGCACACCGGCCAGCGCCGCGTAATCCTCCGCCACGCGCATCAGCACGTCGCGCTCCGACAACACGCCCACCACCTTGTTCTGCTCATCGGTCACGACGAGGCAGGCGATGTCCTGCTCCGCCATGATGCGCATCGCCTCGCGGATCGTTGTTGACGATTGCACCTGCATGAACGGATTGCTCTGGATGACCGTCACGCGGTCCTCGATGAGCGAGCGCTCCAGGTCGTCGGCGTAGGCCGGCGTCTCGTAATTGCTCAGCGGGTCCTGGAACTCGCCGGGCGTGGGCTCGCGGCGCTGTCTGCGGTTGCTGTTGACGTTCATGTCAGGCTCCCTCCCGCTCTTCCATGGCCAGTTTCACGTCCATCGGCTGCACCTTGACTTGGCGCGGGAAATAATCGGCGACGTAATCCACCACGCCGCGCAGCCCCGTCATCGCCACCGGGTTGCCCCCGTCGTCCACGACGCAGACCCAGCGCAGGTTCCGCGACTGCATCGTCGCGATGAGCTGCGCGATCGTCGCCGTGCGGGGCAGGCAGACGATCTGCTGCGAAAGGTGCGTGCCGACCGGTTCATCGAGCCCGCCGGGACGCTCGGTGAGCAGGCGGAGCAGCTTCTTCTCGTCGAACATTCCGACGGCCTTGCCCGCGGAATCGACGATGATCGCCGCGCCCAGGTTGAGCTGCTTCATCTTCGTCACCGCGTTGCGGACGGTCGTCTGGGCGTCCACCGCCACGTAGGGACGCAGCGCCAATTCCGAGATCGGCTGCTGCTGAATGTCTTCGCGTAGACCCATAGTCACACCAGGCAATCAAGGCACGCGGGGGCGCGACAAGCTCCCCTGCAAGCCTCGTCCATCCTTAGTAGCCCGGCCCGCGCCCGGTGTCAAGTTTGCGGCGTGAAACCAAGGGAAGAACGCATCCCCGTCGCCCCAAGGCGCGGCCCCGATCCGCCGACCCGGTTACACTTGGGGCATGACGAGCCTCGATTACATCGACCGCCTCGGCTTCCGCATCACGAACATGGTCGAGCGGTTCGGCAGCTTCATCACGTTCGCCGCACAGGCCGTCGGTTGGACGCTGAGCGACATCCGCAAGCCGCGCCGGTGGAAGCTCACCTGGCCCCAGATGTTCGAGGTCGGCACGCGGAGCGTCCCGGTCGTCATGCTCACCGGCGGGTTCATCGGCATGGTGCTGGCCATCGAGCTCTTCGAGCAGTTCCGCACGTTCGGGCAGGAGACGCGGCTCGGAGGCATCATCAGCCTCTCGGTCGTCAAGCACCTCGGGCCCGTGCTCGCCGCCGTCATGCTCGCCGGCCGC
>JAYVTU010000231.1:0-18845 GCA_043788485.1 Planctomycetota bacterium
TCCTCACCGACGGCCGAACACCGGCCATCTTTCGGGCGAGTTTACTTGACCCGCGAGGAGGGAGACCGCCTCTTTACTCATGCCATCTTAAGTGCCCGCCGGCGGCGTCCGCCGCCATTGCCCCCACCCCAAACCCGCGGTACGTTCAACACCATGAGTGACCCCGCCGTAACCCCCGCCAACGCCCTCGCCGAACTCGAACGCTTCGTCGTCGACAGCGAAGACCTGCTGCAACTCGAAGAACACATCGGCCGATTCAACATCTTCGACGCCCTCCGCATCGACCGCGCCGAAATCCGCCACTCCAACTTCCTCGCCTGGCTCCTCGACCCCGCCGAATCACACGGGCAAGGTGCGTTGTTCCTCAAAGCCGTCCTGAAGGACCTGCTCAAACAGGCCCCGCCAGAATTACGCCCGCTTTCCCACGTCGAACTCGGCGGTGCGGAACTGCAAGGCGTCCGAATTCAACGCGAAGAGAGCTGCATCGACCTCCTGATCACCTGCAAATCGCCTCGTTTTGCAATCGCAATTGAGAACAAGATCGACAGCGAGGAACATGGAGATCAGCTTCAACGATATGAGCAGACGCTCAATGAATTGCACGGCAACATCCCGCGGATGATGGTGTTTCTGACGAAGACCGGACAGCGAGCTTCCCACAAGGGTTGGCATCCATGGTCGTACAAATCTCTGCACGGGGCGCTGTGGGCTGTGCATCGCGAACACGAATCGAAGATGCGGAAATCGGTTCATATTTTTATCGAGCAGTATCTCGAAACGGTCAGGAGCTGGTTTATGAACGACCCCGAAGTTCAGAAACGTTGTCGCGAAATCTACGCAAAGCATCGTCGCGCGATTGATCTGATCATCGAATGCGTCGGCGATGAAAAAGACGGCATAAGGACCGCGATTGAGCAAACTCTCAGATCGGACCCGCATTGGCAAATTGTTTTTGTTTCGCCCAAACGAGACGCACGGCCGCGCGTCAATTTCTCTCCCGTGAGTTGGGCGGAGTTGCTTCCAAATATCGGAACCGACTCGCAATTAAAACCCACCGATTGGTTTTACACTCAATTTGCATTTGAATCAGACGAATTGGTGATTCAGGTTGTTCTTGCGCCTACCCGCGATCCAGTACTCAGACGCAGTGTCTTTACTTGGCTGAAAAAATCTGCGTCGCAATTCGATCTCGAGTTTGAATATGGCGAACGCTCCGATAAATGGACCGTATTTCGAAAATCGGATGCATTACCCGCTACTCAATCCCGCAACTGCGAAACGTGTCTGAGTTGGGTTGCTCAACAGTTACCGATTGTACGCACTGAAATGGAGATCATGAGGGCCGCCCTGCAGCCGGTTTTTGATGAGTGGAAACAAACTCGACCGAGCTAACGCTGACGACCGACCAGGGCGGCGTAGCCGCCCGGCTGTTTTGGAATTCTCCGTCCGATCCCCTCGTGCTCAGCGAGTCTTCGAGCGGTGCTCGTAATCGTAATCGTAATCGAGTTCCCGAATTTCGATTACGAGCACGAGCACGACAACACCCTCCGTGCTAGCCGGGCGGCTACGCCGCCCTGGTCGTGTGTTCCCGACGATCATCTAGTGAAATCCCCCATAGCCGAAAGCGCTTGTGCGCGGGATCGGCCTGCCTATACTTACCGCGTTACCGTCATAGCGACGGGGGATGGGAAACCCCCGCTGTGACAGGCCAGTCGGACGATGAGCCGACGTGGTCCAACACCCCAAAGGGTGCTGAATCACGTCGTCTTTTTTTGGGGTCAGAGGCAGGATCGGCGAATGATGCAGTCCACGATGAGTACAGCCCAGTTGACAGCCCGGCAAGCCGCCAGCAGCGCCGCGCGAATTTTGCCACCGATCAACCCTGAAGTTCCATCCACGCCGACGATCGCCGATGACCTCATCGCCATGCTTCAGCGCCCCGCGGCGCTCAAGCCGAATCAGCCCGCCTTCATCTTCCTGCGCGATGGCGACGCCGACGAGGTGGTCATCACCTACGCCCAGCTCGGCCGCCGCGCCCGGGCCATCGCCGCGAAGCTGCAGGAAATGGGCCTGTCCGGTCGCACCGTCCTGCTCGCCTATCCACCGGGGTTGGATTTCATCACCGCATTTTTCGGCTGCCTCTACGCCGGCGCCGTCGCCGTGCCGACCTATCCGCCGCACCGTCACCGCATGATGGCCCGATTCCTCGCCGTCGCCGCGGATGCCGGCGCGAGCGTCGCGCTGAGCAACGCGGACGCCGCGTCGCAGTTCCGCGCGATGACCGAGGCCGATACTTCCGGGGGCGCCCCGCTGACCTGGCTGGCCACCGATGAGATCAGCGATGAGCTCGCCGCGCGATGGCGTCCGCCGACGCTCGACCCCGCATCGCTGACGATGCTGCAGTACACATCCGGCTCGACGAGCACGCCCAAGGGCGTGATGCTAAGCCGCGCCAATCTTTTTGCCAACGCCCGCGCGATCCACGACGCCTTCGGCCTCGAGGCCGACAGCACCGGCGTCTTCTGGCTGCCGACCTATCACGACATGGGCCTCATCGGCGGCGTCCTCGCCCCCGTCTTCGCCGGCGGCAAGAACATCCTCATCTCCCCCACCGCATTCCTTCAGCGGCCCATCACCTGGCTCGCGGCAATCAGCAAATACAAGGCGAGCATCTCCGGCGGGCCGAACTTCGCCTACGACCTCTGCGTCCGCAAAATCACCGCAGAGCAGCGAGCCACGCTCGACTTGAGCAGTTGGCAGCTTGCATTCACCGGCGCAGAGCCCGTGCAGGCCGCGACGCTCGAGCGCTTCGCCGCCGCGTTCGCCCCGTGCGGCTTCAAGCGCAATGCGCTCTACCCCTGCTACGGTATGGCCGAGGCAACACTCATGGTCACCGGCGTCAAGCGCGGCAGCGGCGCAAGCGTTCGCAGCGTCGGCGACAACGGACACAGCCGACAGGTCGTCGCGTGCGGTCAGCCCGTCGGCGACCTGCGCGTCGCGATCGTCGATCCGCAGACCGGGCGCGAGATCGCCAACGGCGAAATCGGCGAAGTGTGGGTCAGCGGCACGTCCATCGCGCAGGGTTATTGGAACAACCCCGAGCAGACCCGCCGCGCGTTCGGCGCGCGGCTCGCCGATAGCGACGGCCCGTTCCTTCGCACCGGCGATGAGGGATTCGTCCGCGACGGTGCCCTGCACATCACCGGCCGACTCGACGACCTGATCATCGTGCGCGGCGTCAACCACCATCCGCACGACCTCGAGGCCACCGCCCGCGCCAGCCACCCGCTGCTCGAAGGCGGCTACGGCGCGGCGTTCGCCATTGATGATCCCGCCGGTCAGCGCCTCGTCCTCGTCCACGAAGCCCCGCGCAAGACCGACGCCGATCTCGACGCGATGCTCACCGCCATCCGCCAGGCTGTCCTCGACGAGCACGGTCTGGCGCTCGACGCGATCCTCCTCGTGCGCCAGGGCACGATCGCCCGCACGTCCAGCGGCAAGATCCAGCGCCACGCCAGCCGCGCTGCGTTTCTCGCCGGAGAAATCAAGGCGCTGGCCGGGCACAACACCGACGAGGCGACACCCTGCGCCGCCGCCATGCCCGCGGGTTCCGCCCTCGCCACGATCTACCAGCACGCGCTCTCGCTGGCCGGCGCTTCGCTCGGCGACGTGACGCCACAGACGCCGCTCAGCTCCCTCGGCCTCGATTCGCTCCAACGCCTCGAACTTCTCGCGTCACTCGAAAAGAGCTTTGGGTGTCACCTGCCCGACACGCTCTTTAGCGCCTCACAGACCGTCGGCGAGCTCGCCGAGGCCGTCCTGCATCACCGCGACAATCCGGTGCCTCGCAGCGTGAGCGGCGAGGTTCCGGCCGAGCATTACGATGTCGAGCAGTTCCCCGAGTACCTCCAGCTCAAGCGGCAGGAAGCCGTGATCGACGCCGTCGCCGGCGGCAATCCCTACTTCCGCGTGGACACCGGAGGAGCGGCGAGCGCGAGCCTCGTCCACATCGGCGGCCGCGATCTCATCAACTTCTGCGCGTACGACTACATCGGCATGGCGCACCATCCGAGCGTCGCCGCCGCCGCGAAGGCCGCCATCGACCGCTTCGGCACCAGCGCCGGGGCTAGCCGCCTCGTCTCCGGTGAGAAGCAGGTGCACGGCGACCTCGAAGCGGCGATCGCCGATTTCCTCGGCGCCGCCGCGTCGCTCGTCTTCGTCTCCGGTCACGCGACGAACGTCACCACACTCGGCCACCTCCTCGGCTCCGGCGATCTCATCGTCTACGACTCGCTCGCGCACAACTCGATCGTGCAGGGCGTCAAGCTCTCGGGCGCGACCGCCCGCGCGTTCCCGCACAATGACTGGCAGGCCCTGGACACGCTGCTCACCGACATCCGCCCCCGCTACCGACGCGTGCTCATCGCCATCGAAGGCCTCTACAGCATGGACGGCGATTGCCCCGACCTGCCGCGCTTCGTCGAGCTCAAAAAGAAGCACAAAGCGCTGCTGCTCGTTGACGAGGCGCACTCGCTGGGCACGCTCGGCTCGACCGGCCGCGGGATCGGCGAGCGCGACGGCGTCGCCCGCGCCGACGTCGATCTGTGGATGGGCACGCTCTCCAAATCGCTGGCCAGTTGCGGCGGATACATCGCCGGCTCCGCGCCGCTCGTCGAGTATCTGCGTTACACCGCACCGGGATTCGTCTACAGCGTCGGCATCCCGCCCGCAGGCGCCGCGGCGGCGACGGCGGCGCTGACCGTCCTCCGTGCCGAGCCGCAGCGTGTCGCTCGCCTCCATGACCTGGCCAAGCTGTTCCTCGATCTCGCCGCCGAGCGCGGCCTGAACACCGGCGGTGCCCGCGGCACACCCGTCATCCCCGTCATCATCGGCGACTCCGTCAAGTGCCTCCGCCTCTCACGCGCTCTTTTCGAGCGCGGCGTCAACGTCCAGCCCATCCTCTACCCCGCCGTCCCCGAGCACACCGACCGCCTCCGCTTCTTCATCACGACCAACCACACCGAAGCGCAGATCCGGCAAACGGTCGGCGTGATCGCCGATGAATTGGCGAAGCTTTAACGCCCACCCGACATGACGAACGCCGCCGAAAACGCCATCGCCGTCGAGTCCCTGACCAAACGCTATGGCGATCTCGTCGCCGTGGACGGCGTCTCCTTCACCGTCCGCAAGGGCGAGGTCTTCGCGTTCCTCGGCCCAAACGGCGCGGGCAAGAGCACCACCGTCGAGATCATCGAAACCATCCGCAAGCCGACCTCTGGCAAGGTCACCGTTTTCGGCATGGATGTCACCACGCACAAGCGCGACATCTTGCCGCGCATCGGCGTCCTGCCGCAGGGATTCGCGTCGTTCGATCGCCTCACCGTCCGCGAGAGCATTCAGTATTACGCCCGCCTTTTCGATCGCCGCGATGCCGACATCGACGGGCTCATCGCATTGACCAATCTGCAGTCCAAGCGTGACGTGCAATTCAAGACGCTTTCCGGCGGCCTCAAGCAGCGCCTTGGCATCGCCATCGCGCTCGTCAACGATCCCGAGATCGTCTTCCTCGACGAGCCGACGACGGGCCTCGATCCGCATGCGCGCCGCGAGGTATGGGAAGTGCTCAAGGGCCTCAAGAGCCGCGGAAAGACCGTGTTCCTCACGACCCACTACATGGAGGAGGCCGAGCTGCTCGCCGACACCGTCGCGATCATTTCCAAGGGCAGGATCGTGACGATCGGCTCGCCGGAGCACATCATCGAGACCAACGCCAATCACCTGGGCCTCACACTCAAGACCGCCCAGCGCGACAGCGCCGTCGCCGTCGTCCAGAAGCTCGGCCTGGAGTCCGTGATCGACAAGCACAAAAACATCTGGGTCCGCGTGAAGCAGGTGGACGAGGTGCAGACCGTGCTCACCGCGCTCAAGGACGCCAATGTCCCGCTGCTCGGCCTCGATGTCCGCAAGCCCAATCTCGAAGAGGTCTTCCTCAAGCTCACCGGCGAAGCGCTCAGCGATGAGAACGGGGAGGCGAGCCGATGAACGTCCGTGTGATCGCCGCCAATCTCGCCGTCCGGCTCAAGACCTTTACCCGTGACAAGTCCACGATGTTCTTCACCGTCGCGTTCCCGGTCATCCTCGTACTCGTGTTCGGCACGATCTTCACCAAGCCCGATCACCTCAACTTCGACCTGCCCGTGCAGGACTTCGACAAGACGGAAGCGTCGCAGAAATTCATCGACAGCCTGACGCACGATCAGATGTTCAAGGTGACCGCCGCGCCGACCGACATCGATGCCGCCGCCTACGCCCGGCAGAACAAGCTCAATCTCGTGCTCGTGATCCCCAAGGGTTTCCGCGAGGCCGGTGCGAAACGGGCATTCGACAGTGACAACAAGGCGTCGGTCGCCGTGACCTACGTCTACGACCCGAGCTCCACATCGGTCCCCAAGAAAATCGCCCTGCTCGACGCCGTTGTCGCCGCCGCGAACCAAGAGAT
This sequence comes from Planctomycetota bacterium, assembly GCA_043788485.1. GTDB lineage: Bacteria > Planctomycetota > Phycisphaerae > Phycisphaerales > Zrk34 > JAYVTU01. Next base: position 6,500 of record JAYVTU010000231.1, read on the forward strand.
CTCCGGCACACCGCCGTTCATCACGACCATCCAGAAGTCGATCCTCGCCGAGCGCTACCGCTTCATCGAATTCTTCGTCCCCGGAATCATCGCGATGGCGATCATGACCTCCAGCCTCTCGGGCGCGCTGAACATCAACGCGGAGCTGCGGCAGAAAGGCATCCTGCGCAAGCTCATGACCACGCCGATCTCGCGCACCGATTGGCTGTTGTCCAACATCCTCTACCAGATCGTCCTGGCGGTGATCTCGACGACGGCGATTCTGCTCGTCAGCCGGCTCGTGTTCGACGTGAACCTCCGCCTCAATCTCTGGCTCCCGCTGTTCATCGTGCTCGCAGTCTTCGCGTTCGTCGGCATCGGCATGCTGCTGACGCCCATCGCCAAAGAGGCCGAGAGCGCCGCCGCCGCGGGAAATGCCGTGCTCTTCCCGATGATGTTCCTCTCCGGCACGTTCTTCCCCGTCGAGATGATGCCCGGCTTCCTGCAGACCTTCGCCCGCGCCCTGCCGCTCTTCTATGTCAACGAGGGCCTGCGCTCCGCGATGATCTTCACCGACGACGCCGCGGCACTCCGCTGCGCCGCGGTCATCGCCGCGGTCGGAGTCGTCGTCTTCCTGCTGGGCTCCCGCATCACCCGCTGGAGCGAGAGCGCGTGAGCACGCCGACGAAACGCAAGCGAATCCTCTTCATCTGCGGGTCCATGAACCAAACCACGCAGATGCACGCCGTCGCCAAACATCTCACGGACTACGAGCAGGCCTTCACCCCCTACTTCTGCGACGGGTACCACGAGATCATGCGCCGCTTCAAGCTGATGGAGTTCACCATCATCGGCGATAAGCTCGCCTCACGCTGCCGCAAATATCTCGAGGACCACAAGCTCACGATCGACTACAAGGGGCTCAACAAGCCCTACGACCTCGTGCTCACCTGCTCCGATGTCTACCTGCAGAAGAACATCCGCAAGGACCGCATCGTCCTTGTGCAGGAGGGCATCACCGACCCCGAGGATTTTCTCTACCGGCTGGTCAGGCGTTTCCCCGTGCTTCCGCGCTGGCTCTGCGGCACCGCCGCGACGGGCCTCAGCCACGTGTACGAGAAGTTCTGCGTCGCCAGCGAGGGCTACGCCGATTTCTTCACACGCAAGGGCGCCGACCGCTCGAAGATCGTCGTCACCAGCATCCCCAATTTCGACAACTGCGAGCGTTACCGCAGCAACAATTTCCCACAGAAGAATTACGTGCTGGCGTGCACTTCCCCGCTGCGCGAGATCTTCCGCGGCGAGGACCGTCCCGCGTTCCTCCGCAAGGTCGTCGAGATCGCCGCGGGCCGTCCGCTGATCTTCAAACTTCACCCCAACGAGAACATGAAGCGGGCCGTGCGCGAGATCAATCAGTTCGCCCCCGGCGCCCAGGTATTCACGACCGGCAGCGCCGAGGAGATGATCGCCAACTGCGATGAGCTGATCACGCGCTTCTCGTCGTGCGCTTTCGTCGGCATCGCGCTGGGCAAGGTAACGCACTCCGACTTCCCGATGGACGAGCTCCGCCGTCTCACGCCGATCCAGAACAACTGCGCCGGCCTGAACATCGCCAATGTCTGCCGCGGACTTCTCGAAGGAGCGGCGCAATGAGCGAAACCATCGAAGTCCGCGTCGCCGCGTCGTGGCGTGACCGCAGGCGCTTTCAGCATCTGCCATGGGCGATCTACAAGGGCGACTCCAACTGGGTTCCGCCGATCCTCGCCGATGAGCGGCAGCTCCTGGGCTGGGGCAAGCATCCGTTCTACGACAACGCCGAGGTTGTGACGCTGCTCGCGCTGCGCGGCGGCCAGCCCGTCGGTCGCATCGCCGTGCTCATCAACCGCATCCACAATGAGAAGTACAAGGATAAGATCGGCTTCTTCGGTTTCTTCGAGTGCATCGACGATGTCACCGTGGCTCGCGCCTTATTCGACGCGGGTTTTGCCTGGCTCCGGCAGCGCGGCATGACGGCCTGCCGCGGGCCGGTGAACCCGTCGCTCAATTACACCTGCGGCCTGCTCGTCAGCAGCTTCGACACGCCGCCCTGTTTCATGATGACGTACAACCGTCCCTACTACGGCGCGCTGATCGAGGCGTGCGGCTTCGCCAAATCACACGACCTCTATTCCTATGAGATGGACGCGGCGCTGCTCGCCCAACTCGCCGAGCGATACAAGCCGGTGGTGAAGATGGCGCTGGAACGTCCGGGTTTCGCGGTGCGCCCGCTGAGCACCGCGAAGTTCAACGAAGATCTCGTGTCGTACCTCGACATCTACAACAGTTCGCTGGACGGCACGTGGGGATTCACACCGATCCAGCTCGGCGAATCGCTGCAGATCGCCAAGGAGCTGCGCTACGTCATCATCCCGTCGCTCGCGCTCTTCGCCGATGTCGATGGCAAGCCGATCGGCGCCGTCTTCGCGCTGCTGGATTACAACCAGATCCTCCGCAAACTTAACGGGCACATTTTCCCTTTCGGCATCTTCCGCCTGCTGCTGGGCCGCCGCCGCATCGACGTCGCACGCGGCCTGGCGATCACGATGCTGCCGGGCTATACACGCTCGGGCCTGGGCGTCGTCCTGCTCGATCAGCTCACCGAAGCGGCGAAACTCTGGGGCATCAGGCGCTGGGAATTCTCCTGGGTGCTCGAGAGCAACAAGAACTCACGCGGCTCGCTCGAACGCGCTGGCATGACAATCGCCAAGACGTATCGGATTTACGACGCGGTGTTGTAGGGCAGGGTTTGACCCTGCCTCCCCTTCCGCGATTGACGCACATCGTAGGAGGCAGGATGAAATCCTGCCCTACGTGAAGATCACAGCCAGTGCGCTTCGCGGTACCACTTCACCGTCTCGGCCAATCGCTGCGGCAGCGTCGCTCTCGGCGACCAGCCGAGTTGCGTGCGTGCCTTTTCCGCCGAGCAGATCCATGATCCCGCGGTTGCTTCGGCCATCTTGTCGCTGCTGATCCAGCCGGGCTTTCCGCGGAATCGTGCGATTGCATCGCCGCAGCGGCCGATGAGCCGCAGCATCAGCGGGTGAATCCGCAGGGTCGCGGCGGGCTTTCTGCCAAGGGCAAGTGAGAGAGCGTAGCCGAGTTCCGTGTGCGTCGGTCGGTCGTCCATTGCGACAAAGTAGATGCCGCATCCCTCGGGTCCGCCGGGTTGCAGTCGCTCGCCCTTTTCCGTGGCGAGAAAGATCGCGTCAACTAGGTCCGCGACATAAATCAGCGAAAGACGATCGTTATGCCCACCAGGCACCACGTGAATGCCTCGGCGCGCGATCGGCTTGATTATTTCCAAGACAGCGCGGTCGCCGGGACCGAAGACAATCGGCGGACGAATGACCGTGATCGGCACACGATCGGCGTATCGCATCGCGGCCCGCTCACCGGCGAGTTTGCTGCGCCCGTACGCCGACACCGGCGATGGCGAATCGTTCTCCGTGCGCGGCTGATCCGCACTGCTCGGGCCCGCCGCAGCCAGCGACGACACGATCACCAGCACCGGCGGCGTGGAACATCCCGCACACGCCGCCGCCACCGTTTCGACGCCCGTCTCGTTGGCCCGGTTGAAATCTGCGGCTCGCAGCGCTTTCACTGCCCCGGCAAGGTGGAACACTGTGTGTGCTTGTGACGCTCGCACCGCGTGCGTGACACTTCCGACATCCGCGAGATCGCCGACGATCAGTTTAGCGCCGGCATTGCGCAGCTCATCCACTTCCGACGTGGCACGGACGAAGCATGTAACGGCGTGGCCGCGCGCGAAGAGCTGATGAACCAGGTGACGGCCGATGAATCCGCTGGCGCCGGTGACGAGCACGGGATGTGGCACGGGGCTGTTCATGGGGCATTCGTCATGCCCATGATACAGGGATGGCGCGATTCACTCGGGTCGAGCGAGCGCCACGGTTTTTCCGCCGGGCAGCGGTACGGGTTTGCCGGTGGATTTGAGGATCGGCATCTGGGCATCAACGCGCCGCATGCGGTCGCCGAGTTCCCTGGCGAGACGGTCGCGGATCTCCGGGCTTTTCTCGGCGAGGTTGTGCTTCTCGCCGATGTCCTCGGCGATGTTGTACAGCTCGCAGTTCTGCGAGGCGTGCCAGTAGATGAGTTTGAAATCGCCGTGGCGGATGGTGCTGGTCGCGCCGATGCCCGGGCCGGTCGGACCCCAGCAGTTGGGAAAATGCCAGAAGAGCGCGCGGTCGGCGGGGAATCCCGATTCGCCCTTGAGCAGCGGAACGAAGCTGACGCCGTCGATGCCCTGCAGGTTCAGCGGCGTTTTGTCATCGCCGCGTCCGGCGGATTCCCAATGCGGCGGTGACTTGACGCCGGCGAGTTCGAGGATCGTGGGGAAGAAATCTTCGATGATGACCGGCGTGGCGCACGTCGTAGCGGGCTTCACGACACCGGGCCATCGCACGATCATCGGCTCGCGGATGCCGCCCTCGTAGGCGGAGCCTTTGCCGCTGCTGAGCGGGAGGTTGTGCGTGTTGGGCTTGCCGCCGCGCGCGTGGGCGCTGAGGCCGCCGTTGTCGGACATGAAGATCACGATGGTCTTGTCGGTCAGTCCGTGCTTCTCAACATTGGCGAGGATGTCGCCGAGCGATTTGTCCATGCCCTCGACGAGCGCGGCGTACATCGCCTCGATCTTGTCGAGCCCCTTGTCGAGATACCTCTGCATGTAGCGCGGGTCGGCGGCGTAGGGCACATGCACGGCGTAGTGCGCCATGTAGAGGTAAAAAGGCTTGTGATCCGCGACGGCCTGATCGACGGCTTTGTTGGCTTCGAGCGTCAGGGCCTCGGTGAGGAAGACGCCCTTGTGATGATACGCGGCGAGGCCGGGGACGCCCCACGGTCCGGGCTTGTCGTTTCCGTAGTCCACTTCGGAGAGGTAGCTGCCGGGGCCGCCGGCGGCGTGACCGGCGATGTTCACATCGAAGCCGAGTTTGAGCGGGTCTTCGCCGGGCGTGCCGATCGCGCCCCAGTGCGCCTTGCCGACGTGGATCGTGCGGTAGCCGGCTTCCTGCAGGAACATGGGCAGCGGCCTGGCGTAGACCGTGCGGTCGATACCCGGCGTCGCGCTCATCCCCGAAATGTTCCACACGGGCATCGTCAGACGGGGATCATTGCCATCAGGGCCCTTGTCCTTCTGCAACGTCCAGTTCGTCACGCGGTGGCGCATCGCGTTGAGACCGGTCATCAGCGAGACGCGCGTTGGAGAGCAGACGCAGCATGCGTAGGCCTGCGTGAACTTCACGCCGTCGGCGGCGAGCTTTTCCATGTTGGGCGTATGGAACTTCTCGTTGAGCGGGGTGCGGTGCGTCCAGAACGGGACGCTGGTGTCCTGCCAGCCCATGTCATCGACGAGGAAGAAGATGATGTTGGGCCGGTCGGGCGCGTCGGCGGCGAGCGCGGTGGCGCTAGCGAGCGTGATGATCGAAAGCGACAGACAGACGAGGCAGAGCGTGAAGCGCATGACGGACTCCGTGGTCAATTAGTTCGCGGGCGCTGCGAAGATCTTAACCCACTCGATGCGTGAGAAACCCTTGTCGCCCGGGGCGCTGTGGTCCTCGGGTTTTCCGGAGTTGGGGACCTTGCCGACGAGCAGTTTGGTCGGCTCACCGGGCCACTGGCTGCGCGGCCACTGCGCGACGACCTCCTCGACATCCGACACGCCCTCGCCGGCGGCGATGACGCGTACGCTCTGCTTGTCCCACGTGATGTAGAGCTCGACCGGTGCGACCTTACTCCAGTGGGCCGCGAAGTTTTCATCGCCGCTAACGGTGACGCCGATGCGGCCGTCCTTGCGGTGGCGCACGATGATCTGTTTGCCGCCGGACCAGATGAGCGAAACGCCCGGGCCCCACGAGTTGCCCTCGTCCTTGGGGTCCTGCCAGATGCGAGCCGCGACGCCGCCGCTCCCGGCGGGCATGTCGCGCTCGACCCAGGCGTGCACGTTGGCCGGGACCTGGAGAACGAGACCATCGTCGCGCTTGATGCCCCCCGCTGCTTTGGGCGATGCGACCGTTTGCCATTTCTTGTCGGCGGTGAAGTCATCCTCCCACGCGGGCTTGCCGAGCTTGGCGATTTCGGAGACGACGGGCGCCGCCTCGCGCTTCGTTTCATCGAGCCAGAAGATAACGCCGGCGAAACCCTTGACCATCACGGGTTGGTCGGCGGCGACGGTGAATTCGCGCTGCAGGGTGCCGAAGGCCGGGGCGTAGAGGATCTTGACCTTCGTGGAATCGAGGCCGAGCCGCTTCCAGTCGATCGTCAGTTTCACCGCGTGCGACTGCTTGTCGAAGTTCGCGATGGCCAACAGCGTCCGGCCCGGTTGGACGTAGACAGTCGCCTTCACGCCGGGCAGATCGGTCTTCACGGGGCAGCCGTCGTCCCACCAGCCGATGAACTGCGAGCCCTTGACGTCGAACGTGTCCCACAATCTCCAGATCGGCCTCGGGTCGCCCTGCCAACCCCAGCGACCGGTCATGCCGCACGTCAGGCCGAACCACGGATTGCCGCCGCCTTCGAGCATCTCGCCCATCACACCGTACGGGATGCCGCTGAGTTCGACGAGAAAGTGGTCGGCCGGCGGGCCTGTGTAGTGGTGGCCCTCGCCGAACCAGATGCGATCGACGAGTCCGAAGCTGTCCATGAAGATGTTGGCACACTGGGCGTAGCGTGCCCAGTCGTTGAACTCGTTCCATGAGTGCAAGTCGATGCGTGGGCCGCGCGGATTCGTGCGGTCGAGGACCTTGCGGATGCGCTGCATCACGGCGCGGTCGTAGGAAATATCGTCGAGGTAGATGCCATCCATGCCCGTGTTTTCGACGAGCCATCGCATGCCCTCGATGTGGTAATTGTGCAGCCGGCTCAGGCCCGCGGTGAGGATCGAGACATCATCGGCGCCGGGCTCGAACCACGCGCCCCAGTAATCGCCGGAGAAATGCTCTTCGCACCACGGGTGCCCGCCACCCTTGCCGGAGGCGAGCAGTTCATCACCGAGCGAACGGAACACGAAGATCTCCGGGCAGCGCACGGAGAGCTCGCGGACGGTGTTGTAATACTTGACCCGCATGCCGCGCTCGTGGGCGAGGTCATCGACGCGCTTCATGTCGGCGACTTTGAAGAAGGGATAATTGATGTACGGGTTGAGCCAGTTGCCCTGGTGGATGTTGACGATGTTCGCCGTGTCTTTCTTGTAGCCGTCGAGCGCCTTGTCGGTGTTGCTTGCCGGGAGGCCGGAGCCCGTGTGGAAGTAGCGCTCGGTCCACTGGTCCTTGGTGTTCAGCGTGCGGAACGGCGTGATGTGGCCGATGACGTTGTACTGGAGAATTTGCCCCGCGTGGAGCGTGCGCGGGCCGCTGTAGGCGGTGAGCGTGGCAAGTTTGTCGGTCACGTCGAGATTCACGCCGCCCTTGCCCTCGTTGCACCACGATGCCGGCTCGTGCAGCGGCTTGCGCTGGTAGTGGATGTTCACGTAAGGCCGGTGGTAATTCTCGTCCATGAATTGCAGGCGGAGCCCGCCGTTGGCAGCGCCTAGCCAGACGCTGTCCTGATTCTTGTGGAGCACATCCCACTTCCACTGCCACGAGCCTGCGTTGAACCCGGCGTTCTTGTTCATGCCGATGACGTACTGCACGGTCTCCGGCGTGCGCGGCACCTCAAGCCGGATGTCCTCGACGGCGACATCGCTGTCGCTGCTCACCTTCATCTTGAAATCTAGCGAACCGTCGTATTCCATGTGGCCGAGGATCTGCGCCTTCACACCCGCGCCGGTCACGTTTGCGGTCCACTCCACCACGCCCGCGGCCTTCTTCGTGATCGTCACGCCGCCGCCCTGCAGTTCCACGGCCTTGCCGCCGACCTGTACGATGAGCCGCATCGGCTCGGCGAGGATCTCGCGCGTCGGCGTGTCGAGCACGGCGGTGTTGCTGCCGTTGAAGTAGCCGGTGATCTTGCGCGGCAGGCCGGTCTCGGCAAGATCGACAACACGGCCGAGGCAATGCACTTTCGTGCCGTCGACGCTCATCGCGGGGTAACCGTTGGCCGGCTCATCGTCCTCACCCAGCGTGGAGTTCAGCCAGCGGAGGCGCGACAGGCGCGTCGGATCGCTGTCGCCACGGTCTTCGAGGACGGGGCCGCTGATCTCGACTTCGTATTTGAGAGTCTGCGGCGCGACACCCTCGGCCGTGACTTCGACTTCACCTTTGTAACGGCCGGGCTTCACGTCGCGCGGCAGATCAATACCGCACCAGAGCGGCTGCACGCGCCCCTGCTTCACGGTGACGACCGGAGCGATCGGGCGACCGACCCAATCGACGCCCTGCGTGTTGAAGCAGGTGATCCGTTCCGCGGGGATCGTCGCCCCGCCGGAGCCGATGAGAGCGGTGAAACGCACGGCGACTTTATTCACGTCTTTCGCGTGAGCCCAGACGACGGCTTGGAACGCGAGGTAATCGTTGGGCTGCGCCGTGAGCACCGGCTGATCGGTGCGGTTGACCCAGCGCTCGGGGATGAACTCGAACATCCGCACAGCGTGCTCTCGCGATTCGAGCAGCAGCGCCAAGGGTTTGTCGGCGAAGCGTTCGGCGAACTTCTTCGTCTCCGCCGCGGTGGCGATGATCTCCATCTCGTTGAACGCCTCGTGCGCTGCGATCGCCTGCCAGTGCGTCGGTTTCGCCTCGGGCAGCGACTTCCAACCGTCACCGCTCAGGCCGGCCTTCTTCTTCCACGCGGCGTCGGCGGTGTCCTTGGGCTCGGGGTACTTATGATTGGGAAACGCCCCGCCGCCGATCTGTACGGGCAGGAAATAGATCGCGTATTCGCCGGCGCCGGCAGCGGGCTGAAAAATCACGTCGCCCGATTCGTTAGTGACCTTGAAAGCCGCGGCGTTGGCGATCGGCGTGTTACCCGCCAGCGGCATCACCCACACCGCCTTCTTCTCGGGGTTCAAATCACGCCGACGCCAATCGAGATGCACACGCACCGCGTCGGTCGGCTTCTCAACCTGCACGATCACGCGGTGGCTCCCCCAGGTGCGCGGCCACTTCTTCGGCGCGGTCTCGTACTGGATGGACTGGGCGTGAGTGACCGCGGCGTGCGCGATCAGCAGGATGGCCGCGACTAGGAACGAAAGGCGTTGGTGAGAGAATCGCATCCTGGGACTCCGATTCGCTTGGATGGACGGCTATTTCGCGGCGGGCTCGAACTGCATCCAGTTGAGGTTCATCAGGCCCTCGCCACCGCCCTGGAACACGACATAGAGATCGGCGGCGCCGGCGGGCGCTTTGATCGGCGCGGTGACATCGACAAATTTGTCCCACGCGCCGGTGGGCTTCACATCGACGCTGCCCAGCAGCGGGCCGTTGGCCGCGCCGGCGTGGAACTCGATGCGCCCGCCGCTGCCGGCCGAGGCGACGCGGCAGACGATGTGATCAATGCTTTCGAGGTTCATGTGGCGGTAGACGGCGTGCGCACCGCCGTGGATGCCGCCGAGCATTTTGCCGTTGGGTCCGCCATCGGGCGTGGGCAGCACTTGCAGTCCGCCCGAGCCATCGAAAGCCTCGGCCTCAACGTGAAACGGACGGAGCGTGACGGTCGTCGTGCCGGTGAGCACGCCGACGGGGCCGCCGCCGCGATCGGTGTAGGAGGCTTGCAGTGTCAGCGCGCCGGCGACAGCACCGGTCGGCGGTGACGGGAGCGTGACGGGCGTGAGTTTGCCGGGCTGCAGCGTCAGGGACGCGGCGGGCGGCTGAAGTGAATAAACCCAGCCAATCATCAGGCGGAGTTGGGCCGGCGTGTGCTGCGGGTGCGGAAGCATCGGGATCGGGCCCCACACGCCGCTCGAACCCTTCGTCACGCGTTCGAGCGAAACGTCAAGCGCTTTGGGATCATTGCGGTACTTGTTGGCGACATCGAGAAACGCGGGGCCAATGATCTTGTGATCCACGGCGTGACAGGCGAGACAATCGGTCGTGCGTATCAGCGCCAGGCCGGGCGGATCATCGGTCGCGTGGCCATCGGCGGTGTGCTGCGCATAGTTGAGCGTGAGCTGCACGGCGTCGATCTTGCCATCCTCGGGGTCGCTGGCGGTGACGCTGACCGGCAGCGGCTGCGACGGATCGTAGAACTGGCCGTCGTGCGGAGAATCGAAGGCGACGGTCGGCGTGGTGTTGCCGACGCGGACGGGGACGATCGTCGTGCCGACGGCTCCCTGCGGATCGCGTGCCGAGAGCTCGACGTCGAAAACGCCGACCTTGTCAAACGTCAGCGTCGGATTCGGCTCGGTCGAGACGATCGGCCCGCCGTGCGCGAGTCGCCATTCGAGCGTGACCTTGTCGCCGTCCTTGTCGATCGTGCCTTCGCTGGAGAACGTAACCTTGAGCGGAGGTTGGCCGACGGCGTTGGTCGCCGTCGCTTTGGCCAGCGGCGCGCGGTTGCCGCCGAAATATTCGATGCGGCTGAGCTTCGAATCGGTGTTAACGCCCCAGCTCGAGCCGAACTCCAGCACGTACATCTCGCCGCGCGGGCCGACCTTGATGTCCACCGGACGGATGAAATGCCGATTGGGCATGAAGGCCTCGATCGACTGGATGTGATCCTGCGAATCAAGGTGCACAGCTTTGATCCAGTTACGCGACCACTCGTAGATGAAAAGCGTGTGATTGTAATAGGCGGGGAAGTTGCAACCGGACTTCTGCGCTGGATCGAAATAGTAGACGGGCCCGGCGCACGCGGTTCGTCCGCCGGAGCCGACTTCCGGGAACTCCTTGCTGCCGCCGTAGGGATACCAAATGAACGCGGGCTGCGCCGGCGGGAGGACGCGCAGGCCGGTGTTGTTGGGCGAGTCGTTGATCGGGGCTTTCGGGTCGGTCCATTCCCCGGGCTTGTGCGTGGCGAAATCGTAGTTGCGATACGGCTTGTTGTCGGCGATGACGAAGGGCCAGCCGAAGTTGCCGGCGGCGCGGGCCTGATTGATCTCGTCGTAGCCGCGCGGGCCGCGCTCGCCGCTTTCGCCGTTGGCATCGGGCCCGACTTCGCCCCAGTAGACGTAGCCGGTCTTCTGGTCCACGTTCATCTTCCACGGATTGCGGCAGCCCATCACGTAAATCTCGGGGCGCGTCTTGGGAGTGCCCGGCGGGAAGAGGTTGCCCTCGGGGATCGTGTAGCCGCCCTCGGGCTTGGGCTTGACGCGGAGAACCTTGCCGCGGAGATCGTTCGTGTTGCCCGCGCTTTTCGCCGAATCCCACGGCGAACGGCCGGGGCGCCAATCAAGCGGCGCGTAGCTGGCGGAATCGCCGAACGGGTGCGTGTTGTCGCCGCTGGAGGCGTAGAGGCAGCCATCGGGGCCGAACGAGAGAGCGCCGGCGTGATGGCAGCACTGCTCGCGCTGCGTGTCGTATTCGAGAACGATTTTCTCGCTGGTCATGTCGAGCTTGTCGCCGACGAGCGTGAAGCGGCTGATGCGCTGGATCGCTTTTCCCGGGGGTGAGTACAGGAAGTAGATCCAGCTGTTGGTCATGAACTGCGGATCGAGCGCGATGCCGAGCAGGCCGTTTTCCTGATCGGCGAAGCAGGTGATCGTGCCGACGGGAACCGAGGCGTGCGCATCGGGGTGATAGACCCGGATATCGCCGGCGAGACCGATGAGGAAGACTCGGCCATCGGGCGCGACGGCGATCTCGATGGGGCGCGGCATGGCAGCGTCGATCGTTGTCACCTCGAAGCGCTCCTCGATCGGTTTCGTGGCGGCGCCGGGCGCGACGGCCGGCGCGGGCTCGGGCTGATCGGCCGCAAAGCCGACGGAAATCACCGCACCGGCAAAACCCGCAGCCACGATGAGCGCGGTGATCAGCCCGCGATGTGATGCCGATGGGGAACTTGAATGGATGCGCATTGTGTCAACTCGCGGGGCTGTTTTACGGAATGAATTTGGGAACGGGAACGCCCCGGAAAAGTGCAACGGTGGGCAAAGTATCATAGCGAATTGAATAAATGACGGTAGCTGATTTTGGACAGCCAATGACAAACCCCGCGTCGAAAGACGCGGGGTTTTTATGAAACTGTTTCACCGTTAAAGTGGCCTTCATGCCAGCAGTTCGCGGATGATCTGCGATTCCTCGACGCCGATCAGGCGCTGATCGAGGCCCTGGCTCTTGAAGGTGAATCGCTGGCCGTCGAAGCCCAGGAGGTGGAGGACCGTGGCGTGGAAGTCGCGGATGTGGACGGGGTCCTTGATGATGTTGTAGGAGAAATCATCGGTCTCACCGTAGATGGTTCCGGGCTTCACGCCGCCGCCGGCCATCCACATGGTGAAGCAGCG
>JAYVTU010000232.1:0-11457 GCA_043788485.1 Planctomycetota bacterium
TGCAGGTCCCCGTCGCCATGCTCTTCCTCATCGTCGGCCTGCTTCTCTATATCTATTACAAACGCCCGGACATCATGGGACCCGCCGCGCCCGAGATTCCGCTCGCCGCCTCACGCGAGATCTTCCTCAGCTTCATCATCGACCACATGCCCAGCGGCATCCGAGGCCTCATGATGGCCGGCCTCTTCGCCGCCGGTCTCGCCAGCTTCGTCTCCGCGCTCAACGCCATGTCGAGCACATCCATCTACGACTTCTACCGTCGCTTCCGCCCCGATCGCTCCGAGCGGTACTACGTCGTCGCCGGCCAGATCGGCGTTGTCGCCTGGGGCCTGATTCTCGGCGCGTTTGCCATCGTCAGCGTCTACTGGCATCAGAATGAATCGACCACCACGCTCATCGCCTTTGCCCTGAAGGTGATGACGTTTGCTTACTCCGGCCTCGTCGCGGTGTTCATCACCGCGCTCTTCACCAACCGCGGGAACAACGCCTCCGTGATCACCGGCATGGTCGCCGGATTCCTTACGATCCTCGCGCTGCAGATTCAGCCCTGGATGTGGTGGGGCACCGCCAAACTCGAACTCGCGTTCCCTTGGCAGATGACGATCGCCACCTCGCTTGCATTGGCCATCTGCTGCATCGGATCGCCGGGGCCATCGACCACACGCCGAATCGCCGAGACTGCTTCGTCTAATACCGCCGCGCCCGTTGCTTGAAACCTCCTATCTCTCATTCGACACTATCACCCTCTATGGCCAAACGACTCATCGCCGGTTGCATGTCCGGGACCAGCCTCGACGCGATTGATGCTTCTCTCGTCTCCATCGAAGGCGAGGGGCTCGCCATGCGAGCCGCCGTCGTCCGCTCCGAGAGTTATCCGATGCGCACGCTCGGCAAACTTCTCCGGACCGTCGTTCTGCAGAAGCGAGTGACCGCCGGGCAGATCGCGCGATACTCCCTTATGCTCGGCATGTCGCACATGGTCCTGCTTAAGGAACTTATCGATAAGGATAAAATCGACCTCATCGCCGTGCACGGACAGACGATCTACCACGAAGCCCGCGTCAGCATGCAACTCATGAACGTCCATCCGATCGTGCAGGAACTCCGGGTGCCCGTCGTCTACGACCTGCGCGGCGCCGATATCGCCGCCGGCGGCCAGGGCGCCCCGATCACGCCGCTCGCCGATCACGTGCTCTTCCGCGACACCAAAGAGACGCGCGCCGTCGTGAACCTCGGCGGGTTCAGCAATTTCACATGGCTCCCACGCACCCGCGCCTCCGGCAAGGCCGCGATCGCCTCTATCCGCGGCGGCGATATCTGTGCCTGCAACCAGATCCTCGACACCATCTCACGCCGCATCTTCAAGAAGAAATACGACCGTGGCGGCGCGCGTGCCCTCGCCGGTGAAGTCGATGCCGACGCCCGTGAGTTCCTGCTCGCACTGCTCTCCGCCCAGGCCGACGGCGGCCGGTCGCTGGGCACCGGCGATGAAGCCATCAACTGGGTCCGCATGTACCAAGGCGAGTGCAGCGGTGAAGACCTCGCACGCACCGCCTGCAGCGCCATCGGCGAAGTCATCGGCAAAGCGGTCGGTCACGTCGATCGCGTGATCCTCGCCGGCGGCTCAGCACTCAACGCCGCGCTCGTCGAAGAAATCCGCAATCACGCCGACGCCGCCGTCTCGCTCAGCGATGAGTTCGGCGTCCCCGTCCAGTTCCGCGAATCGGCGGCGATGGCCGTGCTCGGCGCACTCGCTCAGGACAAGTTCCACTTCACACTCCCTAAAGTCACCGGTCGCGAACCCGACGGCCCCGTCGGCGGCTGCTGGGCGTATCCCTGATTCACCGGTGCATGCCGATCTGCAACGACATGTGCCGATCGCTGTCGATCACGACCTGCGCATCGGTCATGTTGAGTTCATCAGCGATGTCCTGCAGTTCTCCCGGTGTCAGCGCCGCGTGCAGGCTCGCCGCATAGAGCGCGCGCTGCCGCGGCGTCGAAGTCCCCGCATAGGTCTGCACAATCCGATCCAGCATCCCGCGAACCGGCGGACGGAACAGATCGCGGATCACCAGCACGCCGCCGGGCTTGAGCACACGCACCGCTTCGGCGACAAACGGCCGCGGATCGGGGATGTGGTGCAGGATCGTGTTGCTGAAAACAGAGTCGAACGACGCATCCGGGAATCCGAGCTTCTTCGCATCCGCAAATTGAAATTCAATCTGAGCCGCATGTGGCGATGCCCGCCGCTTCTTTTCGGCTAGCTCCAGCATGTGGCGTGACAGATCGATGCCCACGACGCTCGCGCCCGGAATCTTCTCGCACACCAGCAGCGGGATTTGCCCGGGGCCTGTGCCGATGTCGAGCATCCGGCCGTGTGCGCCCAGCTTGACGAGCCGCTCCACGAACGCCGCATTCGGCGAGGTGTGATCCATCGCGTCGTATTCCGACGCTTCCTCAGCACTGTCCATCACCTCGGGTTCAAGCACGCGGCTGAGCATGTCAATCTCTCAGGCCTTGGGCTCGTTGCCGGGTTTCCACTTGATGTTGCACCCGCTGCTCGGCCGCTGCGTGGACGTCACGGGTTTGCCGGCCAGCACCGCATCGGCGGCGGCGCGGAGATCGGCTCCGCTCGGACCGGCGCCGTGGTCGTAAACGCCCGACGAGATGCGGCGCGGACGGCTGTCATCGAACTGCCCGCGGTACGCCAGCTTGTGCTGCTTGTCGAAAAGGAAGATGTCGGGTGTGCAGGCCGCGTGATAGGCGTGCGCGACTTCCTGGGTGGCATCGAAAAGGTATGGGAACGTGTACCCGCGCAGCTTCACCTCGTCACGCATCTTCTCGGGACTGTCATCGGGATACGTTGCGACGTCGTTGCTGTTGATCGCGACGATCGCCAGACCCTTCTTCTGGTACTCCACACCGAACTTCGCCAGCGCATCGGCCAGATGTTTCACATACGGACAATGGTTGCAGATGAAAAGCACGAGCAGCGGCTTGCCCGCGAAATCGCTCTCGCGCACCGTTCGGCCCTCCGTGTCGGTCAGCGCAAATGCGGGAGCCGCGGTCTCCAGTGCCAGCATCGTTGAATCGGTGAGTGCCATGTTCGTGACCTCCTGTGAGTGACAACAGCATAGCAGCGGGGACTGTAGAATGGCCCCATGTCGCTGCTGACTGACATGGTTTACGCCGCCGCGCTCACCGTCTCAAGCCCCGTCTGGGCCTGGCGGATGTGGCGTACCGGAAAATGGCACACCGACTGGCGCTCGCGTTTCGGTCACACCAGCCTCGTTCCCGATGCACGCAAGACGCTGCTCATCCACGCCGTCTCCGTCGGCGAGATCGGCGCGATCCGTCAGCTTGTCGATCTTCTCCACGCGCACCACGCCGACCGGCTCCGCATCGTCATCGCGACGACGACCGACACCGGCCTCGCGCAGGCGATCAAGTTCTACGGCGATAAGCACGCCGTCGTGCGCTACCCACTCGATTTCACCGCCTCCGTCCGGCGGTTCCTCGACGCCGTCCGGCCCGATGCCGTCGCACTTGTCGAACTGGAGGTCTGGCCGACGTTCGTCGCCGAGTGTACGCGGCGCAACGTACCCGTGGCCGTCATCAACGGCCGCCTCAGCCAGCGGAGCTGGAAACGCTACCGCCTCATCCGGCCGCTCGTCCGGCGCAGCTTCGCTCGCCTCGCCGCCGCCGCCGTGCAGGATGCCGATTACGCCAAACGCTTTATCGATCTCGGCGCTCATGCCGATCGCGTGCAGGTCACCGGCACGATGAAGTGGGACACCGCCACGATCGCCGACCACGTCATCGGCAGCGGCAATCTCGCCACGGCGATGGGCATCGATCCCGCGCGGCCGGTCGTCGTCTGCGGCTCGACCGGCCCCGGCGAGGAATCGGAATTCGTGCGCTGCCTGCATGATCTGCCCGTGCAGCTGCTCATCGTGCCGCGCAAACCCGAGCGCTTCAATGAAATTGCCGCGGAACTCGGCGATGTGGTACGCCGCACGCAGTGGCCCGATGGCAAGGTCCGCCCGCTCGATGGCCACAAGCTTTTCCTGCTCGACACACTCGGCGAACTGCGCAAGGCCTACGCGCTGGCCCGGGTCGTGATCGTCGGCCGGACCTTCGTCCCGCTCGGCGGGTCGGACATGATCGAACCCATCGCGCTTGGCAAACCAACGATCGTCGGGCCGCACACCGAAAACTTTCAGTCCACCATGGATTCGCTTCTCGCCGGCGGCGGCGTGATGCGACTCGCGAACCTCTCCACATTGCACGACACCGTCGAAGAACTGCTCGACCCCGACACCGGCAAAGCCCTCGCCGAGCGCGGCCGAGCGGTCATCCGTGTCCAGCAGGGCGCCACCGCCCGCCACGCCGTGCTCCTCGAATCGCTCCTCAACTTGAAAGTTGATGCCTGACACTCGAAACTATCGCCCCCCATGCCCTCCACCGAACTTAGAAATACCGTGCTCACTCAGGCCCGCCGACTTGTCGTCAAGGTCGGATCGCAACTCCTGACCGACCCCGCGGGCGGCCTCGATGTCGCCTTCATGCGCCAGCTCGCCACGCAGATGGCCACGCTGATCGGGCGCGGCTACAACCTGACGCTCGTCAGCAGCGGCGCGATCGCCGCCGGTCGCCATATGCTCGGCCTCAAAAAGCGGCCCACCGATATTGGGACGCTGCAGGCCGTCGCCGCCGTCGGTCAGTCGCGGCTGATGCAGACGTGGCACGAGGCCTTTGAGCCGCACAAGCTGCATGTCGCGCAGGTTCTGCTCAACCGCGACGATTTCGAGGACCGCACCCGCTACCTCAATCTCCGCAACTGCATCACGGAACTGCACCGCGTCGGAGCGCTGCCGATCGTCAATGAGAACGACACCGTCAGCGTCGACGAGATCCGCCTCGGCGACAACGATGTGCTGGGCGCCATGCTCGCCAACGCGATCCGCGCCGAGGCGCTGGTGCTGCTGACCGTCGTCAATGGATTGCAGGACGCACAGGGCCAGGTCGTCGATCTGATTCGTGACGCCACGGCTGCCCGTGCGCTGGTCGAGTCGCGCAAATCCTCACTCGGCAGCGGCGGCATGCAGACGAAACTCGAGGCCGGCCGCATGATGACCGACGCCGGCGAGATCGCTGTGATCGCAAGCGGCCGCGAGCCCGATGTGCTGCTCCGCATCACCGCCGGTGAAAAGCTCGGCACGGTGTTCACGCCCGCCGACCGCAAGTTGCGCTCCCGGCACCGCTGGATCGGCCACACCGTTCGCCCGGCGGGCACCGTGGTGGTCGACGACGGCGCGGCCGCCGCGGTCGCTCAGCGCGGCAAGAGCCTCTTGGCCAGCGGGATCACGAAGGTCACCGGCAACTTCGAGAAGGGCGATGTCGTCGCCGTACACAATGCTGCCGGCGCCGAGGTCGCGCGCGGCCTGAGCAACTACAACGCCGACGAGGCCCGCATCATCATGGGCAAGAAGTCGAGCCAGTTCGAGAAACTGCTGGGGCGCCAGGCGTACGACGAGGTGATCCACCGCGACAACATGGTGGTCGGGCGTGAGACGGGCGCGTAAAGGCGCGTGGCGAATCGCGCCGCGAAAGTTTTGTTAAACTGCACGCATGTCGCAGACCATGAAAATCGGAAAGTTGGAAGCGGGGCGGGGCAAGCCGCTGCTCATCATCGCCGGGCCCTGCGTGATCGAGACGCTTGATCAGTGCATGCACATCGCCACTGCGATGTCGGAGCGATGCGAGGAACTTGGCCTCTCGTACATCTTCAAGGCGAGTTTCGACAAGGCGAACCGCTCGTCCATTCACAGCGCCCGCGGGCCGGGCATGGAGCAGGGCCTGAAGATCATGGCCGAGGTGCGCGACACGCTGGGCATGCCGATCACCACCGACATCCACGACGCCGCGCAGGCCGCCCCGGTCGGCGAGGTCGTCGATCTCCTGCAGATCCCCGCGTTCCTCTGCCGTCAGACGGACCTGCTCATCGCCGCCGCCGCCACGCAAAAGCCCGTCAACGTCAAGAAGGGCCAGTTCATGAGCCCCGCCGAGATGACCAACGTCATCAGCAAGCTCCGCGAATCGAAAACCCGCGGCATCATGCTCACCGAACGCGGCACGTTCTTCGGCTACAACCGCCTCGTCAACGACTTCATCGGCCTCGGCGACATGATGGACCTCGGCTGCCCGACCTGCTTCGACGTCACGCACTCCACGCAGCAGCCCGGCGGGCAGGGCCACACCTCCGGCGGCCGTCCCGACCGCGCGCCGCTGCTGGCCAAAGCCGCCGTCGCCGCGGGCGTCGATGCGCTGTTCCTCGAAACACACCCCAACCCCGGCAGCGCCTTCTCCGACGCCGCCACGGTCCTGCCCATCCCCGTCGCACTGAAATTACTCGACGACGTCGCGCGAATCCGTGGCGCTCTGGCAACGTGACGCCAAACGCTCCCCTCGCGGACTCGGGTCGCGGCTAAACGGGGAGCGCGGTTACGAGGCGACGGTCGCGACTTCGCCCATCTTGCGGAATTTGTCGTAGCGTTTCTTGAGCAGTGTGTCGATCTTCGCACGCTTGAGATCGCGCAGCGTATCGACGAACCACGCCTCCAACGCCTTCGCTGTCACTTCCGGATCGCGGTGCGCTCCGCCCAGCGGCTCCTCGATGATGTCATCGACGATGCCGAGCTTCACGTTGTCCTTCGCGGTCAGGTGCAGCTGATCCGCGGCCTCGGCGGCTTTTTCGCCGGTCTTCCAGAGGATCGCGGCGCAGCCCTCGGGGCTGATCACGGAGTACCAGGAATATTGCAGCATCGCGATGCGGTCGGCGACGCCGATGCCCAGCGCGCCGCCCGATCCGCCCTCGCCGATCACGACGGCGGCGACGGGCACGCGGAGCCGGCTCATCTCACGCAGGTTCACCGCGATCGCCTCGGCGACGCCGCGCTCCTCCGAGCCGATGCCCGGGTACGCGCCGGGCGTGTCGATGAAGGCGATCACCGGCAGATTGAATTTCTCGGCGAGCTTCATCTTCGCCATCGCCTTGCGGTAGCCCTCGGGGTGGGCGCAGCCGAAGTGGCAGGCGATCTTTTCCTTCGTGTCCTTGCCCTTGAACTGCGCGACGACGAGCACCTTGTGTGGCCCGACGCGGCCGAAGCCGGTGACGATCGCGCGGTCGTCGCCGAAGCGGCGGTCGCCGTGCAGCTCGCAGAAATCCTTGACAAAAAATTTGATGTAGTCCGACGCCTGCGGCCTCGCCGGGTGGCGCGAAACCTGCACGGTCTGCCACGGCGTCAGCTTCGCATAAGTCTTCTTGAGCATCGCGATGTGCGTCTGGCGCAGCTTGCGCACCTCGACCTGCAGTTCCTCGGGCTGTGCGGCGTGGCCGTTCTCGAGCTCGGCGATCTGCTTCTCGAGCTGAAGCAGGGGTCGCTCGAATTCGAGCTGGAATGTGCTGCTGAAACCGTTTGATTTGGCCATGGTGTTTCTCTCTGGATCTCGATTGCGTGGCGCTGTCGCATCGGGCCCCGGGAGCCGTTAGCATACGCTGCGGGCATTATAACTTGGGAATGGCGCTCGATGACACTGCTGGCAGCCAAGAACATCACGATTGTCGGCACCGGCCTTCTTGGCGGGTCGCTGGGCCTCGCGCTGCGCGCCGCGGGATTCGACGGTCGGATCGTCGGCGTCGGCCGGCGTGAGGCGACGCTCCGCCGCGCCGTCGAGGTCGGCTGCATCGACGAGGGCACGACGGAGCTGCGCACCGGCGTCGCCGGCAGCGAACTCATAGTGCTCGCCACGCCCGTGACCACCGCGATCGGTGTGCTCGGCGAATTGTCACGCCTGCGCAGCGAGCTTGCAGATGATGTGGTGATCACCGACCTGGGCTCCACGAAACAGGGAATCGTCGAGGCGTCGGAACGTGTGCTGACCAACGGCTTGATCTCGCGTTTCGTGGGCGGGCATCCGATGGCGGGCCGCGAGGTCTCCGGCCCGGATGGCGCGATCCCCGGCCTCTTCAGTGGAAAGCCTGTGATCCTTACGCCGACGGAGCGCACCGAGGCCGATGCGCTCAACCGTGTCGAACAGCTCTGGCGGATACTCGGCATGCGGATCGTCCGCATGTCCGCGGCGGAGCACGACAAAACCGTAGCACGCATCAGCCACCTGCCGCACGCCGTGGCGGTGTTGATGGTCGAACTGGCGGCAGCGCGCGGCGGGCTGGAGGTCGCCTCGACGGGCTTCGCCGATTCGACGCGTGTCGCATCGGGTGAGCCGGCGATGTGGGCGGATATTTTCCTTTCAAATGCCGCGGCGATGGACACCGCGGTGGACGAATTCATCGCCGAGATGCTGCGTTTCCGCACGATGCTCCGCGAGGGGGATCGGCAGAAGCTGACGGAACTGCTCAGCTCGGTGAAGCTGATGCGCGACGCATGGGCCGGTGAGCGGGACACAACGATCGAGCGCACGGAGTAATCGATGGCACGCGAATTCCAATTCGGTTCGGTGGGCGGCGGGAACATGGCCGAGGCGATCCTGCGGGCGGTGATCGACCACAAGATCATCGCGCCGAAGCGCATCATCGTCTCCGACCCGGAGGCGGGGCGGCGGGATGTGATGCGCTCGCTGGGCGTCGTGATCGCGGAGGACAATCGGCGAGTGATCACCGGGGCGGATCAGGTGATGCTCGCGGTCAAGCCGCAGATGTTTCCGAAACTCTCCGAGGAACTGAAGGCGATCGAAGCGGATCAGCAGGTGGTGCTGTCCATCATGGCGGGCGTGTCGACGGCGAAGATCGCCGCGGCGATCGGCCGTGCGTCGCGCGTGGTGCGTATCATGCCTAACACGCCGCTGATGGTGGGTCGTGGCATGTCGGCAATCGCACTGGGCGGCGGAGCGCGTCCCGGTGACGATGAACTCTCGATGCGGATCTTCAGCGCCGCCGGCGAAGCGGTGCGCGTCGCGGAAGCGGACCTCGATGCGGTCACGGCGGTGTCGGGCTCCGGCCCGGCGTATGTCTTCTACCTGGCCGAGGCGATGGCCGAAGCGGCGCGGACGCTGGGCCTCTCC
This sequence comes from Planctomycetota bacterium, assembly GCA_043788485.1. GTDB lineage: Bacteria > Planctomycetota > Phycisphaerae > Phycisphaerales > Zrk34 > JAYVTU01. Next base: position 9,085 of record JAYVTU010000232.1, read on the forward strand.
GAAGAGCACGCGAAACTGCTGACACGCCAGACGATCCTCGGCGCCGCGGAACTCATGGCGAAATCGCCCGACTCGCCGCAGGAACTGCGCCGCAAAGTCACATCTCCCGGCGGCACGACGCAGGCGGCGATCGAACACATGGAGTCGCAGCAGGTCAAGAAGCACATCGTTGATGCGCTTCAAAAGGCGGCGGCGCGGAGCAAGGAATTGGGTAAATGACGAATGACGAAATTCGAATGACGAATCAAATTCCAATGATCAAATTCCAATTCGGAAAACATAATGGCGGCATCATCGTTTCGTCATTGGAATTTGGAATATGATCATTGATTCGTCATTCGAATTTCGTCATTCGTCATTTCTCAATTTTGCGTTCTTTAATCGGCTCCGCGGGGTTGCCGCGGTGGATCATGTAGGGCTGGGTGTTCTTCGACGCCACCGATCCCGCGGTGACGATGCTGTGCGTCGCGATCGTCACACCTGGGAGCACGACGGCTTTCGCGCCGAGCCACGCGCCGTCCTCGATCACGATCGGCTTGACGATGAGGCTGAACTTCGTGTCGGACCAGTCGTGGTTGCCGGTGCAGAGGTAGGCGCCCTGGGAGACACAGCAGTTGGCGCCGATGTCGATGGGGGCGAGGCTGTCGAGCCAAGTGTATTCGCCGATCCAGGTGTGGTCGCCGATGCGGAGCCGCCAGGGGTATTTGACGTTGACACCGGGCTTGATGACGACACCGGAGCCGATCTTCGCGCCGAAGAGTCGGAGGAGGCGTACGCGGAGGCCGGAGGAGGGGATGCTGCGGGATTGGATGATGAGGGCGTTGAGCAGGAACCAGACGGTGCGCGTGACGAAGCCGGCGCCGGGGTCGTAGCCGGAGTTTTCGTAGGAAGCGAGATTGACCTTGCCCTGCGGGGTCATATCGGGATTAGATCGGTGCGCGGGCGGTTGTAACTGAAGAAGAGGGGCGAAAAATCACTTCACGGGGATGACGCTTTTGACCTCGGGGACCTTGGCTTTGAGGTTGGATTCGATGCCCATCTGGAGCGTCATGGAGCTTGAGGGGCAGCCGACGCACTCACCGTGGAAGCGGATCTGGACGACGCCGGCGTCGGTGATGTCCACGAGCTCGATGTCGCCGCCGTCGGACTGGACAGCGGGTCGAATCATCGCGAGGACCTGCTCGACGCGCTGGCGGAGCGGCAGCGGTGCGGCGGGAGCGGCGGGGGAATTGGTGGGGGCGTTCATCGACGTTGTCCTTTGATCCGGCTGCATTCTAGCACGGGGAATGACGGGGGCCAGCGGCGGGGCGTGACCGGGTGGCACACCTCGTGGCCGCTGATGGCCGATGTGTGAAACCGCGTCGAGCGGAATCAAGACCCGATGCTCCAAACAGGCTGCCGGGAATTCGCGTGCCGGATCGGTTGTCCGTAGTTATCTTCTCGACATGCTAGTGCGCTTTTATTGGCCGGGATGCAATTTCTGGGACGGTGACTGGAATGGTCCGACACTCGACACCTTCTGGGTGGAGTGTTCCGCCGAGGAAGCTCGGCGGTTAATTCATCCGAAGCTGAGTGGCGAAAAGATACGCCTGAGTGAGCAACTCGGGGCGGACGGACATGGACCGCTGATGCGGGATGGGCAACATGCCCCGAAGTTTTGTTTTCTCATCTCCACCGACCTTACGCGCATCGACCCTCACCCGGCGACCTATCCGTGGTCGGGCCAATGGAACGGATACTGCCCATTCAGAGAGTTGGGCGAGCATCGCGTGAACGACTTGAAGGCCCTGAACACGATCCAGCTCAGTTCTTGTAAGGAATCTGTAATGGCTGATGCTTTTCTGCCGCCTCTGAAAGTGAGTCGCAAAACCGGAGGTGAAACATTTCAGAACGGCACCTCGTCACTGGACTTTAGTCTGCTGAACTTCTGGCAGTGGTCTGCCTCTGATTTGGTGAGCAATGCGCTCCGAGGACGACTCGCCGAATTCCTGGTCGCGCAGGCTCTGGGGGTTGCGGATGGATTACGAGTTGAGTGGGACGCATACGATCTGCGCACTTCCAAGGGATTGACCATCGAGGTCAAATCGGCGGCGTATGTGCAAACATGGGCACAAAAGGCTCTCTCGACAATCAGCTTCGACATTGCGCCGACACGATTTTGGGATCCAGTCACGAACGATTTGGGTGACGAGAGTCGCCGTCAAGCGACTCTCTATGTGTTCGCACTGCTGGCGTGCAAAGACAAAGCGATAATCGATCCACTTGATGTTTCTCAACAGTAGTGTCCGGTCATTACTCGAATAGATTTAACTGGTTACGATCATCATGACCAGAATCCTGCGCCTCTGAGCGATGAAACAGCTCAAAAACAGG
>JAYVTU010000233.1:0-12793 GCA_043788485.1 Planctomycetota bacterium
CCCGTCTTAACTCCCCGCCGATTCCACACCTTAAGCCTGCGAATCCCACTCAAGCTCATCGCATCTCCGGGAAACCACCCGGACGTCCGGTTTCAGCACCACATCCGTGCGCGCCAACAAAGTCTCGACCTTAAGACCGGGAATCCAAAGCATCGCATCAACCGCCCCAAAACAATGTAGGACGCGCCGTGACACACTCATGCGTAATCTATGCCCGGGCTCTGTTCACCACATTGGCCCTGCCACGCTCAATTCCCCGCGTTTTGTCTGTAACGGGCGAGGCGGGCTGTAAGGGCCTTGGCGAAGTCGGGGAGGTTTTGCGCGGTGGCGAGCTGGATCGCCTGCTCGTCGGTGGCGATCGCTTCTTTTTGCATTCCCGCAGCGAAGTAGGATTCGGCGAGGGTGCTGAGGACCAGCGGGTCCTTCTGATTCGTCAACGCGGCGGCGCGCGTCGCCAGTGACACGGCTTCCTGTGCGTCGGCGGGCGTGTGATCCTTCGCGGTGGCGAGGATCCAGGCGAGGTTGTTGCAGGCACGGGCGAGGTTCGGGTCGGTCTTGAGGGCGAGGCGGTAGATCTTCACCGCGCCATCGATCTTCTGGCGCGTCTGCAGAGCGACGGCAAAGTCGCAGATCAGCTCGGCGTCATTCGGCTTGGCTTCGACGGCCTTGGCGAAGTGCTTGAGAGCTTCGTCCTCCTGATGCGTCTGCATGAGAAGCTTGGCGAGATTCGATTGCGCGTAGGCGTCGGCGGGATTGATTCGGAGTGCGATCTGATAGTTGTCGATGGCTTCGCGGTTATAGCCGATCTGCTGGAGGATGTCGGCGTAATTGTTGTAGAGCTGGGAATCGACGAGCGAGTTGGGGGCGTGATCGACGGCGATCTTGTAGAAACGTGCGGCATCGTGCGGGTCACCAACGAAATGATTGGCCTGCGCGGCGGTGAGGTAGAAATAATAGGGAAGGTTGCCGAGGTAGGAAGCGGCGATCATGAAGAGGGCAAAGAGCGCAGCAGCAAAGATACGCTGTCTCGCGATATCTGGCGTTGCCGTGGCGCCAAGGCGCAGGCGGCTTAGAAAGCCGATCACGGGACCAGCGGGCCGCGGCCCCGTGGTGTCAGCACGGGCAATGGCATTCGCCACGGCGATGGCAAGCAAGAGCGTGGCCGCGATGCATGCGCCTGGCTCGACGCCGGGCAGATCGATGAAATGCGTGGCGACCACGAGCCCGGCGCTGATGCCAGCCGTTTGAATGATCTGAGCGGTGGGATCGGACGGACCGATGAGCCGATCGCCGTTGATACGACTGAGGGCCAGCGCGGGGCGGATCACAAGAGCACCGATTTTTTCGAGCCAGGGCAGCGGCATGAGGAAGACGGTGGCGGCGAGGATCATGTAGTAGCTGAAGAGGCCGATTTTCAGGTTCATGAGGAGGATGCCCCCGTGGACCATGACGGCGATGAGCCAGAAGATCGCGCTCGGCCAGGTGCGTCCCCTGCGGCGATCCTGGCCGACGGCGTAGAGGTAGCCGAGGACCAGGATGAGCTCGAAGACGATGGCGCTGACGGCGAAAGCGGACCAGCCATTGGTTTTCGCCAGCAGCCCGTGGAGCACGGATTCGTGGGCGGTCTTGTCGGCGGGATCGGTATGCAGAATTCGCCGGATGGCGTGGCCGCTGATCCACGCCGGATCCATTTTCGCGATGGCGGTCCAGAGGTAGACGATGGCCATCTGGATGGCGAGCATCACATAGGCCCAGGCGGCGACGGGGCGGCGCGGATCGGCGGCGACGTCGGCGGTGGTGAGCTTGGGGAAGAACGTGACGCAGAGCAGCATGAGCGAGAGGAGGTAGTGGTGCTGGAAGCTGTCGTGCTGGCTCATGGCCCAGCCGTAGGTGAAGAGAAGGAATGCGAGACCGAGCAGGCCGCGGTGGATTCCGGCGAGCGCGGAGAGCCAGAGTGCGAAGCTGGCGGCGACCATGACGGGGATGTAAATGGCGGCGGTGGGCAGGGGCTGGATTTTGTCGAGCCACGCAAAGTGCGCGACGTCGAAGCCGGCGACGCCGTATTGGGCGGAGGAGACAAGGAAATCGATCCAGATGTCGGCGGCGAGCAGGAGGAGGAAGAGCCGGGCGAAAAGGAAGGGGCGGATCGCGGCGACGGGGGCGAAGAGAAATTTTTGCGGCGTGGAGATCGTGCTCATGGCGTGTCACGCCCGATCTCGGAGATCGATCCGGTGGCGCGATCGAGGCGCCACTGGAGCGTCGGCAGCGGTGTGCCGTCGGGCGATTGGCTGCGCAGTTCGTAGCGGACGGCGAGGACACCGGGGCGGGCGCACCACCAGCGCATGAGCTTGAACGCGACATCGTGGCGGCCCATGTTGAGCAGCGACTGCCAGGGGCTGAGCATCTCGGCGGGAACCTGTCGCTCGGTCTTTTGACCGGCGATTTCAACGGTTTCGTAAAGCGCCCCGTGGCTGTCGCGGAGGTGGACGGAGGAGAACATGCGCCAGGCGAAACGCTCGTCGGTGGATTGCGAGCCGATGTAGTAGCGGAGCGGGAGCAGCAGTTGCGCCAGCAGGAACGCGGCGACGAACAACATCACCCATCGCCGCCGCGGCGCGGATGCGTGAACCTCAAGCTCCTTTGCCTCCATCATGGCGGGCATTGTAAACGCGGCCAACCGCTTTGCATCGCCGCCGACGCCCATGAAAAACGCGGCGGCCACATCGGCCGCCGCGCTGGGTGGTTTGTCGTCGCGTTCACCGTGGCCGAAAAATCACTCGCCGGTGTTGGAGATCGTCAGCGTCTCGTTCTCATCGACGGTCTTGGACTTGTCCTTGCCGTCGAAGGTGTAGTCGACCTTGAGCTTCTTGACGATCCCTTCGGCGGGATCGGTGAAGTTGTCGTTGGTCGCCTCGACCGAGAGCTTGTCGTCCTTGACCATCTCGGCGACCTTCTTGGTCACGTCGATCTTGTCGCCGTCGGGCAGGTCGCCGTACACGGCCTTCTTGATCACCAGCTTCGCCGCGGGGGCGTCAGGAGCATCGGCGGCGTAAAGCGCAGTCACCGCCAGGCCAAACGCCGCGCACACCATCAGGGCCACCACCGCCGCACCGAATGTTCGCCGGGAAATCGTCATCGTTCTGCTCCTCGGACAATTGAGTTTGTCACCCCGACCCGGCGGTCACGCGACCAACCGGGCGGATCAACGCCGCGATCCTATCCATGCGTAGCCGAAGGGGTCAAGACGGTGCGGCATCTTAAATCTCAAAACCGAGTCGATCCCCGCCGCTCCCGTCCGGCACATCCGGCGCCGCCGTGCGTCTGGCCGGGCCGCGGCGTGGGCGAGGAAGCAGAACCGGCGCATAAAAAAACCCGCCGCCCTTTCGGGCGGCGGGGTTGGTCACGCGGTTGCGTACCGATTCGTCTGCGGATCAGAACTGGAACTGAATCTGGCTGCGGACGACGAATTCGTTCCGGTTCGAGGAACCGAGGACGCCGGTCTGGTCGTTGCCCAGGCCCTCGGCACGATCGATCACCCAGGTGAAATCGAGGGTGGCCTTGAGATCGTGCTTGTGGAAGTAGTAGTTGGTGCCGACGGTGACCAGGTTGCAGGTGTCGTGCACTGTGCTGATGGTGCTGACGCTGTTGGCAGCGTGGTCATCGAGATCGGTGTATTCCCAGCGGCCGAAGATGTCCATCTTGTCAGGGATGGCGAAGAAGCTGGCCTGGGCGAGGATGCCGTACTGATCGCCGTGGCTCTGGCCGGGCTCGTTGTTCTGGGCGCTGCTGCCGATGACGGCGGCGTAGAGGCTGAGGCCCATGAGCTCGGGGAACTTGGCGGTGACATCGGCGGTCCAGCGGAGCTGGTCGGCCGCGGTGCCGCCACCTGAGCCGTCGTTCTTGACGTTATCGTATTCGATGGCGGCGCCGAGGAGGATGCCCATGTTGGACGATCCGGACCAGGCGACGAAGTCATCGAACTCGTTCCACTTGCCGGCGAGGAGCACTTCGACGCGGCCGGTGACGGCGATGTCGTTGATGTCGCTGGCGAAGCTGGTGTTGGCCTGGTTGACGCCGTCGTGAACCGCGGCCCAGGCGCGCCACATGTCGGCGTTCCAGGTCACCTGGATGCCCTGGGTGTAGCCGGCGCCGAAGTTGTTGCTCAGCAGCGAGCGGTCGGCGGCGAGCTGATTGCCATCGCCGATGATGTCTTCACGCAGGAAGGGGGTCTTGAACTGACCGGCCTTGATGTTGGAGTGGTCGCACATGTCGTAGGCGATCCAGGCGTTCTGGAGGAAGGCTTCGCCTGACTCGCCGGACAGGCCGTTGTCTTCGCTGTCGCTGAAGAGGATATCGACGGCGTAGGTGATCTTGGGGTCGTAGATGTGGCCGTTGAAGCCGACCTCGGTGCGGGCGTTGTGGAAGCCGCTGTGGTGGGCGTCGGGGGTCTCTTCGCCGGGGAGGTGATTGCCGTTGGTGTGCTCGTAGACGTAGCGGAACTGTTCCATGCCCCAGATGTTGAGCAGGAAGTTGCCGTCTTCGGAGGCGAGGAAGAAGTGGCCGTTCTTGTGACCGGCGGTGCTGCCACCCTCGGCGAGGCTGGCGCGGGTGTCGGCGTCGGCCAGGACGTCCTGGACCAGGGCCTTGACCTCAGCGGTACGCTGCTCGTTCAGCCAGGTGTCACCTTGGCTGGAGCGGAGGGTCTGGATCTCGGCCTGCTGGGCCTTGATCTGGGCTTCCATGGCCGCGAGCCGGGCCTGGGTGTCGTCGGCCATGCCGATCGATCCGAGACCGAGCACGAGGCCCATCGCTGTAAGCATCTGACGTTTCATCATGAACCATCTCCTTTAGGTGCCTTGTTGCACTGCGGACCCACCCACTAGGATGGATCACCACCGCTCGTCGCTAACCCCCGTTTTGAGGGTGTTGGAGCCGTTTCGCACACCTGGCGTACCGCCGGGCGTTCGTTTCTTTCTCTCTCTGATTGTGGGAACCCGCCACGCGTCGGACGATCATTTCAGCTGCGGTCGGAACCAGCTTTGCCTGAACAGGACCGCAACTGAGCCTCTGACCATCACCGTTAGACCAACCGGGACGCCGCCGATTATCCTCTTGGCGGTTCCGGTGTCAACCGGTGTGGACAAGTTTCCAGCCGATTCCTTATCGGTCCTTAACAAAGCCATGGTCCGCCCGGCTCACCGGAGATCGCCCACAGCCTCGTTTCCAGCTATCGGCCCACCCTCGTCGCCGCCTTGAAGTTTGCTCATCGATAAACGTCCGATAATCAAAATGACCCAACCCCAAATCCCAAAATGGGCGGATCCTCAGTGATCATCGGGATCTGGCATTTCTGATTTCGGATTGAGCCATTGCGATTTTGCGTCGCCCCTTCAATCGCTTATCATGCGACGCTCGCTGCTCCATCCGTTAAATGCCTTGGAAATCCGACGTTTATGTGGAGGCCGGCTTCGACCGGCGCACGCGATTGAATCCCCCGATCCCTTCCACCCTCCGCCAAGCCTCCTCCACCCTCGCCTCGCGCTGGCTCCGTTGCACCGCCCTGCTCGCAGTCCTACTACTTAATACATCCCTCGCCACGCCCCCCGCTCACGCCGACAACTTCAACGAACCCAAGCCCACCACGCTCGAACTCCGCGGCTCCTCCGGTTTCGAAGGCGCCGGTGTCGCACAGCCCCAACGCTGGACCCTCATCGGCTCCACCATCACCAACCGCACCGATGAGCCGCACTCCGCCCGTCTCCTCTTCCGTTTCGCCGGTCAGCCCCAGCGTCAATTCCTCACCAACATCTGGCTCCCCCCGCAGAGCAATCGCCATGTCATCCTCCCCGTCCGTTTCGGCCAGGCCGAGAACGGCCTCGGCGTCAAAACCGAACTCATCCTCCTGCCCGATGACCGCGAATCGGAAATCGGCCGACAGGAAGGCCTGCTCAGCTTCAACATCGGCGAGCCGCTGACCACCGCGCTCTACGACGACGACGAAAAAAATCTCGCCACGAAATTCGATCGCGAATACATCGACCTCATCACCGAGCTGCGCCGCGGCGCGGGCCTGGGCCCGTCCATCCGCTATCTCAGCGAACCGAAGCTCATGCGGGCCGACGCCGGCTGGGACGGCGTCACGCTCCTCTCACTCACCGCCGACCACCCCATCCTCGACGCGGCCCAGCGCCGCAGCATCCGCCGATTCATCGAAGGCGGCGGCACGCTCCTCGTCGCCGCGGATCAGCTGCAGGACGCGTCGATGCAGGAACTGCTCGGCGATGACTGGGGACTGACAACCGTCGATCGCCACACGCTGACCGACATCCAATTTGATTCGCCGACGGCACACACCGCGCCCGTCGCCACGATGGAGACCGAGAAGCCCATCGTCATGGCGCGCATGATCGCCGGTTCGCAGTGGCGCACGCTCCTGACCGTCACCGGCTGGCCCGCGCTGCTCGAACGCGATTGCGGAGCCGGCAAGATCATCGCCACAACCGTCGGCGGACGGGCGTGGACCGCGCCGAGCAGCGCCGCAGCGACCCGAATCCTCCGCGAACGCACCTTCCCGATGCGCCTGTCCATCACCGGCCCACGCACCACGCCCGCCGACGCCGCCGCCGGTGCGCCGGGTCAGCAATTCGTTGCAGGCCTGCTCGGCTACCAGATCGTGCCGCGAGCGTGGGTCGCGCTCTCGCTCGGAGCCGTCGTCGCCGTCGTCCTGTTCACCGGCCTCTTCTGCTACCGACAGCGACGCCTCGAATACGTCGGCGTCACGGGCATCCTCGCCTCGCTCGTCGCCGCCGCGCTGCTCCTAGGCATGGGCCAGCATCAGCGAGGCCGCGTCGATGCCGCCGCCGTCTCGCTCCAGTGGATTCAAGCCGCGCCCGGCTCGCCCCGCGCACGCATCACCGAAAACACCGGCCTCTACATCCCCGACGGCGGCGCGATCCAGATCTCCAGCGACGCCGGCGGCTACGCCTGGCCCGCGCAGGTCGCCGAATCATCCCGCCTCGAACGCGTCGAACTCCTCGACCTCGACCGCTGGCGCTGGCCCGAATTCCCCATCGCATCCGGTGCCGTCAGGCCGTTTGCCATCACGTCCGATTTCACACTCGCCCATCCCATCAGCCTCGATCTCCGCTTCGGCCCGAAAGGCGTCGAAGGCAGCATCACACTTCCCAACGGCGCAACGCTCACCGATCCCATCCTCGCCACATCACGCGGCAACATGCGCGTCGATCTTGTCCCCTCGGCCAACTTGAAACTTGAAACTCTGAAACCTGAAACTTCCTCGTTCCGCATCGACGCCGACGCCGCCCTTCCCCCCGGCGAAATCCTCGGCTCCGGCGTCATCGCCCAGCAGCAGCAGGACCGCGCCGCGTTCATCCGCAATCTTGAAGCCGCCGCGCAAATCCCGGAACCCACGCTCCTCTTCTGGACCGAAGGCCTCGACACCGCAATCCATCTCACGCCATCGCTCAATAAAAAGCAGCAGGCCATCTGGTCGCTCCCACTCCGTTTCGCGACCTCCGCGCCCGGCTCCGAGGTGCGCGTGCCGTGGATGCTCATCCCGATGGAGCCCGTCCGCCCCGGCCCCAAAGTCCCGCTCGCCGTCTCGCCGATCTACAGGCCCGACACGCAAACCTGGCTCCCCCAGATCCCCGGAGCCAGCGCCTTCGTCGGCCGCTTCACGCTCCCACGAGGAATCCTCCCGCTCAAGCTCTCCGCTGCCGTCGTCCATCTCAACATCACCGCGCCCGGCCGCACGGTGCGCATCCTCACCGTCCAGGGCGACGCCGCGATCGAACTCGCCGTCATCCACAATCCCGATGGCCCGCAGCGCATCAACCTGCCCGTCGAAAAGCTCCAGCTCGACGACGCCGGCTCCATCCTCCTCGCCTTCGACGTCCAGAACACCGCCGACCAGAACACCGCCCTGCACCAGCCCGGCCGCCAATCCCGCGCCCGCGAATCGGACATGTGGACCATCCGCGCCTTCGGCCTCGAAGCCGCGGGCGTGGTGCAGAAGCCAAATTAATAGCCGCCGGAGCATCGATATGAGCGACCAGCCCGCCGTCCAGTGCATCAAGCTCACCAAACGCTACGGCGATTTCGTTGCGCTCGATTCGCTCGACCTCGAGCTCCGCAAGGGCCAGATCCTCGGCTACATCGGCCCCAACGGAGCCGGAAAAACCACCACCATCAAAATCCTCGTCGGCCTCGCTCGCCCCACCTCCGGCCAGGCATTCATCGCCGGACACGACTGCTCCAAGGACGTCCGCCAGCTCAAGCAGCTCGTCGGCTACATGCCCGACATCTTCGGTGGCTACGACAACATGCGCGTCCGCGAGTACCTCGACTTCTTCGGCGCCGCGTTCAAAATCCCCCGCAAGCAGCGCGTCACCCGCATCGCCGAGGTGATGGACATCACCGGCACGACCTGGATGGCCGACCTCTTCGTCGAAGCCCTCTCCCATGGCATGAAACAGCGCGTCGGCATCGCACGAACGCTGCTGCATGACCCCGCCGTGCTGATCCTCGACGAGCCCGCCAACGGCCTCGATCCCGCCGCGCGAATCGAGATGCGCGGCATCCTCCTCCGCCTCGCCGCGATGGGCAAGACCCTCATCGTGACAAGCCACATCCTCCCCGAACTCTCGCGCATCTGCGACGTCGTCGCGATCATCACCGGCGGAAAAATGCTCGCCTTCGGAACGCTGGAGCAGATCATGCACCAGGTCCGCCAGCGTCGCATGATCGAAATCTCCCTCGCGGATCCGAACCAGGTCGAGCCCGTGACGCAGTGGCTCAAGAGCGCCCTCGAAAGCGATGCGATCATCACCGCAAGCCCCGCCGAGGGCGAGATCCGTTTCACCAGCGCCGCCGACGACAAAAAACTCGCCGCGCTACTGACCGCCGCGGTGCAGCGCGGGATCAGCATCACGCAGTTCGCCGAAGTCCCGATGGACCTCGAGGACGCCTTCCTCGAAGTCACCGGCCTCCGCGAAAAAGGCGCGATGCGCGCCGATGGAAAAGCCGTCGCCGGATAAACACATGGCAAACCCCATCATCGCCCGCGAACTCATCCAGCAGCTCCGCCAACCGCGCGGCTGGCTCATCCAATTGCTCTTCGCCGGCTCCCTCGCCGCGCTCGTCATCTTCGTCTGGCCCGACAACGCAACCGTCAACCTCGGCGGACGCCAGGCCCAGCAACTCCTCGCCGTCTTCGCCTACGGCCTGCTCACAGGCCTGATGCTCCTCGCCCCCGCCTTCCCCGCAATGGCCATCGTCCGTGAACGCCAGCAGGGAACGCTCCGCCTCCTGCTCACAAGCCCGCTGACTCCCACCGCGATCCTCATCGGAAAATTGTCCGGCGCGCTCGGCTTCATCTTCATCCTCCTCGTGCTCAGCCTCCCCGCCGCCGCCGCGTGTTTCGCAATGGGCGGCGTCTCCGTCCATCAGCTCGCCGTGATGTACGCCGTCCTCGCGCTCGCCGCCGCGCAATACGCCACGCTCGGCCTCCTCGTCTCCTCCATCGCCAAATCCACCGACGCCGCGCTCCGCACCACCTACGGCCTGATCCTCCTCCTCGCCATCATCGTCGTCGGCCCCTACTACATGCTCCAGGGCCACGGGCTCGGGCCAATCATCGATAGCACCATCCAGCACCTCGCGTCGCTCAGCCCGCTGCCGGCCGTGATGAACATCGTCGGCCACCAGGAAGTCGCGACGCGCGGGCTCGTCGCCGAGTTCGATCCGGTCAGCCGCTACGCATTCTGGGCAATCGCGTCGATCGTGCTCTGCGCGATCGTCACGCTCACCAAGCTCCAGCCGCACAGCATGGACCGCCCGCGCGACAAGGGCTACATCACCGAGGATCAGACCAAGGGCGTGCGCGTCTTCCGCCGCGTGATGTTCCTCATCGATCCCAACCGCCGCACCGGCTCCATCGCCAACTACGAAAATCCCGTGATGATGAAGGAGTTCCGCACACGCACCTTCGGCCGGGCGCACTGGATGGTCCGCCTCATCGGAACCTGCGTCGTCGTCAGCCTGCTCCTCATGCTCCTCTCCACGCTCGGCACCATGTTCATCAGCCCCGATTACATGGGCGGCGTCCTTGTCATTTTCCAGATGGGCCTCATCGTCCTCGTCACCCCCGCGCTCTCCAGCGCCCTCATCAGCGGCGAACTCGAAGGCGGCGGATGGACACTGCTCCAGGTCACACCGCTCAGCGCACGCAGCATCATCGTCGGCAAACTCCTGAGCGTCGGCTGGACGCTCCTGCTCATCCTCCTCGCCACGCTGCCCGGCTACGCCATCCTCCTCATGATCGACTACGGCAAAGCCGACCGCGTCTACAACGTCCTCATCAGCCTCTGCCTCACCTCCCTCTTCGCCCTCATGCTCGGCGCCGCCTGCTCCAGCGTCTGCCGCCGCACCGCCGCCGCGACAACCGCCGCCTACGTCATCCTGCTCGGCCTCTGCGTCGTCACGCTCCTCCCCTGGCTCGCCGAGGGCTCGCTCCTCACCCATCAGCTCGTCGAACAAATCCTCCAGTTCAACCCCCTCGCCGCCACCCTCGCCGCTATCAAGATGCCCGGCATGACCGACTACCACCTCCTGCCCGGCAACTGGATCTTCATCGGCTCCGCCACCGCCGTGTGCGCCGCGGTGCTCTGGTTCAGAACGTGGCAACTCACCAAACCCCAATGACCCGCTCCCCGTTTAGCGACGGCCCTTGGGCCGTGTTTTCGGTCTGCACCATGAAACAAATCGCCATCATCCCGTTGCTCACTCTCCTCCTCGCTGGCTCGCTCCTCGCCGCCCCCATGGACGACGAAAAACTCTTCACCCTCCCCGTCGCCGAGATTCAGCTCCACCCGCGCATGGCCGAGCTCATGAACGCCGCGCTCGATCAACCGCAGGAATCCACCGTCCTCGAAGCCCTCGCCGACATCCGCAATCTCAAGCTCACCGCCCTGAGCGACCGCGTCATCAAACTGCTCGACGACCCCCGCCCCCTCGTCCGCCTCTCCGCCGCGAAAGTCGTCGAGGAACTCGACCTCAAACAAGCCGCGCCCACGCTCCTCAAGTGGACCGCGAAGCCCACGGATTCAAATCCGTGGGACCCGGTGCAAATCGATCAGGCCCTCATCGCCGACAGACTTCTCGCCCGCTGGAAACCGTGGGAAGCCCGCGATGTCTGGGCCGCGCGCATCACGTCTGCGTCAACACCCATGGTTCTGCGCCAATCCGCTTGCACAGCGGCGGCCAAACTCCCGCCCGACAACTTCACCCCGCCACTCACTCAAACGCTGATCGCCACCTTCGAGAATCCTGCGAATCCACTCTCGCTTCGCCTCGCCGCCGCGGATGCGTTCCATGTGGTCGAAAAAGGTGACTTCGACGAAGTACATTTCGCAAAAGCACTTCAGGAGAAAGACCCACTCATCGCCGCCCGCCTGCTGGCACATTCCGATGAACACGCCCCTCAGCCCGCGGAACCGTTGCTGGTCAAACTCGCCGTCAACCCCGAACCCGCTGTCCAGGCCATCGCCCTCCGCCGCCTGCTCGAACTCGACGACTCGGCGGACATCTGGCCCCTCGCCCCCGTATTGGTGAAATCGGCCGACCCGCTTGTGCGTTTGCTAGCCGTGAAAAGCACGCCGATCTGGCATGCATCCGACGCCGTCGAATTGCTTGGCCCGCTTCTGAACGATCCGCACCCCGATGTGCGGGTTGAAGCGCGCACGTCATTGCGCACACTCGCCGCCAATCCATCGCTCAATCCGTCGATCCGCGCTGTGGCAAAAAAGCTCCTCGCACAAGCCGTCGATGAGATCGGCAAGAACCCTGCCCCGCATTGGCGCGCATCGGAGCAGGCCATCCTCCTCCTCGGCGAACTCGACGAAAAACCCGCCGCCGTCGACCTCGTCAAAACCGTCGATCACCAGCGCCTCGAAGTCCGCGTCGCCTCCGTCATCGCCCTGCGCAGCCTCAACGTCGCCGACACGCGCGCCCCGCTGATCAAGATCTACAGCCGCCTCGTGGACCTGACCGAAGCCCGCAAGAAAAAACTCCCGCCAAGCCCCAAGCCCGAGGCGTACACCAAACTCACCGCCGACAACTCCGTCGAATCGCAGATCATCGATGAGATCGGCCAGACCCTGGGCGTCTGGCGCGTCGCCGAGGCCGACCCGGCGCTCCGCCGCGTCATCCCCAAGCTCAGCGCCCCCACCGCCCGCGCCCGCGCCGCCGCGATCTGGGCCCTGGGTCTCATCCACGAGGGCAAGCCCGATGCGAAGCTCGCCGCGACGCTCATGGAGCGCGCCGCCGACTTGAATCCCGTCATGCCCGAAGCCGAGGAGGTCCGCCTCGCCTCGATCATCGCGACCGGCCGCATGAAAGCCCCGGGCCAGACCGAAAGCCTCCACACGCGCTACGCTTCCGATGGTATCAACATTATGTGCGCCGCACGTTGGGCCATCATGAATATCACCGGCAAAGACCTGAAGCCCATCACGCTCCCCCCCGTCGTGCGCCAGGATGCGTTCATCTCGCCCGAGCACTAGACGCGGGAGCGAGTGACGAATGACGAAATTCGAATGACGAATGAATGATCAAATTCCAATGACGAAACGGGAACCGCGTCGCGCGATCTTCCCCATTGGAATTTGATCATTGGAACAGTAGTGTCCGGTCATTACTCGAATAGATTTAACTGGTTACGATCATCATGACCAGAATCCTGCGCCTCTGAGCGATGAAACAGCTCAAAAACAGG
>JAYVTU010000234.1:0-3880 GCA_043788485.1 Planctomycetota bacterium
GGGTGCCACGGCCAGCGAGTCTTCGAGTCGGCCGTGTCCCCGGGTCGTGCGCCAAGACACACGGCCGACTCCGCAAAGCCTGCGCTGGCCGTGGCACCCGGGAATTTTCAGAACAGCCGCTTCGTCATATTCGGCACAAGGTTGTCGTGGCCGCAGATGATCCAGTCGGCGATCTCGATGGCTTCTTTGAGGCTCTCGGTGGCCTGGGCGGTGTCGTAGCAGCCGCTGAGGACCTGGCCTCGTTCGAGGTGTTCGAGTGTGGCGACGGCATCGCCGGCGATGAGGATGGTGGCCTGGGGGCGGGGCAGGAGGAGGCCGCAGGTGCCGGGGGTGTAGCCGGGGAGCGGGAAGAGGTCCACGCCGTCGGCGATGGAATCGGGCGCGGGCTCGCAGCGGCGGAGGAGCGCGATCTCCTGCTGGAGGATTTTGCGGACATCCTCGTCCTGCTCGTTCTCGAGCTTCTCGACGAGCTGGACGCCGACCGTCTCGCGCTCGGCGGCGTGGATGAGCCAGCGGGCGTTGACGAATGCGGGCAGCGCGCCGCGGTGCGCCGGGCGGAAATTAGTCAGGAAGATGTCGGTGACCGCTTCGGGGCGCAGACCGGCGCGCTCGTTGAGCCGGGCGGCGATCGCCTGCGCCGGCAGCGCGGGATCGACGAGGATGACGCGGTCGCCGGCGCGGATGAGCGTCGTCGTCGCATGCGGCGTGCGCAGCGTGGCGGTCTCGGTCCAGAGCGGATTGCGGGAGAGGGTGCCGATGGAGATCACGCGGTAGTCGAACATGGGTTTCGTTTTCGGGGTTCAGGGTTCAGGTAGGAAAACAGCCACAGGATTCCAGCTCGGTGGTCTCGGGTTCGACCTGAACCCTGAACCCCGAACCCTCTACTGCGCCATCGCATCGCTCGACCTTGCAAGCTGGCGTATCCGGTCGAGCTTGCCTTTCATCGCGTCGATGACCTGCGGCGGGAGCAGCTTGTTGAGACGGTCGAGGTCGCCGGCGGCGGCGATCTGTTTGATGAGGCTGGAGCTGGTGAAGCCGAAGGGTTCGCCGGACATGATGAAGACGGTCTCGATGTCGGCGACGGCCCGATTGGTCAGCGCGAGCTGGAACTCGAACGCCAGGTCCGTCGCATTGCGCAGGCCACGCAGGATCACCGTCGCGCCGCGCTTGCGGGCGAAGTCGACGGTCAGCCCGCGATACGTTTCGAGCTTCACGTCGATCTTCTCGGTTTCGAGGATCGAGCGGATCATCGCCTCGCGCTCGGGGATGCTGAAGAGCTCGGTCTTGGCGGGGTTGTGTGCGACAGCGACGACCAGCTCGCTGAAGAGGTGCTGGCCGCGGCGGATCACGTCGAGGTGGCCGTTGGTGATCGGGTCGAACGTGCCCGGGAAAAGGGCGGTTTTGGCTCGTGCGGGCATGGGGGCATTGTAACGGGGCGGCGAACATCGGTCTTGCGTCTCGGGTCATGCGTCTCGCGCCTTGCGTTGAAGACGGGGAACGCGAGACCCGAGACGCGAGACGCAAGACGTTTTGCGCTTGCAGCCAGCCCCGCCGCACCGCAGAATGATCCGCCGACACGCACGGAAGCTTCACCCACACCGTGAACCGCGTGTCCCCGCCGGTCTGCACGGAGGCAGCGCGATGATCCCTATTCCCGCCCGCATCATCGCCGCCGCCGCCACTTTATTATCGGGCGTCGTCAAATCCCTCATCGTCGCCATCGCGGATTGCCACCTCTGGCCCGACGTTTCCGCGCGCTTCTGCGATTCCCATCCTTTACCCGTCTATATTCGAGGTAGGGGATATCCCCGCTGTCGCAGGGGGGAGACGAGATGATCCGCAGGGGGATGATGATCACGATGGGGCTTTGGGTGCTGGCGCTGACCGTGAGCGCGAGCGGCTCCGTCATGGACATCCGTTACACGCAGAACGGCGGGGCCGAGCCATCCGGCCACCCCTCGGGCTGGGCGCTCGACGATGGCTCTCGCAGGCTCCTCGAAGTCAACAATCACATCACCGACAACTCCGCTGTCCTCGGCGACAATCCCGCCGACGCCTACGCCCCCGCTTCGCCCGTCGGCGAGATCCTCGACACGGGCAACCGCGAGTACCGCGAAACATTCGACCGACTCGCGGCGTTCAAGACGCTGCAACTCCTCTGGTACGCCGAGGCGATCCGACCGCAGGAGGCGATTGTCGAATTCATTGAGCCGCCCTACATCGCCGCGGACTTCTTCGTGCCCGGGTCATTCAACGATTCCACCCCGCGCGGCTCCACCACCCCGCCGACGCCCGGCCCGCCGATCGTGCCCGAACCGATGAGCCTCGTCACACTCGCCGCCGCTTCGCTTGCTGCGCTGTGCCGAAGGCCGGCGAAAAAGGCAAATGCTCAATGACCAATGCTCAAGGTCGGATTGCGTCCATCTTGAACTTGAGCATTGGTCATTGGTCATTGGTCATTGAGCATTTTCTTGTGGTTTGTCGTTAAACTCCCCCCCATGGCCAAACACAAGCTCCGCAAATTCGATCAGCTCCGTACCGTCACCATTGAGCGCTTCCCGACCGCCGCGCCCGGGTCCGTGCTCATCACGATGGGCCAGACGCGCGTGCTGTGCACGGCCTGCATCTCCAGCGAAACGCCCAAGTGGCTGCTCGATCCCGTGACCAAGCAGCCGACCAAGGGCTGGGTCACCGCCGAGTATTCCATGCTGCCCGGCTCGACGCAGCAGCGCAAGAAGCGGGGCCCCGACGGCCGGGCCACCGAGATTCAGCGGCTCATCGGCCGGGCGCTGCGCGCCGCCGTGGACATGAAGAAGATGCCGGGCGTGATGATCGAGTGTGACTGCGATGTGATCTCCGCCGACGGCGGGACGCGCACCGCCGCCATCACCGGCGCGTTCGTCGCCCTCGCCAGCGCCATCGCCCACGCCCGCTCGACCGGCCTCATCGCCGCCGACCCGATCATCAGCCCCGTCGCCGCCGTCTCCGCCGGCATCGTCGATGGCCAACCCCGCCTCGACCTCGACTACGAGTTCGACAGCAAAGCCGACGTCGACATGAACGTCGTCATGAACGCCCGCGGCAAATTCGTCGAAGTCCAAGGCACCGGCGAAGCGGGAGTCTTCGACCGCAAACAACTCGACACGCTGCTCGACCTCGCCAGCGCGGGGATCAAGAAGTTGCTCGCGGCACAGCGCAAGGCGCTTGCTGAGTAATCACATCGCTATCGCTGACCTTGATGATTAGCCGCAATTTGCAAACTTCCCCCGCGGAACCATAAGGCAACATCCGCCGTGATGGCTTTGGCATTCAGAATGACTTTCCCACCGCCGGGCTTTTTAAAGCTAAGGCTTTCCTCATTACACGTTATTTCATATCCCTTATGGAACATGTGTAGCCGCCGGATTTGAACCTCCTTATCAGACAAGATATTCATCGATAGGACGATTTCGCCGAGTGCCCGACGCACTTCGAGCCTATTGCCCTTGACAGTAACGTCGTAATGACGAGTTCCCACTCGCCACTCGTTCTTGACGATCGATAAAAGGTCTAATCCGTCCTTTCCTCTGAGACACGCATCAAGGCGCATCGGAGATCCGGGTTGCTCCGCAGGACTCAATCCCATCAATGTGTCGTCTTCGTCTTTGATTATGGTTGTCGCATTGATGCGGCTTGGGCCGAGGACGACGGACAATGGCTTGATTTCGGCTTGAATCAAATTGCTGGTGTACCCTAGCTTAAGGCAACAAGGATCAGCGTTTTTTGCGACAATCGTGGCCTTATACGGATCGTGATTAATCCTCGCGCATGAGATCATCGACGTGAACAGCGGGGCTTGGGATCGTGTGCCACTGTCAACCGGTTCCTCCGGTTGTCAGTG
>JAYVTU010000235.1:0-3350 GCA_043788485.1 Planctomycetota bacterium
TCGGCGGCGACGGGGCGGAGAAAAAGGCCGAGGCTGCGCGGGTCGAGCTTGGAGCGGATCGCCTCCTCGATCTTCGCGCGGTCGTTGCCCTTGATCGGCCAGCGGATCGCGGTCGCGCCTCCGAAGCGGTTGCCCCATTCGTGCTGCGCCCAGTTGAGCGAGACGAAAGCCTTGGGCGTGCCGCGGTACTGCTTCCAATACTTTTCGTCCTTGTCGCGGATGCGCTTGAGGTCGAGCGGGATGCCGGGCTTCCAGTCGCTGGTGCTGTCGACGTCGGCGAGGCCCGGGAAGGCGGGCATCAGCTCGCGATCACCGCCGGGCGCTTCGGTCGGCACGATGCTCCGCACTTTGAGGCTTGCCGATTCTTCGCGAAGCGCGCCGCTGCCCCCATTGCCGCCGAGGATAAAATATTTCAGCGTCACCGTGTCGCCGGGCTTGGCGCCCAAATCGTCGGCCAGCCATTGCGTGATATCGATCGAATCCTCCGGCACGTTGTCGATCGCGGCGACCATGGAATAGGGCGTTTCCCGCTTGTCGGCGGCGAGCGTGTTGACGAGATAGGTCAGCGCCGGATGCCCGTCGGGCACGGCGGCGATCGCCGCGCTTTCGACGAGCGGGTCGATGAACACCTCATCGGACCGCAGCTCGATGACGCCGAGCTTGTCGAGCACGCGCAGCTCGAGCCCCACATCGGCCAGCCGCCATTGTGAGGCGATCTGTGCGCTGCCATCGGTGGCGTTGAGCAGCGTGTTGACGCGGTCCCGGACGTTGACGGCGAGCTGCAATTCATCGAGTCGCACAAAAGCGTTGAGCGGCGCAGTCGGCTCGGCGCGGAGGCTGAAGCGGCCCAGGTGATCGTCGTCGAGGATCGCGGCGAGCTTGGCGGTGAACTGCACCGAGTCATCGGATTCGGAGCCGAGCGGGATGTCGCGCGGCAGGGCGCTGGGCTTGGCGACGCGGAACACGACATCATCGCCGAGTTTCACGTCGAGCCGTTCGGCGAGGCGGGCGCCGAGGGCGCATTCCTTTTTGCCGAGGGTGGAAACACCGTCGAGCGCGGGCTTGGCGGGGACGCCGAGGACGTGGATGCCGCTGACGCGGCGCTGGCCGCCCTGGACGGTCGCGATCCCGCCGAGGTCGAGCATCACGGCGGAGCCCGGCGATGCGACGCTGGAGGTGAACAGCCGATCGCCCGTGGTCATGGCGTACTGGAAATTCCCGAGCCGCTGGAGCGCGACGCGGCCCAGGCTGTCGCGCACCGAATCGCCGACCAGCAGCGCCCCGGCGAGCACGGCGGAGGCGACGGCGACACCGGCGACCACGCCCAGCGACGAGCGCCAGTGATGCAGCAGGCTTCGAAGGATCAGCGTGAGCGCGGTCATCGCATCACCCCTTGACGGGCCGGAGGACGCCGGCGTCGAGTTCCATCACGCGGCCCATCTGCCGGGCGAGGTCCTGCGCGTGCGTGACCAGAATCATCGTCACCTTCTGCTCGCGGTTCATCTCCAGCAGCAGCAGCGTCAGGTTCGCCGCGGCGTCGCGGTCGAGCGCGCCGGTCGGTTCGTCGGCCAGGAGCATCGCGGGTTTGTTGATCAGCGCGCGGACGAATGCGACTCGCTGCCGCTGACCGCCGGAAAGCTGGCCGGGGCGGTGGTTGAAATGGTCCGCCAGTCCGACGCGGTCGAGGAGGTGCTGGGCGCGTTCGAGGGATTCGGGGCCCTGGGTGTCGGCGGCGAGCGGGGGATCAGCACGTTTTCGAGGACGGTACACTGCGGGAGCAGGTGGTGGTCCTGGAAGATGAAGCCGATCTTCTGGCTGCGCAGGGCGGCGAGCTGGTTGTCGGTGAGCGTGGCGAGGTTGGTGTTGTCGAGGATCACCTTGCCGCTGGTGGGGCGGTCGAGGGTTCCGATGATGTTCAGGAGCGTGCTTTTGCCGCAGCCCGACGGTCCGATGATCGCCAGCGATTCGCCGGCGGCGGCGGCGAGGTTCACGTCCTTGAGCACGATCGCGGGCGCACCGCCGTCGACGCCGGCGAACTGCATGGCGACGTGCTCGAGCTGCAGGCGCGGCGCTGTGGTCATCGTGCGGCTCCGGTGCTTTTGGGCGTGGGGGTGCGGCGGACCCAGCGCTGGGCCTTGAACTCGAAGCGCGGCAGCGAACCTGGCGCGGCGCATTTGACCGGCACGCGCAGCGACAGCGAAGAGCGGAAATCGGATTCGAGCTGCGCCGCCGCCGCCTCGCCGCGCTCCGACTCGATCTCGACGCCCATCTCCGCCATCGCCCCGTCCTGCTCGATGGTCACGCGGTATTCGCCGATGCCCGGGACGCCGCGGACGATCTGCTCGACGGCGGCGGGGTACACGTTGACGCCGCGCACGACGACCATGTCGTCGCAGCGCGACAGGATGCCGCCGACGAGCGCCATGTCGAGCGTGCCGCAAGCGCACGCCCCGGTTTCGGCGCGGACGGTATCGCCCGTGCGGTAGCGCAGGACCGGCGAACCGGTGCGGCCCAGCGTGGTGAGCACGAGCTCGCCGATCGCGCCGGCGGGGACGGGGCGCAGCGTCACCGGGTCGATCACCTCGGCGAGATACGCGGATTCGATGATGTGCAGCACATTTTCGCGGTGTTTGCAGGGGTAGCTGACGGGGCCGACTTCGGTCATGCCGTGGTGGTCGAAGACTTTGGCGCCGGGCCAGCGGCTTTCGATGCGCTTGCGGACGGCGGGCACGGAGCCGCCCGCTTCGCCGGCGACGATGATTTTGCGGACGGCGGATTTAGCGAGGTCGATGCCGCTTTCCGCGGCGACATCGGCGAGGCGGAGGGCGTAGGTGGGCGTGCAGCAGAGGACGGTGGCGCGGTTGTCGAGGATGGCGTGGACCCGCGCGGCGCTGCTCATCCCGCCGCCGGGGATGGCGAGGCAGCCGAGATGCGTTGCCGCATCGAACGCGACCCAGAACCCGAGGAACGGCCCGAACGAAAACGCGAAGAACGCGCGGTCGCCGGCCTCCACGTCCGCCGCATGGAAAACGCGCTTCCAATTATTCACCATCCACAGCCAACTTTGCGGCGTGTCGAGCCAGCGCAGCGGCGCTGCCGTTGTCCCGCTGGTCTGGTGAAACCGCGTGTAGTGATCCAGCGGGAACGTCAGGTTCGTGCCATACGGCGGCTTGGCCTGCTGATCGGCGGCGAGCTGCGGCTTGGTTGTGAGCAGGACGCGGTTGCGGAATGTGTTCAGCGAATCAATCTCCGCATCGATGCCGGCGGCGCGGAGGATCGGAGCGTAGAAGCGATTGCCCGCCAGCAGCGCGCCGATCAGCATGCACAGCTCGGCGAGCTGTGCGGCTTCG